>JANOHN010000141.1:0-24726 GCA_031406505.1 Acidimicrobiia bacterium | reverse complement strand
CGCCGCAGGATACCTGCGGCGCGTCTCGGTGGCTCAGCGTCGGCGTTCGGCACGCGCCTTGCAGTCGACGCAGACGTTCGCCCAGGGAATCGCCTCGAGTCGCTCGATCGGGAGCTTGCGGCCGGCGTACTTGCACACGCCGTACGTGCCCTTCTTGATCCGCGTCAACGCCTCTTCGATCTCCTCGACGACTTGGCGAGCCGACGAGGAGAGCAGCAGGTCGCGCTCACGCTCGACGTTGATCGTGTCGCCCTCGCCCGACTCCTCGTCGAACTGCGTGTCGCCCGCTTCCCTCTCGACTGCAAGCTGCTCGGCCTCAGCCGAGAGCTCGTCGGCCTGTTGCGCGAGCCGCTGCTTCTCTTCCAAGAGCTTCTGCTTGAAGCGGTCCAGCGTCTTGGGTGACAGCGCCGGCGCGCTCGGCATCACCTCGAACCCGGACAGCTCGCAGATCACTTCCTTCTTGCGACCGGTGCCGATCTTGGTTCGCAGCGGCGCCTCGGCCGAGGGTTGCGGGAGCCGAGCGGCCGGAACCTTGGTGATGATCGGCGGCTTTGGCGCCTTCGCCGCGTTGGTTGCCTTCGCGGGCGCCGGCGCCGGCGCGGCTTTCACTGGCTTGGCGACCTTCAGCGGCTTGGCGACCTTCACCGGCTTCGGCGCGGCTTTCGGCTTCGCGATCGCCTTCGCCGACTTCTTGGCCACCGCGCTCTTGCCCTTGGCTGGGCGCTTCGCGGGCTTCGTGACCTTCTTCGCCGGCTTCTTGGCTGTGGACACGGACGCGCGCGACGACTTCGCGACCTTCTTGGCGACCTTCGTCGCCTTCTTGGGTCGCGCTTTGGTCGGCGTGGCGCGCTTCGCCGTCGACTTCTTCTTCGGTGGTGCCCCCGGCATCCTGGATCCCCTTCGGGTCGCGGGCACGGGCCTGATCAGCCCCGGGAGAGCGTGAGATCGTAGCCCTTGGATCGACCAGCATCAACGATCGGCCCCGAAGACGGCTCTGGCGACGTTCAGCTCCGGTGGCGGCGTTCCTTCGGGCCCCGCGGCTCCGTGGCGGCAGCAACTGCCTGCTCCACTCGTTCGACCGCGGTCTCGTGGTCGATGCCGGTCACCCGGAGGCGCTTCAGGCGCGACCGCTCTCCCGCGACGACGGTGACACCATTCGCGGGGATGTCGAACATCTCCGCGACCAGCGCGATCGTCGCGGTGTTCGCACGATCGTCCACCGGAGGCGCTGCCACCCGAACCTTGATGGCATCACCGTGTCGCCCGACGACGGCGGTGCGGCCAGCGCGCGGTTGCACGTGCACTGCGACCACTACCGCGTCACCGTCGGCGGTGACGAGATCCTTCACGTCTGACATCTGGCTCCAAATGAGGAACTGAAGCTGGAAACCTGCACGATACGCTCCCGCGGTGGCCTTCGAGTCGGTGGACCGCGACCTCGATCTGGTTGCACTCGAGGAGCGCGTGCTCGCGCGTTGGTCACGCGACGATGTGTTCGCCCAGAGCCTACGACAGCGTGAAGGCGCTCCGGAGTGGGTCTTCTACGAGGGCCCGCCCACCGCGAACGGCAAGCCGGGCATCCATCACGTCTGGGCGCGTGTGTTCAAGGACCTCTATCCCCGCTTCCACACGATGCGCGGCCGGTACGTCACCCGAAAGGGAGGATGGGACTGTCACGGTCTCCCGGTCGAGCTCGAGGTGGAGAAAGAGCTCGGCTTCTCGGGCAAGCAGCAGATCGAGGCCTACGGCATCGGCGAGTTCAACCAGCGGTGCCGCGAGTCCGTGCATCGATACGTCGACGAGTTCGAGTCGCTCACTGCACGCATCGGCATGTGGATCGACACCAACGACGCGTACTGGACGCTCGACAACACCTTCATCGAAAGCGTGTGGTGGCATCTCAAGACGATGTGGGACCGCGGTCTCGTGTACGAGGGCTTCCGAGTGGTCCCCTACTGCGGACGCTGTGGCACTGCCTTGTCGAGCCACGAGGTCGCGCAGGGTTACGAGGACATCACCGAGCCGTCGGTCTACGTGCGATTCCCCGTGCTCGATCGTGAGTACGACCTCCTTGTTTGGACCACGACGCCATGGACCCTGATCTCAAACGTGGCCGCCGCGATCGGCCCTGACGTCCAGTACGTGCGGGTCCGCGGCCGAGCCGGGACGCGTGATCTCGTGCTCGCCGCCTCGCGCGTGGAGCCGGTGCTCGGAGCCGACGTGGAGATCGTCGGCCCGGTAGCCGTCAGCGAGCTGGTGGGGCTCCACTATGAACGACCGTTCGACTTCTTGGCCGTTGCAGCCGACGCGGACGCATGGCGGGTCGTCGCAGCCGACTTCGTGACCGTCGATGACGGCTCCGGAATCGTGCATCTCGCGCCGGCCTTCGGCGAGATCGACCGTGAGGTGAGCGAACGCGAAGGACTCCCCCTGCTGAATCCAGTCGACGAGGCCGCACACTTCGACGCGACGGTGCCTCAGTTCGCTGATCGGTTCGTGAAGGATGCCGACCCCGACATCATCGAGGCGCTCGACGCGACGGGTCGGCTGGAGAAGATCGAGAACTACGCCCACTCGTATCCACACTGCTGGCGCTGCGGGACACCCCTCATCTACTGGGCCAAGCCAACCTGGTTCGCGCGCACGTCGGAACGCCGTGATGACCTCATCCGCGAGAACCAGACCGTGGGTTGGCATCCCGAGCACATCAA
This sequence comes from Acidimicrobiia bacterium, assembly GCA_031406505.1. Taxonomy (GTDB): domain Bacteria; phylum Actinomycetota; class Acidimicrobiia; order IMCC26256; family PALSA-555; genus SHVJ01. The sequence continues at coordinate 22,015 of JANOHN010000141.1, read as the reverse complement.
GGATGGGCGGTTCGGCGACTGGCTCGCGAACAACGTCGACTGGGCGCTGTCGCGCGACCGATTCTGGGGCACGCCCCTCCCGATCTGGCGCTGCACCGACTGTGGCCTCGATACGTGCATCGGCTCGGTCGCGGAGCTCGCCGAGCTCGCCGGCCATGACCTGCCCGATCTCGATCTGCACCGCCCCGCCGTCGACGACGTAGAGATCCCTTGCCCGGAATGCTCAGCCGTTGCTCGACGAGTCACACCTGTGCTCGACGCATGGTTCGACTCGGGCGCGATGCCTGCGGCGCAGCTCCACTACCCGTTCGAGAACGCTGATGTCTTCGACGAGCGGTTCCCCGCTGACTTCATCTGCGAAGCCATCGACCAGACGCGCGGCTGGTTCTACTCACTGCTTGCAGTCAACTCCCTCGTCTTCGATCGAAGCCCGTATCGACATGTCGTTTGCCTCGCACACATCGTGGACCGCGACGGCCAGAAGATGTCGAAGTCTCGAGGCAACGTCATTGATCCGTGGACGATCCTCGACACGCGTGGTGCCGACGCGCTGCGGTGGTACTTCTTCTCGGCGGGATCGCCTTGGACGAACCGGCGGATCGACAACCAAGCCATCGACGAGTCGACGCGCCGCTTCCTACTCACGTTGTGGAACACGTACTCGTTCTTCATCACGTACGCGCGTCTCGACGAGTGGGAACCGAGCGAGGGCACCTCGCCGCCGGTGCACGTCCTCGATCGATGGGCTCGTTCCCGCGTTCACTCAACCGTCCGAGTGGTCACCGACGCGTTGGAGGGCTACGACGCGCTCGGCGGGGCGCAAGCGCTCGAAGCCCTCATCGACGACCTCTCGAACTGGTTCGTACGCCGCGGCCGGGCGCGCTTCTGGAAGTCAGCCGACCCCGCCGCGCATGCCACGCTGCACGAAGCCCTCGTCACCGCGTGCACGCTCCTCGCCCCGTTCTGCCCCTTCTTCGCCGACGAGCTCTACGCGAACCTCGTTGGCACTGACAGGTCGGTTCACCTCGCCGAATGGCCGACCGCCGACTCCGAAGCGATCGACACCGAGCTCGAGGACGCCGTCGCGCTCGCGCGTCAGGTCGTCACATTGGGCCGGGCCGCGCGTGCGGAGGCTCGCCTCAAGGTCCGCCAGCCCCTCCCGCGGGCGCTCGTGCTCCTCCCCCAGCCGAGCGCACTCACTCCGGAGCTGCTGGCCGAGATCGCCGACGAGCTCAACGTCAAGCACGTCGCCCTGCTCTCCGACCTCGAGGGACTTCTCGAGTACGCCGTGGTGCCCAACTTTCGTGCGCTCGGGCCGAGGATTGGTTCGCGCATGCCCCGCCTGAAGGAGGCACTGGCCGCCGCTGACGGCGCCGAGGTGCGGCGCGCGCTCACGGACGACGGCGTATACAGAGTCGAGGTCGACGGTGAGGTCATCGAGCTCGGCTCCGACGACCTGGACGTGCGGGCGACGGCGCACGAAGAGCTCGTGCTCGCGCAGGACGGCGGGCTCGCGGTCGCGCTCGACACCACGCTCGACGACGCCTTGCGGTCCGAAGGCCTGGCGCGTGAGCTCGTGCGCGCCCTCAACGATCATCGTCGCGACCTCGACCTTCAGCTCTCCGACCGCATCCGCGTCGAGCTGCACGCACTCGGCCCAGTTGCCGCGGCGGCCCTCGAGCACCATGACTGGATCATGGGCGAGGTGCTCGCAGCGTCGTTCGACGTCACCGAGGACGCCGGCAACGAGACGCTCGCATTGCTGACGGTCGGCGAGACCGACTGCCAGGTCCTCGTGGAGGTTGCGGCTCGCGGCTAGCGACGGCGCTTGAAGAGGCGGCGGTGCTCCTCGGTGTCGTCCTCGTCGAAGTACTGCGAGTCGTCGTCGCGTGCCGGTCCGAGCGGCGCGTCATCACGCACGGCTTCGCGCAGCGACGCGAAGAATGCGTCGTCGTCGAGGCTGTCGCCCTGCGCCACGTAGTCGTCATCGGCCACGAGCCCGAGCTCGGTGCCATCGTCGACCTCAGCCGCTCCGGCGTCGCTCCATCCTCCGGCCGGCGCGGGATCCCAGTCGGCCTCAACCTCCGCGTTGTACGCAGGAACCGCTTCGATGTGGACCGTGGGCGTGGGCGACGGGTCGGCTGCTGCCGGCGCCGGCGCCACCCCCTCCTGCGAGGCTGACCACGACGGCCCGCTGTCGGGCATGTCGACCTCGTGCAGCTCCGGACGGACGTTGGCGCCAACCGTTGCCTCGAGCATCTCCAGCTCGGCTTGGATCGCGCTCCGCAGCCGGTCGCGGTACTCCTGCTCGAAGCGCTCGAGTGCGTCGACGTCGGACGTGAGCACGTCGCGTGCATCCGTGAGGCGAGCGATGTCCTCTTCGAGCCGCGCTTTCTCGACGTCGGCGATACGACGGGCGTTGGCCTCAGCTTCGGCGACCAGCTCCTGCGCCCGTGCTTCGGACTCGCTGACGATCTCCTGCGCCTTGGCCTTCGCGTCGGCGACGGCCTCGTCGGCCGCCTTCTGCGCGAGGAGCAGCGTCCGTTGGATCACATCGGAATCCGGCCCTCGCGCGGGCGGTGGAGCGGTGGCCATCGGCGCGGGCTGCGCGAGGATCGGCGCGGGCGCGGGCGGAGCGGCCGCAACCGGTGCTCCACCACCGCGACCGCGGTTCTGCGCGAGCTCCATCTCGAGGTGCTCGATCGTGGCCGCGGCGCGCTCGAGCAGCTCGTCGACGTCGTCGCGGTGATACCCGCGCCACGCCTCGCGGATCTCGATATCGCGGAGCTCTTGGGGAGTGATGTCCATGGTTGCCATGGCCGACCATGCTACAGACGCCGGGCGAGGCCGTCCGAAGGGACCGGCCATCGCACCCTGCGCAACGGGTTCAGGCGCTGCAGATCGCGTTGCGGAGGATGAAGAGGCCGAAGACCAACACGAGGAACGAGATGTCGATCATGCCTACTGGCGGGATGATGCGTTGGAGTGGCACCACGGCCCAGTCGGTGAGCAGGCGGAGCACGTCGTTGCACTGAGCGAGAAACGTCCCCGACTGCGCCGGGAACCACGACAGCACCGCCCGCGCGAACAGCAGCACCGTGAAGATGGTGAGGATCGGGCACAGGATTTCGGTGACTGCGCTGGCCAGCACTCAGCCGCCCTCGCGCTGCGACGGATCGCTCACCGGTACAAGCCTCGGTCCCTGAGCTTGTCTTTCTCCTCCTCGGAGATGTGCACGTTCAGGGGCGTGATGAGGAACACCGAGTCCGCCACTCGCGACATCGATCCCCCGACGGCGTAGGCAAGCCCGCTGCTGAAGTCGATGAGGCGGCGTTGGAGCTCCCGCGGCACGCCTTGGAGGTTGAGGATCACCGCCTGGTTCTCCTTGACCCGATCGCCGATCTCGGGCGCGTCGTTGAAGCCATGCGGCTCGACCACATGCACCCGGGCTGCGCTCGTCGGAACGGCCCGGACGACGGCCGGCTTGGTGACGGTGACCCCCGACGGCGGCTCGTCGCGGGGAATCGGGCGGACCGTGGGCTCGCCGTACTCGCGGGCGGGAAGCTGCTGCACCTCGCGCAAAGGGCGAACGTCGCGGGTCTCAGGGAATCCGCGCGCCCCGACCTCGGCGTAATCCTGACCACCCCCGCCGGGACCCGGCGGGCGTCCTTCCGCGGCGTATGGGTCGTCGCCCGCGTACGGATCCTCGTCATGGGGCGCGTAGCCGTACTGATCGTACGAATAGTCCTCATCGTCTTGGAGGCCTAGATAGACCATCGCACGACGCCACAGGGATGCCACACCATCGCGTGCACGCGGCTGCACGCCCTCCGTGATCCCAGGTTACCCCGGTCCCCTTCAGATCTTGGGGCGCTGTGATCCTGGGCGGGGGCCAAAGAGGGATTGGCCGACGCGAACGATCGTGGCCCCTTCCTCGACCGCGACCTCGAAGTCGCTCGTCATCCCCATCGAGAGGTCTCGCACCCCCACACGGGCGGCCAGCGCGGCGAGGGCGGCGAACCACGGGCGTGCCTCCGAGGCCGCGGGTGGCACCGCCATGAGGCCGTCCACGACCAGTTCGAGCCCGAGGAGCGCGTCGACCAGCGCCGGTACCTCCTCTGGCGCGCACCCGGCTTTCGCCGGCTCGCCATCGAGGTTCACTTCGACCAGCACATGCGCTCCCGGCGCGTGCCGAGCGATCTCCACACCGAGCGGTGCACGATCCACGGACTGCCAAAGGCTCACCCAGGGCACGAGGCTCCGCACCTTGTTTCGCTGCAAGCTGCCGATGAAGTGCCATCGAGGTGTCGGCACCTCCTCAGCCAGAACGGGCGCCTTGGCCAACAGCTCCTGCGCGCGGTTCTCGCCGAGATCGACCACGCCCGCAGCGACGACGGCCGCGACGACCTCGGCCGGGACTGTCTTGGTCGCGGCGACGAGCGTGACGGTGCCCGGATCGCGTCCGGCGCGCCGGGCGGCGGCATCGATCCGACTGCGCACGCTGCTCACGTTGGCCGCGACGTCCGCGGGCGCGACCTGGCTCATAGGTCGCGACTCATCCGTCGCGAACCACGACGAGCGCCTGGCGTCCGGTCTCACCGTCGCGACGGTACGAGAAGTGGTCGAGAGACGCGGCGGTGCACACGTCGACATCCTCGAATGCGCGCACGTCCACCGCGTGCAGCGCCGCTCGCACCGCGGCAGGAAGATCGAGCGCGGGTCGCCCGTCGGATGTTCGCCCTTCCACCGTCGGGCCGAACGCGTCCACCATGCGATCGAGGTCGGCCCGACTGAACTCGTAGTTGGCGGGATGGATGCAGGGACCGAGCACCGCCCGCACCGGGCCTCGCCCCACGCTGCGGAGCATCGACACCGCGGCCTCGACCACCCCCGCAAGGAGCCCGGACCAGCCCGCGTGCACCACTCCGACGGCGTCGTCGGTCGAAAGCGCGATCGGCGCGCAGTCCGCGGTGAGCACCACGAGCGGGACGCCCGTCGTGGTGGTGACAAGCGCATCGGCCGCTGGTGTGTCGGGGGGCACCGGTCCGTCGGCAAGGACCGCGGTGCGACCGTGCTCCTGGTGGAGCCACCACCACTCGTCCGGGGGGCTCGTGCCGAGCCTCTCGCTCACACGGCGTCGGTTCTCCCGCACGGCTGCCGGCTGGTCGCCGCCGCGCCCGGAGAGGTTGGCAGTGTCGTAGGGCGGCGCGGAGACCCCACCATGCCGGTCGGTCCAGATGGCGCGACCAGCCCCGAGCGCGATCTCGATCATGGTGCTCTCGCTGCGCCGACGGCGCGTGCTACCGCAGGAACTCGGGCACGTCGAAGTCGTCGTCGTCGCCGCCCCCGCTGCCGCCTCCGTCGTCGTCGTCGAACACCGACCGGGCCGGCTCATCGCTCAGCCCGAGCGTGGACTCGGTGCGGCGGGTGATCGGTCGGCTCTCACCCGCACGATCGAAGCCAGCCGCGATGACGGTGATGCGAACCTCGTCGCCGAGCGAATCGTCGATCGTGGCGCCGAAGATGATGTTGGCGTCAGGGTGCGCGGTCTCCTTGACCACTTCGGCCGCTTCGTTCACCTCGAACAGACCGAGATCGGACGGCCCGGCAACGTTCAGCAGCAGACCTCGCGCACCTTCGATGCTCGCCTCGAGCAACACGCTCGAGATCGCCGTGCGGGCCGCCGAGAGGGCACGACCTTCACCCGACGCGGTCCCAATCCCCATGAGCGCGTTGCCAGCGTCCTTCATGACGGCGCGCACGTCGGCAAAGTCGGTGTTGATCAACCCGGGCGTCGTGATCATGTCGGCGATGCCCTGCACACCTTGGAGCAACACATCGTCGGCCATCTTGAACGCCGTGAGCAACGACGACTTCTCGTCGGCGACTTCGAGCAGACGGTCGTTGGGGACGACGATCATCGTGTCGACGCTGGCGCGCAGTCGTTGGATCCCGCCGTCGGCCTGCACCGAACGGCGCCGACCTTCAAAGCTGAACGGGCGGGTCACGATCGCAATCGTGAGCGCGCCGAGGGCGCGCGCGACCTCGGCAACGACAGGTGCGCCGCCAGTGCCGGTGCCACCACCTTCACCCGCGGTGACGAAGACCATGTCGGCGCCCTTGAGCACCTCTTCGATCTCGTCCCGGTGGTCCTCGGCGGCTTGGCGGCCGAGCTCGGGATCGGACCCAGCACCGAGGCCGCGAGTGAGCTGGCGACCGATGTCGAGCTTCACGTCGGCGTCGCTGATGAGCAGCGACTGCGCGTCGGTGTTCACGGCCACGAACTCGACGCCCTTCAAGCCTGCGTCGATCATGCGGTTGACGGCGTTGCCGCCGCCGCCGCCCACGCCGACAACCTTGATGACCGCCAGGTAGTTCTGTGGGTCCCCCAGCATCTCGGTCGTCCTTCCACTTGCGCTCACGGTGCCGTCCCGCGGCGCGGGTCGGTCCGGTGGGTCGCTCGGCTCCTCCGGAGTGCCGACTCCACCATTGTCGTCCCCCGATGGCTCGGACCGGGGGATCTCGGGCTCGTCGTCGGCCTTCCAGTCGTCCACATCGGAGTCGTCCACATCAGGGACGACCTCGATGACGCCAGGCGGGCGCTCCGACCGCTCCGAGCGGGGCTCCGGGGGCCACGGCACCGTCGTGTGATCGCCGATCAGCCTACCCGCCCGCGGTTCCATGGGCTCCAACGGAATTGCCTTCCCTCAGCCCGTAACGGGCGCGCTCGGGACCGTGACATCGATGTAGCGGACCGGCGTGCCCGCCAGCTCCGCGAGCATCGCCTCCGAGGCCCGCACCTTGGCCCCCAGGTCGCTGATCGCACCGAACCGGAGCTCGGGGCCGGCGTGCAGCGTCACGACGGCGTTGCCGTCGCTCACCCAGATCGACACCACCTGCGGGCGCAGCGGGCTCGAGAGCGCACCCGCGACTCGAGCCGCCGCGCCGACTCGCCCTGAGCCGGCGAGGAGCTCCGGCAGCGCGGGGTCCGGTGCCGCCGCGGTCGAGATCACGGTACCCCTGCTGTCGAGGACTTCGATCTCGCCGGTCTCGGTCGTGCGCCACGCGACCGGGAAGCGCGGGGTCACCTCGACGCGCAGCGTGCCGGGCAGCTGTCGAGCAACGTTCACCTCGTCGACCCACGGCAGCGCCTCGACGCGGTCCGTGACTGCACCGGTGTCGAGCAGGAGGAGCGCGGCACCGGCGTCCACGCCTGCAGCCGCGCGCACCTCGTCGGCGTGCGCGCCACCGACGCCCGTGACCGCGATCTGGTTCAAGTCGAGCAATGGCGACACGACCGCACCCGCCGCGACCGCGGCGAACCCGAGCGCGCCAAGCGCCCAGAGCAGGCGGCGGAGCCGTCGCCGGCCTGCCTCTCGCGTCACCGCGACGCGCCGGGCGCGCACCCGTGGGTCGATCGGCGCACGGCGCGGCATCGCGCGCGGTGGCGCCGGGGCATAGGTCGTCATGCTTGCTCCTCTCGCTCGTCGAAGCCGACCATCCGCAGCTCGGTCTGGAGGTGCACGCCCGTGGCCTCGGCCACGCGGGCGCGCACGGTGTCGACCAGCCGCGCGACGTCGTCGGCCGTGGCTCCGGCCTCGGCTTGGAAGAAGTTTGCGTGCTTCTCGGACACCACGACCCCACCGACGCGCACACCCTTGAGCCCGGCTTCGTCGATCAGCCGTCCGGCAGAGTCGCCCGGTGGGTTCCGGAACACGGACCCCGCGTTCGAGCCGCCGGGTTGGTTCTCCCGCCGCCATCGAACGATCTCCGCGATGCGCTCATCACACATGGTTGGGTCGGCGCGCTCCCCTACGAGCTCGGCGCTCACGACCACGTGCGCGGCCTCGAGGTTCGAATGCCGGTACGAGAAGTCGAGCGCATCGGTGCGACGTTCTTCGGTTCGAGCATGCTCATCGGCGAGCAGGTCAAGCACCCACGCCCGCTCAAGCACATCGGCGGTCTCGCGGCCGTGCCCACCGGCATTCATCTTCACGGCACCTCCGACCGAGCCGGGGATGCCGACCAGGAACTCGAGTCCGCCCACGCCCGCGGCGGACGCGCGTCGAGCCAACGTGGGCAGCGCGACCGCGCCCCCGGCGCGGACCGTTGCCGCCTCGGCGTCGATCTCGATCGCGAGGAATTTGCCTTCCAATGCGACCGCGACGCCGCGGAAGCCGCGTTCAGCGACGAGCAGGTTCGAACCACGGCCCACCAGGAGCACCGCCGGCTTGGCGCACGTCAGCACCGAAGCGAGCGAAACGAGCGTTGCCTCGTCGCCAACGCGCACGAGCACCGAGGCCGGTCCACCCACCCGATACGTCGTGAGCTCGGCGATCGGCGCGTCGCGGGTGACCAGACCCGGCAGGCGCTCCTCGAGCACCGCGGCAAGATCCTCCATGCTCACAGCGCCGCCTCCGTGCCGAGCCACTCGTCGAGCACCGTGCCGATGTCGCCCGCTCCGAGCGCGAGCAGCACGTCGCCTGGGCGGGTCAGCCGCAACGCATGGTTGACGACATCCGCGTGGCGCGGCAGATACGTGACCGGCGCCGCGGGGTGCGCGTCGAGCACGGATCGAACGAGGAGTCGTCCGGAGATGCCCGGTTGCGGCTGCTCGCCGGCCGGGTAGACGTCAGAGAGAACGATCGCGTCGGCCTCGATGAACGCATCGGCGAAGTCACGCCACAGCCGAGCCGTGCGCGTGTAACGGTGCGGTTGGAACATCACCACGACCCGGTTCCAATCGCCTTCCCGGGCCGCGCGCACCATGGCCGCAACTTCTCCCGGGATGTGTGCGTAGTCGTCGACGAGCGTCACCCCACCGATCTCGCCTCGGAACTGGAACCGGCGCGCAACACCGCCGAACCCGGCGAAGGCTGTGCGCACGGCGTCGAACGGCACGCCGATCTCCAGCGCCATCGCGGCCGCCGCGGCCGCGTTCGCGGCGTTGTGCGCACCTGGGACCGGGAGCTCGATCGTGCCGAGCACCGTCCCGTCGTGCACCAGGTCGAAGCGACTGCCCGATCGCGTCCCGACGTATTGGTCGATCCGGTAGTCGGCGTCGTCCGCCTTGCCGAACGTGACGACGTTGTCGTGAGCTCGGGTGAGATCTCGGGTGATCGGATCGTCCGCCGACACGACGCGAGCTCCGGAGAGTGCGTCGACGAAGGTGTGGAACGCGGCCACCAGCTTCGGGAAGTCGCCGTAGTGGTCGAGGTGGTCGGCTTCGACGTTCGTGACGATGCCGGCCTCGGATGCAAGGTCGAGGAACGTCCCGTCGCTCTCGTCAGCTTCGACGACGAGCCAGTCGCCACTGTCGTACGCCGCGTTCGTGCCGACCTCGTTGAGGTCGCCACCGATCAGGAAGCTCGGACTCCAACCCGCCGCGCGCAGGCACAGCGTGAGCATCGACGAGGTCGTCGTCTTGCCGTGGCTCCCGGCGACGGCGATCCCACGCCGGGTTGCCACGATGCTGGCGAGCGCCTGAGCCCGACGGACGATCGGAATCCCTTGCTCGCGCGCGGCGGCCACTTCTGGGTTCGTCATGGGCACCGCGGTGGAGACGATGACCGCATCGAGAGGGTGGGGCAGGTGCTCCGCGTGGTGGCCAACATGCACGGCCACGCCCATCGCTCGGAGCCGCTCGGTGCGAGCCGACTCGCGCAGGTCGGAGCCACTCACGGCGTGGCCCATACGAGCGAAGACCGCGGCGATCGCGCTCATCCCCGCGCCGCCCACACCGACGACGTGCAGCGCTCGAGGTGTCGAAAGGTCAAGGTCAGGCGGCACGCGCGGCCTCCTCGACCATGTCGGCCACGCGCTCGGCCGCGTCGGGACGGGCCACGTCGCGCCCCGCGACTCCCATCGCCTCGAGCCGAGCATGACTAGCCAGGAGTAGGTCGAGCTCGTGGGCCAGCCGCGCCGCGTCAAGCTCGGTATCTGGCACCAGCACCGCCGCGCCTACGCGCACCAACGCCTCGGCATTGCGGGTCTGATGGTCGTGGGGCGCACCGGGCAACGGCACGAGGATCGCCGGCGTTCCAGTGGCGGCGAGCTCGGCGATCGTGACCGCTCCCGCACGGCACACCACCAGTGTGGCGGCCGAATAGAGGCGCGTCATCTGTTCTTCGTACGCGACGAGCTCGTACGCGAGACGATCGGTTGGTCGACGGTCTTCGTTCAGTCGGGCCTGGCAGCGCTCGTGGTCGCGCGGACCGGCCACGTGAACGACCGCAACATCAGCTCGATCACGCCACCGGTCAAAGAGTTCCAAGGCCGCGTCGTTGATGCGGCGCGCGCCGAGACTGCCACCGAAGACCGCGATCAGCGGAGGCGCGGTTGGGGCTCGTCGCATCGTGGCGATCTCCGGGCGGATGGGATTGCCCGTGACGACCGCACCGCGGAGTCGGGTCTCAGGGAGCGACACCGCGGGACGCGCGCCGAGTCGAACGCCGATGCGGTTGGCCAACCCCGGTGCCGCGTTCTGCTCGTGGACGACCGCGGGGATCCGGCGTAGTCGCGCGGCCACCACACATGGCAGCGACGCGAAACCGCCCACACCCAACACCACGCGAGGACGGAGTCGCCCGACGAGTCGAAATGCGCGCGCGAACGCACGGCACGCACCGAACAACGCTCCCGCGTTCGCTCGGAGCGCCGCCGGTCGCATGCTCCTGCGGATGCCACGACCGGGGAGAAGATCGATCCCGAACCCCGCGGCGGGCACCGCCGTAGCTTCGAGCCCGCGCTGCGCGCCGACGAAGTGGATGGCGGATCGCTCGTGACCTCGGCGTACGAGCTCCTCGGCAACCGCCAGTGCGGGGTACACGTGGCCACCGGTGCCGCCGCCCGTGACGAGCGCGTACACGGGTGTTTTTGCTTCGGTCTTCACCGTGTCTGCTTCGCCATGTTGTGACGCGAACGATGGCTCGGGTTGGCGGCATCTCCGGCCGGCTGCTTCGCCACGTTGGCGAGCACACCCGCCGCGACCATGGTGACCACGAGCGCCGAGCCACCAAACGAGACGAACGGTAGAGGCACGCTTGACGCCGGGAGCAACCCGATCACTCCGCCAATGTTGAGCAGTGCCTGAGCTCCGACCCACACGGTGATGCCCGCGGCGAGGAGCATGCCAAAGCGATCCGGCGCGCGCAGCGCGGCGCGAGTGCCGAGGACGATGAACGCGAGGAAGAGTCCGAGCACCATGAACGTGCCGATCAAGCCGAGCTCTTCCCCGATCACCGCGAAGATGAAGTCCGTGTGCGCATTCGGCAGGAAGAGCCACTTTGACCGCCCTGCGCCGAGCCCGACACCGTCGATACCGCCACTGCCCAGGGCGATCGTGCTTTGGAGTGCCTGATAACCGGTGTTCGCGGCATCAGCTGCGGGGTGGAGGAAGCTCATCATGCGCTCGCGCCGGTAGTCGGACGAGAGGGTCACCACGATCGCTCCAGCCAGACCGGCGCCCCCAACAACACTGAGGTGCGCGATGCGGACACCTCCCACCAGAAGTACCGCACCCACGATGACGGCGATCAGCACGGCTGAATCGAAGTCGGGTTCCCGCGCGATGAGCACGGCAAAGACCACAAGGACCAAGAGCACGGGTCGGAGCGTGCGGCGCCAGTTGTCGACCTCGTGCTCCCGCCGGGTGAGCACTTCCGCCGCGAACACCACGAGCGCAAGCTTGGCGAGCTCGCTTGGTTGCACACTCCACGCGCCGACACCCAGCCAGCGGCGCGCGTTCCCCGATTCGATCCCGACGTGGGGCACGAGAACAAGCAGCAGCATGAGACCGGTCACGAACACGACTGGCTCGACAACACTGCGCCAACGTCGATAGTCAATTCGTTGCGCGAGCGTGAATCCGATCACGCCGAGCAACGTCCAAGCCAGCTGACGCGTGAACGTGTACCAGGCCGACCCGTGACCGTCGATCGAGACGACTGAAGACGCCGACAGCACCATGACGGCTCCCACCACGTTGAGCACCGCGATCGTGGCGACGAGCATCACGTAGGTACCGGGCCAAGCGACCGGAGGGCGCTTCGGTGCGGCGGTCACCCGTCGACCTCCACAAGTGCGCGCACTTCGCGCGCAAAGTCGTCACCGCGTGCCGAGTACGACGGGTACCAGTCGAACGATGCACACGCAGGCGAGAGCAACACGGTATCGCCCGGCTCGGCCGCGTCGCGCGCCGCTCGCACGGCGTCGCGCATCGTCGTGGCGACGACCACCGGCGTCATCCCTGCGAACGCGTCGGCAACCTCGTCAGCGGCCTCACCGATCGCGACCACTGCTCGCAGTCGTGGCGCCAACGCTCGCAGCTCGGTGAGGTCGAGACCCTTGTTCCGTCCGCCGGCCAACAGCACGACGTTTTCCATCCCCGCGACGGCAGCGACGGTGGCGTGCACATTGGTGGCCTTCGAGTCGTCGACGTATCGAACCCCGGCGCGCTCAGTCACGAGCTGCGTGCGGTGCGCGAGACCACCGAACCCGAGAAGTGTCTCGCGAACTGACGCGACGTTTGCACCCAGATCGATCGCCAACGCCGACGCCGCGAGCGCGTTGGCTACATCGGGCGGCGTGCGGCGCGGCAGCATCTCGAGCGCCACCAGCTCGGTGTCATCGGCGGTCACCAGCATCTGACCCGACGCGGTGTCGACGACCCGAAACCCCGACGCCGCACCCGGCGCGACGGAGAACGGCACGCGACGCCCGCGCGCTTCGGCGGCTAGGCCCGCGACGACGGGGTCGTCGGCATTGAAGACGAGCAGATCGTCGCCCTGCTGATGCACGAACACGTTGCTCTTCGCCCGCGCATACGCGTCGAACGTCCGATGCCAGTCGAGGTGATCCGCGCCCAGGTTCAAGAGGGTGGCGGCGCGTGGGCGAAAGGCTGTGGTGGTGAAGTTGAGCTGGAAGGACGAAACTTCGGCGACGACGACATCGACCGCGTCCTCCACCGCCTCGAGCAACGGACGCCCGATGTTCCCGGCCGCGACCGCGCGAACCCCCGCAGTCGTGAGCATCGCTGCCGTGAGCGTGGTGACGGTGGTCTTGCCGTTCGTCCCGGTGACTGCAGCGAGCATCGGACCGTCGGCACGCCCCGCGCGCTCAGACGCGAGGTCGACCTCGGATCGCACGGGCACGTCGGCCCGCCGCGCTGCCGCGATCGCCGGATGGCGTTCGGGCACACCGGGACTGGGCACCACGAGGTCAGCGACCGCGGCCAACGATCCCTCACGAGCCGCGCCGGGACGCTCGACGACTTCGGCTCCCGCCGCACGCGCCTGTTGCGCACGTGCCGCGTACTCCGGACCGGGGCCCGGCGTGTCTTCGATCACGATCACCTGGTCGCCCCGGCGCGTGAGGTACCGCACGAGTGCATCGCCCGTGACGGCGAGACCAATGACCACCACCCGCTGTTGTGGCGACTTGTCGGGTCGATTCTGCCCCGTCTCCATCAGTCGATCGCTCCCGGGATGTTGATGAAGTCGGCGTAGAACAGCCCGAGCGCAAGCGCGACGCACACGCCGGCAAAGAGCCAGAACCGCACGATGACCGTGAACTCGGGCCAACCGACGACTTCGAAATGGTGATGGATCGGCGCCATGCGGAACGCGCGTCGATGGAAGCCGCGAAACGAGATCACCTGCACGATGACGCTCACGGTCTCGATGACGTACAAGCCACCGAGGATCGGGAGCAACAAGAGCACGTTGGACAGCAGAGCGAGGCCGGCCATCCCGGCACCGATCGCCAACGATCCGGTATCGCCCATGAAGATCCGAGCCGGGGCCGCGTTCCACCACAGGAACCCGGCGCATGCGCCGGTGAGGGCGGCGGCGACGACCGCCATGTCGATGGTCGACGCCGGCTCGACGCCGTAGACGCCGGGGTGACGGAACTGCCAGAAGCCGATGACCATGAACGCTCCGAAGGTCAGCGTTGCCGCTCCTGCGGCGAGCCCGTCGAGCCCATCGGTCAGGTTCACTGCGTTACAGCTGCCGAAGATCACGAACACCGCGAGGAAGAACCACAGCGTCGACCCGAGGCGAAGGTCGATCACTCGGGTGAACGAGAGGTTCGTCGACACGGTGACCCAATTGAGCGCCACGAGTGCGAACCCGCCGGCGGCGACGAGCTCCCCCGCGGTCTTGCCACGCTTGCGCAGCCCGAGGTTGCGGCCGCGCCGCACGGCCAGGTAGTCGTCGATGAACCCGACGATCGCGATCCCGATGATGAGAAAGATGAGCGAGAGGCCGGCGCGTGCGAACTTCAGCTCTTCGCCGCGCAGGTGCGCCACCGCATACCCGAGCGTCACGCCGGCGACGATGGCGATGCCGCCCATCGTCGGCGTCCCTGCCTTGCCCGCGTGGGGATGCGTGAATGGGCCGTCGTCTCGGATCAGCTGCCCAATCCCCCGCTTCCGCAGGACCCGGATGAGCAACGGAGTGCCGAGCACCGTCGTGCCGAACGCGACGCCGACCGCAATCAGCAGCGCGATCACGATGCACCATCTTCGGCCGCGAGCGCCTCAGCCACTCGCTCGAGCCCGATGGCGCGACTGGCCTTCACGAGCACGGCGTCACCGCGTCGGACGGCGCCGGCGACGACATCCGATGCGTCGTTGGGATCAGCGACCATCACGATCGAGACGTCGCTTCCGCGCGCTCCCGCCGCCATGCGTTCCGACTGCCGGCCGACGGCGATGAGCACGTCGATGCCGGCGGCGGCGGTGAGTGCCCCGATCGCCTCGTGCTCCTCATCGGACTGATCGCCGAGCTCGAGCATCTCCCCGAGCACAGCGACGCGCCGACCCGGAACGTCCAAGCGCGCGAGCGACCGCAGCGCGGCGGCAGCCGAGGTGGGGCTCGAGTTATAGGCGTCATTCATGACGAGGACACCACCGGCCGAGTGGATCAAATCCATGCGCTGGCTTGCCGTACGCGCGTTCGCCAACCCGGCGACCGCAGCATCGAGTTCCACGCCAAGCTCCAACGCAACCGCCGCGGCCTGGAGCGCGTTCACCACGTGATGCTCACCCCGCAGCGAGAGCACGACCGGTGCAGTGCCCCAAGCGCTTTCGAGCACGAAGCGCGCCCGCAGTTCGTCGTCGAGTGTCACCTGGGACGCGCGCACCTCGCTGGTAGCGGTTCGTCCGACGCGCAGCACTCGGGCCGCGGTGCGTCGGGCCAGCTCGGGAGTGGCCTCACACTCGTCGTTCAGCACGGCAAGACCATCGGCTGGGAGCGCCTCGAGGAGCTCGCCCTTCACGCGAGCGATGCCTTCACGACCACCCAAGTGCTCCGCGTGAGCGAGCCCGATGTGCGTGATCACCCCGACCCGCGGCTCGGCGATTGCCGCCAGATCGGTGATGTTCCCTGCGAATCGCGCGCCCATCTCGGCAACGATGACCTCGACATCGTCGGGCGCACCCAAGAGCGTGAGCGGCAGCCCTGCTTCGTTGTTGAACGACGACGGGCTCGCGTGCACGCGTCGGCTCGGTGCGAGCGCCGCGGCAGTCAAGTCCTTCGTCGCCGTCTTGCCAGCCGAGCCCGTGATGCCGACAACCGTCGCATCACTGAGACGAGCACGAGCAAAGCGAGCGAGCGCCGTCAATGCGCTCATCGCATCGGCGACGCGCACAATGGTCGCACCCGACTTCGGTGTGGCGATTGGTCCCGCAGTCACTGCAACCGTGGCCCCTCGGTCGAAGGCAACCGCCACGAAGTCGTTCCCGTCACGCTTGCCACGGATCGCGAAGAAGCACGCGCCGGGCAGCAGCTGGCGCGAGTCGATGGTTACCGACGCGATGCGGGCGTCGGGAACCCCACTGACGATCTCGCCGCCAGTCGCGGTCACCACATCCCGCGCGGTCAGCTCCATGCGCGAGCTCCGAGCTCATCGCGAGCCACCGCTCGGTCGTCGAACGGAACGTGCACGCCGGCGGCGGTCTGGTCGACCTCGTGCCCCTTCCCTGCGATCACAACCACATCGCCGGGAGTGGCCTGCGCGAGTGCGGTCCTGATCGCGGCGCGTCGATCGAGCTCGACAACCGTCGCGGCGGGTCCAGCGTGTAGCCCCTCCAACACTTCGTTGGCGATCGCGGCCGGATCTTCACCACGCGGGTTGTCCGACGTGATCACCGCGACGTCAGCACCCGCGGCGGCGGCAGCGCCCATCAACGGCCGCTTCTCGCGATCGCGATCGCCACCGCAGCCGAACACGACGATCACGCGGTGCCCATCGGCCAGTGAGCGAGCCGCGGCCAATGCGGATGCCAGGGCATCGGGGGTGTGCGCGAAGTCGACCAACACCGTGAACGGCTGTCCGGCGTCGACGCTTTCGAAGCGCCCGGGCACGATGATCGTGGTCGACAGTCCGTCGGCGACGGCTCCGAGGTCGAAGCCGGCAACCAACGCGATCGCGGCCGCGGCCAGCGCGTTTGCAACGTTGAAGCGACCGAGCAGCGAGAGCCGAATCCCCGCGGTGACCTCCGACCGGCGATCGCGCAGCGTGAATCGGGCGCCGCGCAGATCGACCTCGAGGTCTTCGGCGACGATGTCGGCATCGGAGGCGTCGAGCGAGTACGTGACGACGGGCAAGCCCTCGCGGCGCACTCGCCGCAGCAACTCACGGCCGTGGTGCTCGTCGACGCCGATGGCCGCGCTTGCAGTGCGCGCGCGCTGGAACAGGCGGGCCTTGGCCTCGAAGTAGGACTCGATCGAGCCGTGAAAGTCGAGGTGGTCGTGGGTGAGGTTGGTGAACCCCACCGCGGCAAACCAGGTGCCGTCGATTCGGTGCTGCTCGAGGGCGTGTGACGACACCTCCATCGCCACCGTGTGCACTCCGGCCGTCACCATCTGGGCGAGCAGCTCCTGGAGCTCGGTCGCCTCCGGCGTCGTGTGGTCGAGAGGCACCGGATGGCCGTCGACCCGAGCACCGGTCGTGCCCACCAGCCCCACCCGCTCGCCCGCCGAGCGGCCGATGGCCTCGAGCAGGTAGGTGGTCGTGGTCTTGCCGTTGGTGCCGGTCACGCCAAGGCAGCGCATCGAACGGGACGGATTGCCGTGCAGGCGCGCGGCGACTGGGCCGAGCGCGCGGCGAACGCTGCCCACCTCGGCTTCGGGGACGCCCAGATCGAGCTCACGCTCGACGAGCAAGGCGACCGCACCGGCCGCGACGGCCGCGGGCGCGTGGCCGTGCCCGTCGGTTGTCGATCCGGGGACACACGCGAAGCACGCGCCGGGGCGAACTCGGCGGCTGTCGTGCGTCAACGCGGCGATCTCCACGTTTGCGTCGCCTCGGAGCGCGAGCACATCTACCTCGCCGAGGAGCTCCTTCAGCTGCACGCGCGCGGTCCCCTCCTCCTCGCCTCCGGAACCCTGGTCAGGGTACCGGCCCATCTCTGGCGTATTCCCATGGCCCGTCAGCCCGATGCCGGCACATGCTCGACTGCAAGCGCGTACTGCATGATCCGCGCAAAGACGGGCGCGGCCACTTGGCCGCCGCTGTAGCTGTTGCTCGGCTCGTCGAGCACGACGATTGCGGCGAGACGCGGGGAGTCAACTGGTGCGAAGCCGGCAAACGACGCGACGTACTTGTACGGCGGAGTGTCATACGGCGGCTTGCGTGCGGTTCCGGTCTTGCCACCGACGCGATACCCGCTGATCTGGGCCTTCGTCCCGGTGCCGCTGGACACCACAGCTTCGAGCATTGTGCGCATCGAACGTGCAGTCTCAGCCGACACCACTCGACGGGTTGCTCCGAGGGGCGTTTCGTGGCGCTCACCTTCGGAGTCGATCGTGGCCGCCACGAGCCGCGGCGCGCGCGCCACGCCGTCGTTCGCAATCGTGAGATACACGTCGAGCATCTGCATCGCAGTGACGGCGATGCCGCTGCCCACCGGCATCGACGCGAGGCTGGTCGCGTTGTACTGCTCGACCGGCAAGAGGATTCCCGACGCCTCGCCCGGGAACCCGAGGCCGGTTGGTGCGCCGAACCCGAACGAGCGCAGTGCGGCGTCGAATCGCGTGCTCCCGAGCTGGTTCGCCACGAGGATCGTGCCGACGTTCGAGGAGTACCGCACGATGTCGGCGACGGTGAGCGACGACGGGTGGCTGCTCACATCGGCAAAGTCCTCACCGTCGACGACGATCTTCGACGGCACATTGAAGACCGTGCTCGGACTCACGATGCCGGCTTCGAGCGCCGCGGCGATCGTGACCACTTTCGCCGTCGAGCCGGGCTCGAACACATCGGTGAGCGGGCGGTTGTGCGCGGCGGCCGACGCCGGATGCGCAGGGACGTCGGTCGTGGCGCCATCGACTGTCGCCATCGCCAGCACATCACCAGTACGCACATCGGCGATGACCACCATGCCGCCCTTGGCCTTGGCGATGTCCACCTCTTCGGTGAGCACCCGCTCTGCCTCGAACTGCAACGACTCGTCGATCGTGAGCACCAGGTCCGCGCCGCGCTCAGCTGCCCGCACGCGGTGCTCTCCGTCGGGCAGCGCACGACCGCGCGCGTCCTGTTCCACTTCCATGTGCCCGGCCGTGCCCGCAAGCACGGCCTCGGACCCCGCTTCGAGCCCGCCGAGTCCGTTGTTGTCGATGCCGACCCAGCCGAGCAGCGGCGCGGCCAGCGGCTCGGCCGGGTAGTAGCGCTTCGACTCGGGTACGAACCCGACACCCGGAAGATCGAGCGCCTCCACCTGGGCGGCAACGTTCTTTTCGACCTGACGGGCCACGTACACGAACGCCAGGTCCTTGTCCGAGAAGCGCGCTTCTAGGGTTGCCGCGTCCACTCCGACCAACGGAGCGAGCTGCGCGGCGTAGTCGTGAGGGTCATCGATGACGCGCGGGTCGGCCCACACGCTGGAACGCGACACCGAGAGCGCGAGGTCATTCCCATTGCGGTCGAAGATGCTGCCGCGCTCGGCCGGGAGCGTCACCGTGCGGACGCGCTGGTTCAGTCCGAGTTGCTCGTAGTGCTTGCGATCCCGAGCCTGCACGTCGACCAAGCGCACCCCGACGAGCGCGAACATCGCCAGCATCGCGACGAGCAACGTCTGGATCCGTCGGCGCGGCGAAGCTGCCGAGCGCCGGTGGGTCCGCACCGGTCGGCGCGGGTGTCCCGAGCCGCGCGCGCGCGAAGCGGCCGCCGGCGGTGCCGGCGGCCGCCTCGAGGGCACCGGGGGTGATGCATGGCGATCACGCAGCAGTGTTGTCAAAGCACTCGCTTAAGGGGTCGTTCCGAGGGTCGGCTTGACATCGGTCCAGCCGTTGAACGTCGTCGACGGAGCGTCGGGCGCGGTGGGGACCTGGCCTGCGACCGGTACTGCCGTCGCGGGCTGACCGGGCGGTACGAGGCCGATCTCGGCCGCGCGCTGGGTGACGCGCGCCGGTGATGCGGCCTTGGCGTATTCGTAACGAGCTTCCTCGTATCGGCGCTCGGCCGTTGCCGTGCGCTCCTCCAACCGATCGAGGGCGATCTGACTCTGTGCGAGCAACGCGTGGAAGGCGACCACCGTGAGCAGTCCGAACACCGTCACCCACGCGGAGACCAACGTGCGCCGACGGCGACGCGAACGCGTGCGCGTCGGGACGACACGAAGCGGCACCCGCTGGGGTGCCGGCGCGCGGTACGGCCCCCACGTCCGAGGGAACGCAACGGCCGTGGCCGTCTGCGCACCGCCGGCGACACGGGCGCTCGCTCGCGCTCGGGACGGCGAAGGACGCGTGAGGGTTGCGGTAGCGGTCATGACTGGGCTGCCGCCGCGACCTTCTCGGCCGCCCGAAGCCGCGCACTCTCGGAACGCGGGTTGGCCGCGACCTCATCGGGCTGCGGGCGCAGCGGACGACGGGTGAGCAGCCGGACCAGCGGGTTGCGCACGGGCTCCACCGGCATGCCGGGAGGAAGCTCGCTCGCACCAGTCCACCGCGTGAACCGCTCCTTGACGAGCCGATCCTCCAGCGAGTGGTACGCGAGTACCAGGATGCGACCACCAGGTGCGAGCAGATGCACCGACTCGTCGAGACCGGCCGCGAGATTCGCCAGCTCCCGGTTCACTTCCATGCGAATCGCCTGGAACGTGCGCCGAGCCGGGTGCCCACCGCGGCGGCGAGCCGGGGCCGGGATCGCCGCCTTGACCGCGGCAACGAGATCGGCAGTGGTCACCACCGGACGGCGAGCCACGATCTGCGTGGCGATGCGCCGCGCGAACCGCTCCTCGCCGTACTGCTCAAGCACCGCGACGAGATCAGCCTCGGCGTACTCGTTCAAGACGCGTTCGGCGGTCAGCTCCTGCGCGGAGTCCATGCGCATATCGAGCGGCGCATCGCCCCAGTACGAGAAGCCGCGTTCCGGTCGGTCGAGCTGCGGGCTACTGACACCCAAGTCGAACAGGATTCCCATGACTATCCCCTCACTCGTCTCGCTCACGATCCCTGCGAGATCCTCGAAATTGCCGTGCACCACCCGGACCCGGTCCCCGAAGTCGGCAAGCGCCGCACTCGCGGCTGCCACCGCCGCAGGGTCCTGATCCACTCCGAGCACGCGAATGTCGGGTCGGGCTTCCAGAAGCGCTCGGGCATGCCCGCCGCCCCCAACCGTCGCGTCGATCAACCAGCCAGCAGGCGCCGGCCTGAAGAGCTCGACCACCTCGCGGGTCATCACCGGAATGTGTTGGTAAGGACCCATGACCGTCTCCTCAGCCACCGACCGACGCTGTGCTCGTCGACTCGGGACCCGCCAGACCTGCTGTCAGCCCCCCGGACGGTCGAGTGCCGTTCGGTTTTCTCTCCGAATCGACTTCGGTAGAAGCGGGCGGAGTAGGGGCTTCACCGCGCCGACCGGGGGGCTGACAGCAGGCCCGTGCGGGCCGTTGGTTTGGCTGTGCTCGTTCGCGAGGTTCTCCTTCCGGTTGATGGCGTTGCTCGGTCAGACCAGGATCCCGGGCAAGCTGCCGTCGCTGGCCAGCAGTGCCTGACCCTGTGCGCGCTGCTCAGACCACAGCTGCGCGTCCCAGATCTCGATGTGTGTGAGCGCGCCGATCACGACGACCTCGCGCTCGAGTCCCGCGTGCTCACGGAGCGTCTGCGGGATGGGCACCCGCCCCTGCTTGTCGGGGGTCACGTTGCTGGCCAGGGCGAAGATCGTGCGGGCCACGACCATGCGGTCCCCGCCCTCGCGGGCCATCTCCGCAGTCCGGGCGGCAACGCCGTCCCACTCGCCATGGGTGTAGACGGCCAGGCACTTGGCTTGCCCCGCGGCGATCACCGCGCCGCCCTCGAGGGCAGCACGGAACTTCGCCGGCAGGATCAGCCGTCCCTTGTCGTCCAGAGAGTGTGGGAACTCCCCAAGAAATGCTTCCACGGTCCCCTCGCTGGAAGGTCGGGTCCCCGCGAGAGGCCCTTCCTCCACTTTCCACCATTTCCAAGGACGTTAAACCCACTTTCCCCCACCGTCAACCCCCCTCCACCCACAAGTCCCCCACTGGCCACCTCCAGTCCCCCTTCTTGGCCTTCGGGCGCGCGGGATCCACGCTCGGGCGTTTCGCGTTCACCCCGG
This sequence comes from Acidimicrobiia bacterium, assembly GCA_031406505.1. Classification (GTDB taxonomy): domain Bacteria; phylum Actinomycetota; class Acidimicrobiia; order IMCC26256; family PALSA-555; genus SHVJ01. The sequence goes on along the minus strand of JANOHN010000141.1, from coordinate 436 downwards.
GTCGGGGGCTGCAGGCCCGGCATCGGGACGGCGCAGCGCTTCACGGCTGGTGAGCCCGCTGGCTCCTGCGCCTCCGGCGCAGTCGGCCGCGAGGCGGCAGCGGTCTCCCCAGATCCAATGGTCGCTCTCGCTGCGCTCGGCTCGTCCGGCATCGGTCGGCAAAGCCGCTCGATGCCGGCTCAGCGCAACCGCGCCTTTCCCGACACCGGACCCTCCGCCCCCGCACATGCGGTTGGGCGCGAGGTCAACGTCAGACGCGCGCGCTGAGCTGACTATGCAGGAACGGCTTCGCGCGTTGTGGGGAGGTATTGCTCCCAGAGCGGGTCGAGGGAGCCGACGCTGGCGACGAGCCAGAGGGCGGCGGCGGGGGCTTGGGGGGCGCGGCGCAGGCGGAGACCGGCTTCGTGGAGGAACCGATCTTCCTTGCGCGCGTTGC
>JANOHN010000136.1:0-2684 GCA_031406505.1 Acidimicrobiia bacterium | reverse complement strand
ACGGCCTCACCTATCTCATTCCGGACCCTAATCTCGTCCCGCCGCTGCCCCCCTCGGCGTGTCAGGCCGGGTTGATCAAGATCGGCAATGTGTGCATTGAGATCCCATTCATCCAGGTGGCCGAGCAACCGGCCCCTGATGCGGAGCCGCCGGTCCTGCCGCCCCTGGAAGAGACCATCGCCGGGCAGGTCGCGGACGAGAGCGCTCAGGTCGAGGGCTTCGCGGAGGCGAGAGGGCCCACCCAGGTAACGCTTCCGGCACCCGACGCGTTCGATGCCGAGGCGTGCGAGCGCATCGACCGGGCGCTCGCGCTCCTGGCCGACGAGCTCGACCTGCTGGACCCCGACGACCTCACCCGGTTCGTGTTCGCCAGCGTCTTCTCGCACCTGCGGGACCGCGGCACGCTCGGCGGCTGTGAGGATCTGACCCCAGCTCCCTGACGCGCCCAGCCGCCGGCTCGCAAGTTGGGCGGTACCTGGCCTATGATGGGGTGGGTCCTCGTCGAGGACCCACCGCGCTACATCGAGCGCAGCAACGCCCTCGTTCGTTCGTGCTCCTCGCTGCCCGGCTTGGCGAACTCGGCCGCGATGAGATCGGTTGCGCCGACTGACGCGAGGTGCTCGATCTGCCCGCGCACTGAGTCCTCGTTCCCGACGATCACGACGGCACTCGGATCCGGCGCGCCTTCGCGATCGAGCATGGCGCGGTACGAGGGTAGGTACCCGTACATCTGAAAGATCTTTGCGGCGCGCGTTCTTGCTCCATCGACATCATCGGTGACGCAGATCGGTAGCCCGACGGCGACGCGCGGTGAGGGGCGTCCGGCTTTCGTCGCCGCCGCTGTGATCGTCGGGACCACGTGGTCGGCGATCGTGACCGGGCCCGTCATCCAGGTCACGGTGCCGTCGGCGACTCGTCCGGTGAGCTCGAGCATCTGCGTGCCCAGTGCGGCGACCAAGATCGGCATCGGTGTCGCGCCCTTGACGTCGACCGCGCCGTTGGTGCTCAGCGTCTCGCCGCTGAATGACGCCTTCCCGGTATGCACGAGGTCGTTGAGGATCGTGAGGTACTCGCGCATGTGACGAACCGGCTTGTCGTATGACATCCCCCACATGCCTTCGACCACGAGCTGATGCGACAGGCCGATGCCGAGCGCCAAGCGACCGCCACACATGGCCTGGGTGGTGAGGGCTTGCTGCGCCAACACCATCGGGTGGCGCGGGTACGTGGGAACGACCGAGGTCCCCAGCTCGATGGCGGGAATCTCTCGCCCGATCACTCCGAGCAGCGCGAGCGCGTCGTGCCCAAAGATCTGTGGCAGCCAATAGGTCGAGAAGCCGTCGTCATGCGCCGCAGCCGCGTCAGCAACGACCTCGTCGATCGTTCGGCCGGCGGTGTCGCCCCCGAAGATCCCGATCTTCAACGTTGGACTCACGGTTCCTCCCGAGCTCGTGGTGCTTCAGCTCACGACACCGCTGGCCCGTAGGCCTGCGATCTGGTCAACGAGGCCGAGCTCGCGCAGGATCTCGTCGGTGTGCTGACCGAGGTCCGGTGCCGGCAAGCCCAGTTGCGCGGGCGTGACCTCGAATTGCGTCGGGTGGCGCGGTTGCCGTACTGAGCCGACCGTCGGGTGTTCGGACTCCACGAGTAGCCCGATCTCCGCAACGTGCGGATCGGCCGCCAGCTCCTCAGGTCGGATGACGACTCCGCATGGGACCCGCTCGGCATCGAGGCGCGCCATCGCATCGACCGTGGACATCGCTGCTGCCGCCGTGTAGCAGCGCTCAACGAGTGCGTTCGTGATCTCTCGGTGACGGATCCGCTCCGAGATGGTCGCGACTCGTGGGTCGTCGAATCCCTCGACGGCGAACGCGCGGCAGAAGCCGGCGAAGTCGGCATCCGACGTAGGGGTGGCGATGCCCCAGCCGTCGGTGAACTGCAACGGCCGGAACGTCGAGACGAAGCTCGATGGCTGTGACCCGTCGGCGAGCAGCAGTACCTCGTTGCCCGCGGCATCAACCCAGAGGAAGGACACGACGGCATCGAGCATCGAGAGGTGGAGGTGCTGTCCGCCGGCGCCACGCTCGCGTGCGAACAGTGCGGCAGTGATCGCCTGCGACGCGTACAGCGCGGTGACCTTGTCGGCGGCGGTCTGGCGGATGAACTGCGGCTCGCCCGTGGTGGGATCGGCCTGGTTGGCTGCGAATCCGCCGTACGCCTGGATGACGGTGTCGTACGCACCCTTCGACGCATATGGGCCTTCGGGTCCAAAGCCCGACAGCGACGCGTACACGAGGTTGGGGTTTTCGGAGCGAAGGTCGTCGTATCCCACACCGAGACGCTCGACGACGCCCGGCCGATAGTTCTGCACCACCACGTCGACCTCGCGGGCGAGGCTCCTGACGATGTCCCGGCCTTGCTCGGTGTGCACGTCGATCGCGATGGAACGCTTCCCGCGATTGCACATGAGGAACAGTGCGCTCATCCCGTTCACCGACACACCCACCCACCGACCAATGTCGCCGATGCCCGGACGTTCCACTTTGATCACCTCGGCGCCCTGATCCGCCAGCAACGTGACTGCGTACGGTCCGGTGGCGGCGATCGACAGGTCAAGCACGCGGATACCGGCGAGCGGGCCCGTCGCCAACTCCGTCATCCGTCGAACTCCGCGTTCGAGCGCA
>JANOHN010000108.1:0-1770 GCA_031406505.1 Acidimicrobiia bacterium | reverse complement strand
TGGCGCACGCGACGGCGATCGCGCGCAGTCGACATCGCCGATGCGGCGATCCTCGCGTCACCGCTCGAGCCCATCGGCCGCAATCTCTCGTGGCGCGCCACGCTCGCCGTTGCGCTCGGCACCGGTGTGGCCGCGGGGCTCGTGTCCCGTCCGTGGATCGGCGCGCTTGTCGCTGTCGCCACGGTCGTCGCCGCGCGTGTGCGTGGTGGCCGAATCGTACTGCTCGGGGGAGCGCCGATCGCCTTTGCGCTCGCCAAGTTCACGAGTGACCCCGAGCTGGCGTGGGTCGCGGTGCTGCTCGTGTTTGCCGCGCTGGTCTACGAGTGCGCGGTCATGCGCGGGGGAGACCCAACACCCGCTGGGCGATGATGTTCTTGTTCACCTGCGTGGTGCCGCCGGCGATCGTGTGCGAGCGCATGCCCACGCGGTCGCGGCCCCACGACCCCGAGTTGGCGTCGGGGCCTAGTACCGCACCCGCAACCTCACCCACGTGCTGGGCCGCCTCGCTCCACACGAGTTTGGCGAGACTGCTTTCGGGGCCGAGCTCGCGCCCGTGCAACGCACCTGAAAGTGCGCGCTCCGAGATGAGCTTGAGCAGCTCCCCCTCCAAGTAGACGCGGGCGAGGCGCTGACGTAGGGCGGGGTCCTCAGCCGCGGTTCGTCCGTCACCCATCGGCGTCTGGCGCGCGAGGTCGAGCAACGAACGGATCTGGGCGCGGAGGCCCAAGTGGAGCGCGGCCACGCCGCCGCGTTCGTGCGTGAGCGTGGTGATCGCCACGCGCCATCCCTCGTTCTCGGCGCCCAGCAGCGCGCTCACGGGAACGCGCACATCGGTGAAGAAGATCTCGTTGAACTCGGATTCACCGGTCAGGGTCGTCAATGGACGGACCTCGACGCCGGGGAGCGTCATGTCGACGAGCAGGCAGGTGATCCCTTTGTGCTTGGGTGCATCGGGATCGGTGCGCACGAGCAGCTCGCACCAATTGGCCACCTGACCGAGCGTGTTCCACGTCTTTTGGCCGTTGACCACGAAGCAGTCGCCGTCGCGCACCGCGCTGGTCTTGAGACCCGCCAGGTCAGAGCCGGCGTCGGGCTCCGAGAACCCTTGGCACCAGATGTCGTCACCCCGCAGCATGCGGGGAAGCAGTGTGCGCTTCTGCTCGTCGGTGCCGTACGTCATGATCGCCGGCGCGATGTTGGACAGCCCGATGAGGTTGACCGTGGACGGCGCGCCGGCGCGATGCATCTCCTCGGCGTGCACCACCTGGTCCATGATCTCCGCGCCGCGCCCGCCGTACTCTTCGGGCCACGAGATCGCCGTGTACCGCGCGTCGGCGAGCTTGGCGTTCCACTCTCGGTTCTTCGCGAGGTCGGGGTCGTCCGGCGCGCACGCGAGCACCGACTTCATCGCCTTGTAGGTCGACGTGAAGTTGTCCTCGAGCCACGCGCGCAGCTCGGTACGGAACGCCTCCGCTTCCGCCGGGTACTCGAAGTTCACGCCCCTTCTTCTAGCCCACCCTCGGCGAGGCGCGCCTCGATCTCCTGTTGACGCTTCGTGTTCTCCTCGTGGAGCTCCTCGGTGGTCTTGATGCGGCCGCCGTCCTTGAGCTCGCCCATCACGTGGACCTCGCCGAGCGTCTTGTGCATGTAGTCGGGGCCTTCGCCGGTCGGGATGAACCATCCGGTGGGGCACATCGTGAGCACCTCGACGAACGTGAACCCGCCACCATCTCGCTGGATCTCGAACGCTCGCTTCAGCATCTTCTTCGT
>JANOHN010000100.1:0-3069 GCA_031406505.1 Acidimicrobiia bacterium | reverse complement strand
GTGCGTCGCCGTATACCTCATCGCCGCGCTGCTCGTCCCGGAGAGGTTCTGAGTTCGTGACCATCGCGGGTTGGGGTCAGCTCCTGGCCCTGATTGCTCTGCTCCTCGTGACCGCGCCGTTGCTCGGGCGGTACATGGCGGGCGTCTACGAGGGCAAGGCATCGCGCCTCGATCGCATCGTCGGACCCCTCGAACGAGTGATCTATCGCGCGTGCCGCGTCGATCCGGAGCGTGAACAGCGCTGGAACGTCTACGCGCTGTCAGTGCTCGCCTTCAGCTTCGTCAGCTTCGTAGTGGTCTACGCGATCCAGCGGCTCCAGGGCGGTTTGCCCTTCAATCCCACCGACGTGGTTGGTGTGCATCCCGCGCTCGCGTTCAATACCGCTGCCAGTTTCATGACCAACACGAACTGGCAGAGCTACTACCCGGAGACGCAGGTCAGTCACCTGACCCAAGCACTCGGGCTCACTGTGCAGAACTTCGTCTCGGCCGCGGCAGGGATGGCGGTCATGGTTGCCTTCATCCGCGGCATCGTGCGGGTTGGCGCCAAGACTCTCGGCAACTTCTGGGTCGATCTCGTGCGCACCACGCTGCGCATCCTTCTGCCGCTCGCCCTCGTCTTCGCGGTCATCTTCCTCATTGGTGGTGTGATCCAGAATTTGCACGGCTTCGACACCGTGCACACGGTCACTGGGCACGAGCAGGTGCTCCCTGGCGGCCCGGTCGCGAGCCAGGAAGCGATCAAGCAGCTCGGCTCGAACGGCGGCGGCTTCTTCAACACCAACTCGGCGACCCCATTCGAGAACGCCACCCCGTTCAGCAACTTCGTCGAGCTCTTCGCCATCCTCCTCATCCCGTTCGCGCTGGCCTTCACGTTTGGCAACATGTTGAAGGACAAGCGCCAGGGTCGGGCCGTCTTCGCGATCATGTTCGTGATCTGGCTGGCGATGACGCTCGCCGCGGTCTTCTTCGAGGTCGACGGCAACCCGCGCCTCACAGCCCGGGGTGCCGATCAAACGGTCACTGCGCTCTCGCCCGGCGGGAACATGGAGGGCAAGGAGCTGCGCTTCGGCCCGACGGGTTCCGCGATCTGGCTGGCCGCGACCACGAACACGTCGAACGGCTCGGTCAACATGATGCACGACAGTGCGACGCCACTCGGCGGAGGTGTTGCGCTGCTCAGCATGAAGCTCGGCGAGGTGAGCCCCGGTGGCGTCGGCGTGGGGCTGAATGGATTGTTGGTATTCGCGTTGTTAGCGGTGTTCATCGCGGGACTGATGGTCGGGCGAACACCGGAATTCCTCGGTAAGAAGATCCAAGCGACCGAGGTGAAGCTCGTTGCGCTCTACATCCTCGCGATGCCGTTGATCCTCCTCGTGCTCCTCGGGGCTGCGCTGTTCGTCCATTCGGTGACTGACTTCACGATCTTCAACCCCGGCCAACATGGATTCAGCGAGGTGCTCTACGCCTACACCTCGGCGGCCAACAACAACGGTTCAGCCTTCGCTGGCATCTCCGCCGACACGCAGTGGATGAACACGACGCTCGGCATCGCGATGCTGGTCGGGCGCTTCTTTCTCATCATCCCCGCCCTGGCCATCGCAGGCGCCCTCGCGCGCAAGCAACGAGTGCCCGCCGGTCCGGGCACGTTCCCGACGCACACTCCATTGTTCGTGGCGCTCGTGATCGGCGTGATCTTCATCGTTGGTGCCCTCACGTTCCTCCCGGTGCTTGCGCTCGGTCCGATCGTGGAAGCACTCGGGAGGTAGGGAGTACAGATGGCGAGCACACAGCCCCGATCGTTGCTTGATCCGGCAATCGCCCGGCGAGCAGTGGTCGAGAGCTTGCGGAAGCTCGATCCGCGCACGTTGATGCGCAACCCCGTCATGTTCGTCGTCGAGATCGGCGCGGGGTTCACGACGGTGCTGTTCTTCCTCGAGCTCGGCGACGGCTCCGGGAAGCAGGATGTGTTCGCGGCCCTGGTCTCCGCGTTCCTCTGGTTCACGGTGCTGTTCGCGAACTTCGCGGAAGCAGTTGCCGAAGGACGGGGCAAGGCCCAAGCCGCCACCTTGCGAAAGACGCGTCACGAGACGGTCGCGCGGCGGCGTCGGCCCGACGGCAGCATCGAAGACGTCGCCGGGAGCGCGCTCCAACACGACGACCTCGTGGTGGTGAGTGCCGGGGAGATCATCCCGAGCGACGGCGAAGTGATCGAGGGGATCGCGAGCGTGGACGAGTCGGCCATCACGGGTGAGTCGGCGCCGGTGATCCGAGAGGCGGGTGGTGACCGTTCCGCAGTCACGGGTGGCACGCGCGTGCTCTCCGACGAGATCGTCGTGCGGATCACCGCACGACCCGGTGAGACCTTCATTGACCGGATGATCGCGTTGGTCGAGGGGACCTCGCGTCAGAAGACACCGAACGAGATCGCACTCAACATCCTCCTCGCGGGCCTCACGATCATCTTTCTGCTGGCAACCGTCACGCTCCAACCGTTCGCGATCTTCGCGAATGCGGAGCAGACGGTGATCGTGTTGGTTGCGCTGCTCGTCTGCCTTATCCCGACGACGATCGGCGGCTTGCTCTCGGCGATCGGCATCGCCGGGATGGACCGTCTGGTGCAGCGCAACGTGCTCGCGATGAGCGGTCGCGCGGTTGAGGCCGCGGGTGACTGCGCCACGCTGTTGCTCGACAAGACGGGCACGATCACCTTCGGCGCGCGTCAGGCGGATGCATTCGTGCCCGCGGCGGGCGTCGACGAAGCGGCGCTGGCTGACGCCGCGCAGCTCTCGAGCCTCGCCGACGAGACGCCGGAGGGCCGGTCCATCGTCGAGTTCGCCACCAGTCGCTACGGGTTGACGGCGCCGAAGGCCCGCGACGCCGTGATGGACCCGTTCACGGCCCAGACCCGGATGAGCGGGATGGATTTCCCGGCTACCGACTCCACGCCGGCCCGATCCGTCAGGAAGGGCGCCGCCGAGAGCGTGCGCCGGGCCGTTGCCGATGCCGGCGGGAGCGTGCCGCTGGAGCTCGGCCCGCTCGTCGATGTGGTCTCCACCGACGGCGCCA
>JANOHN010000009.1:0-1887 GCA_031406505.1 Acidimicrobiia bacterium | reverse complement strand
ATCCTCGCCGCGCTCGATCGCTACACCGCGACCACGCAGCTCTGGTGGGTGCAAGAGGAGCCGGCCAACATGGGCGCTTGGAACTACGCGCACGGCAAGTTGCATCGCATCGTGCGCGAGCGAGCCGACCTGCATCACATCGCCCGTCACGCGAGCGGGAGCCCTGCGAGCGGGAGCACCAAGGTCCACGACCTTGAGCAGCGAGAGCTGCTCGACGCCGCCTTAACTCCGGACGCGCTCGCCTAGCGGCGGGATGCCCGCCGCTACCCTTCGGGACGCTCGCCTGCGCCTGCGAGCGCCTCCGGCGCCGCGTTGACGGCCGCGCGGGCGGCATCGTGCTCCGCGTGCTGCGCGTCCACGTCCTCGGCGCGAGCCCGAGGCGGCAACCACAGCAGCACAGCCACGAGCCCGACCAAGAGCACGCCCGCGCCGACCAAGAGGCCGGCATGGAACCCGTCGACGAACGACGACTTCACGACGTCCACGAAGGTTTGACCAACAGCTCTCGCAGCCGCAACGCCGGCGCCAATCGACTGCTCCGCCGCAGCGATCAGCTCCCGGGGGGCGCCCTTCGCGCCGAGGCCGTCCACGACCTTGTTCGTGTAGATCGAGGCGTACACGCTGCCCACGATTGCGACCCCCGCGGCCCCGCCCACCTGACGAGTCGTGTCGTTCACGGCTGAGCCAACACCAGCGCGGGCCAAGGGCAACGACCCCATGATCGAGTCGGTCGCCGGCGCCATGATCAGCGCCATTCCCGACGCCATGATCACGATCCGCCACACCATGTCGCCGTAATGCGCGTGCTCGTTGAGACCGGCGGCGAGCAACAGCCCGAGGATGAACAGCCCGAGACCGGTCGCGATCACGACCTTGGCGCCGAGCTTCTCCACAAAGCGAGGGCTGAGAGGCGACAAGACCATCATCGGTATCGCGAAGGCAAGAAGTCGCACACCGGTCTGGATCGGTGAGTATCCGATCACGATCTGGAGGTATTGCGTCAACACGAAGAGCGAACCGAACATGGCGAAGAACGTGAGCATGATCGACACGCTGGCAATCGAGAACCGCGGGTTCTTGAAGAACGTGAAGTCCAGCATCGGGTGCGCGCTGCGCACCTCCCAGACGAAGAACCCAGCAAGCAGCAGCGCGCCCACACTGAAGAACGCCAGCGTGGAACCCGCGAGCCAACCCTTGTCGGGAGCTTCGATCACCGCGTAAAGCACCGCCGACAGTCCGGCGATCGACAGCACGGCGCCCATGGGGTCGAGTCGGCGCGAGCTCGGGTCCTTCGAGTCGGGGATGAGGAACACCCCTGCGAGCACGCCGACGACCACAATTGGAATGTTCACGAGGAACACCGAGCCCCAATAGAAGTGCTCGAGCAGGGCGCCGCCCGTCAGCGGCCCAAGCGCGACCGCGACACCGGCGGTCGCGGCCCACACTCCGATCGCGCGGCCGCGTTCGCGCGCGGGAAACACATTCGTGATGATCGACAACGTCGCCGGCATGATGAACGCGCCACCGATGCCCATGAACGCGCGGAAGCCGATGAGCTCGTCGGCACTCCCCGACGCCGCCGAGAGCAGCGAGCCGATCCCGAACACGACGAACCCGAACTGGAGTGCCGGCCGACGCCCGAAGCGGTCACCGAGGCTGCCCGCCGTGAGCAGCAGGCCCGCGAAGATCAGCGTGTACGAGTCGACCATCCATTGGAGCTGACTCGTCGACGCGTGCAGCTCGCGCTGGATCGTAGGGATCGCCACATTGAGGATCGAGTTGTCGAGGACGATCACGAGCAGGCTGAGGCACAGGACGATCAGGATGAGCCAGCGCCGCTCCTCCGCCTTTGCTTGCACCCGCTCCTGCAGGCTCACGCGCCCGGCC
>JANOHN010000005.1:0-3027 GCA_031406505.1 Acidimicrobiia bacterium | reverse complement strand
GCAGCATGCGGCGCTCTCGCGTGTCGTGGTCGATCGTCCCGTCGAAGAGCTTGACGGCGGTGGCGGCATCTTCATCGACCTCTGCCGGGTGGGTGAGCTCGACGGCTTGCATGCCAACGAGTTGCTCCGCCGAGTAGCCGGTGAGCTCGGCCATCCTTGGGTTCACGCGCATGATCCGACCAACGGGATCGATCACTGCCAGCGCCGACGGAGCGCGATCGAACGAGAACTCGAAGCGCCGCTGGATCTCCTCCATCTGCGACGTGAACTCGGCGCGGCCAGTCACATCACGCGCGCAGATGATGATGCCCCGCACATCGGGAGTCTCGAGCAGATTGTTCGCGATGAGCTCGATGAAGCGCATCGACTGATCGTTCGCCGGTCCTTCGCCGCGCACGGCGACCCGCACGGTCATCGGCTCACGAATGCCAGGCCCCTTGGCCGCGGTCTCACCGAGTGCCTCAACCGCGAGCCCGCGGTCGTCGGGGTGCACGAGCTCGAGCGCGTTTGTGCCGAGAAGGTCGGTAACCGAACAACCGAGGAATGCCTCACAGGCCGAGTTGGCATAACAGAGGGTTCCGAGCGCGTCCACGACGAACACCATGTCGGACAGGTGATCCAGGAGCGCAAGCGCGGTGGGTGCCCGCGTTGCGGCGCCGTTCGGCGCGATTGAGGGCGACGAGGTCACGGGGACTCCCAGTAGGCGTGTCCTAGGTCATCGGCACGCAGTCGGACCGACCCAAGACCGTTTTCACCGTGCGCCAGAATGGGGCCGTGCCGATGCGAACCGACTGCCGCCACTACGAGAGTCGCACGTACACCGCTGGGGAAGTGGTGCGGAAGTGCCGGCTCGACCTCGCCCCAGAGGCGCCGTGGCGCTGCCCCAGCGACTGTCCGATGTTCGAGGTGCGCCGGATGGACGTGGGGTGGCACTACGGAAGCCTCACCACCGCGCATGCGGCGCCCGAACCGGAGCCCGCGGGTGCCGACGTGGCCGCGCTGCTGAACGAGGCAGAGGACATTGTGAACGCGGCGGCCCCCGACGTCATCGCGGAGCTCGCCGCGGCCAAGGGCAAGCGACGCTTCGGGAAGCGCAAGAAGCGCAAGTAGCCCGTGCGAGCGGAGGGACTCGAACCCTCAAACCCCGAAGGGCACCGGGACCTAAACCCGACGCGTCTGCCAGTTCCGCCACGCTCGCGTGTCCCCAGTCTCCCACGCCGGAAGGAGACACAACTTGCGGAGCCGACCAGAGAAGGCGGTAGCGTGCGCCGCATGGGCAACCAAGTTCCGATGGTCGACTACCTCGTTCTCGGCGACACGCCGCACCTGGCTGCAAACGAGTGCAAGGATTGCAAGGCGCTCTACTTCGACCGCCGCAACGCGTGCGCGAACTGCGGCGCCCGAACGTTCGGGTCGCGCGACCTGGCCACGTCGGGTGTGGTGCGCTCGTTCTCGATCATCCACCAGGCTGCGCCCGGCGTGCCGGTGCCGTACGTGTCGTCCATCGTCGATCTCGACGGTGGCGGTGCGGTGAAGGCGAACCTCACGAACGTGGAGCCTGATCCGGAGCACGTGAAGCTCGGGATGAAGGTGGGGCTGGCTACGTTCGTCGCCGGCACCGATGACGACGGCACCGAGGCGATCGCTTTCTCCTTCGAGCCCGTCGCGTAGCGAAGCAATTCGAGGTCTGAGCGGCCCGGCACGAAGGGCCAAGAGCGGGAGAAGAAGATGGCGGAATCCGTGTGGGTGCTCGGCGCATCGATGACGAAGATCGCGCGCTACCCCGACAAGGACGTGATCGACCTCGCTTCCGAGGCCGCGCTCGCCGCACTTGACGACGCCGGTGTTGGCATCGCCGACATGCAGGTGATGGGCATGGGCAACATGTTCCAGGCCATGGGCGGCCTCGGCCAGAGCGTGCAGCGACAGATCGGCCAGACCGGCATCCCCGTGTACAACGTGGTCAGCGCGTGCGCCACCGGCGCGGTCGCTGTGCGCACCGTGTATCTCTCGATTCTCGCGGGTGAGTGCGACATGGGAATCGCTATCGGTGCGGAGCAGATGGGCAAGATGGGACTCCTCGGCGGTGGGGGACAGGCCAAGGCCGAGAAGAATGTGTTCGAGCCCTCGGGTCGCCACGGCGCAGTGATGGGGGCAGAAGGGGTGCTCGGCACCACGTTGATGCCGGGGGTGTTCGCGCAAGCAGGAATGGAGTACGCGTACGAGCACGACGGCGTGGGGTTCGACCAGTTCGTCAAGGTGGCCGAGAAGAACCATGCCCACTCGGTGTTGAATCCGCTGGCGCAGTACCAGAAGAAGTTCTCGTTCGACGAGATCAAAGAAGCGCGCATGGTCGCGTACCCGAACACGCTGCCGATGTGCTGCCCGTCGGGGGACGGCGCCGCGTCGGTCGTGCTCGTGTCCGACTCCAAGCTCAAGACGCTCTCCAAGGAGCAGCAGCGCCGGGCGGTGAAGATCGGCGCGTCGGTGCTCACCTCCGACCCGTACGTCGAGCGAGGCCAGGTGCAGCCCGACGTGAATACGCTCACCCGCAATGCCGCGAAGATCGCGTACGAGAAGGCGGGGATCGGTCCCGACGAGCTCGACCTCGTCGAGCTCCACGACTGCTTCGCGACCGCGGAGCTCCTGCACTACGACAACCTCGGGCTCTGCGAGCCGGGCGGCGCCGGTGCGTTCATCGACTCCGGTGCACCGTGGCGCGACGGCAAGTCTCCGGTGAACGTGTCGGGCGGTCTGCTCTCGAAGGGTCACCCGATCGGCATGACCGGTGCGGCCGGTGTGTTCGAGATCACCACGCAGCTGCGCGGCGAGGCGGGCGACCGTCAGATCGAAGGTGCGAAGGTCGGCATGGCCCACGTGATCGGCCTCGGCTCGTCGTGCGCGATCCACATCCTCGAGAAGGCTGCGGCGTAGCTCCACAACCGAGGCAGCTCAGGGATATCAATGGAGCGGGCCCGGTGGGGGATCGTTGTTGTCGCTCTCGCATCCTTGTTCGTGGCGGTGCCG
>JANOHN010000325.1:0-3031 GCA_031406505.1 Acidimicrobiia bacterium | reverse complement strand
TTCCTCGGCGAGCGGTGCACTGAACGCCGCGTCGTACACGCCCGGGAGATTGCTGAGGATCACCTTCGGCAGTCCCGTCGATCCGCTGCTGCAGACGCCGTACGCGCTCGGCGCGATGACGTCGGGCAGCTGCTCGACCTCGCGCTCGGACGTGCCGTCGAGCCAGGCGATGTCTTCCTCCGTCAGGTGCACCGTCCCGGCGACGGTCTCCCGGAGGCGTCCGAGCTCCCACTCCGGCAGATCCCATCGCATGGGAACGGGCGTCGCGCCCAGCTTCCACGCGGCAAGGACGGACAGGACGAGGTGAGGGGAGTTGTGCAGCTCGATCCCGACCCGATCGCCCTGGGTGACGCCACGTTCGGCCAAGGCCGAGGCAATCTGCGTGGATCGGCGGTCGAGCTCGGCCGAGGTCAAGCTGGTCTCGTCGCCGGTCGCCGCGACGTTCCAGAGCACCCGGTCGCCGGGGTGCTCCGCGGCGAGCTGTCCGATGCGACGAGCCATGCTCACCGCATCCATCAGCTGCTCATGCAAGAGTCGTCGAAGCAGATCGGAGTGCGGGCGATGGCGCTCAGGACGCCACCGAGTCGCGCAAGCCGTCAAGCACGATCTCGAAGGCCGCGTCGAGGTGCGACACAAGTCGGCTGCCATCGTCGAGCTCGACCCAGGTCTTGGTTGCCGCTTGTGCCGCCGTCAGCAAGGTCCAGACTGTAAGCCGCGGTCGGATGTCCGTGAGCGCATGCACGCGCATCCTGGCCGCGACCAGGTTGACGAGATCCTCGACGGCCTCCGGGGATCCGATGGTGGTGGGGTCGCCACGGACTTGCTGCAACGCGCGATGCCTCAGGCGGGTCAACGCTTGCTCGTCGTCGCTCATCTCAGCCGTTGCGATGAGGGCCTTGGCGAGGGCTTCAACGACGGGCTCGTCGCTCGACCGCTGCATCAGCGCCGCCACCACCCGCCGCATCAAACGGGTGGCGTATGCATCCATCAGACTGGACTTCGAATCGAAGTGCCGGAAGAACGTCCGGCGCGAGACTCCGCCGGCGGCGGCGATCTCCGCGATGGTGACGTTGTCGTAGCCCCGTGCGGCGATCAGCTCCATGCCGGCCCGCTCCATCTCGCCGCGGACGAATTCCCGCCGGCGCGTGGTCATCGGAATGGGACCGTCATGTTGGGATGCTTCGGCATCTAGAGGTGCTTCGGTATGTCTGGGCGGTTCGGCGGGGTTGGTCACCGGCTCAGGCCTCACTCGTGGGTTTGGCACTTGCGTGCCAGTGATGATACTAAGGTGACACCCACACGACGGGCAGAAGAAGCGGGCCATGCAATCTGAAGTCATGTTCACCGGGATCGGGGGCCAAGGGATCCAGCTGGCCTCGAAGACGTTGGCGCTGGCGGCCACGATGGAGGGACGCCAGGCGATGCTCCTCGGTAGCTACGGGGGCGCGATGCGGGGCGGGCAAACCGACGCGTCGGTCGTCGTCGCCGACAGCAATCTCCGTTCCCTGCCCATCCTGCCGAGCGCGTGGTCCGCAGTGGTCATGCATCCGGACTTCTGGCCCAACACGAGTGCGAAGATCCGCAACGGAGGGGTCATCGTCGCCAACGCGGATCTGGTGACTGATGATCTGGGGCGCGACGACTGCCAGACGTATCTGATCGCAGCAACCGGCACTGCAGAGGAGCTCGGGGCATCGATGAGCGCGTCGATGGTGCTGCTGTCTGCCTATGCCACGATCACGGGGATGGTCGGCACGGATTCGTTGGTGGCAGCAATGAAGCAGCTGGTGCCGCCGTATCGCGTCGAGCACCTCACGAGCAACGAAGCGGCGTTACGCGCGGGGAGCGAGATCGCACCGAAGCTCGCCGCCCCGATGTGGGAGAGCAAGGCAACCGTCTCATGACCACCATCCAGACGCGCGGCACCGTCACGATCGATGTCGACCGCTGCAAGGGCTGCGACCTGTGCATCCCAGCGTGCCGCCCCGGCGTGCTCGCGATGAGCAAGGAAGTGAACGGCAACGGATTTCACTATCCGGAGCTCGAGCCCGGTTGCACGGCCTGTAAGGCATGCTTCGACGTGTGTCCCGACTTCGTGTTCGAGGTGTATCGGTACAAGGTTCCGGTCGAGATAGAGGCCGGACCGTCGACCCCGATGAAAGCAGAGGTCGAGCATGGCGCCGCTTGAGCTGCTGCAAGGTTCCGACGCAGTGGCTGAGGCCGCGGTTGCAGCTGGCTGCCGCTTCTTCAGCGGCTACCCGATGCTGCCGTTCACCGGGCTCCTCGAGAGCATGTCTCGTCGGCTGCCATTGGTTGACGGGGTGTGCATGAACGCGGCGAGCGAGATCGAAGCGGCGAACATGGCCCTTGGCGCTTCAACCGCCGGGGCTCGCTCCGCCACCGGATCTACCGGCCAGGGCGTGGCCCTGATGCAGGAGACCGTCTCTGAGGCCGCGCTGAGTCAGATACCGCTGGTGATCTTCACGGTGGCGCGCGGGCAGCAGGACTACTTCCAGTGCACGCGCGGGGGAGGTTGGGGCGACTATCGGACCCTCACGCTCGCGCCCAAGGATTCTGCCGAAGCAACGGAGCACACGCAGCTGCTCTTTCACTTGGCCGACAAATGGCGAGCTCCGATGATCCTGCTCAGCGACTACCTGGTTGCCGACACGATGATGAGCGTCGACATCACGACGCGCGACTTTGGCCCGCTCCCCAAGAAGGATTGGGTCTTGGACCCCGAGCGCAATGGGACCAAAGACACCCGTGTGCTGTGGACGTTCGACACCGGCAAGGTGAATCGGCCGGGACTGCGACCCGACAAGCATTGGCGGCGCCTGGCGGAGAAGTTCGACGAGATCAGTCGCACCGAAGCTCGGCACGAGTCATATCTTGTCGATGATGCCGAGTACGTCATCGTGTCGTTCGGAACGTCAGGGCCGTTCGTCGACTACGTCGTTGACGAGCTCCGAGCCGACGGCATCCGGGCCGGGTCCTTTCGCCCGGTGACGCTGTGGCCGTTCCCGGAGCA
>JANOHN010000312.1:0-8587 GCA_031406505.1 Acidimicrobiia bacterium | reverse complement strand
CAAGGACAAGATCGAGCTCTTCTCTCGTGTCCCCGCGGTTCCGGCCAACGAAGGAACCGCCGGCGTCACGGTCTATGCGCCGCGGACGGACGGCACCAACTACGTCAAGTGGAACGCCGACAAGGTGCTCGCCATGGACGGCAACAAGACCACGATGATCATCCACGGCCTCTTCTACGCGCCGAGCGGCTGGATCAACAAGGCCTATGCGCTCCAGAACCCGGGAAACGCCCCGACGTTCGCCGGCGCGGTCGTCGCCCAGCGATTCACGCTCTACTTCGACAACCAATCGAGCAGTGGAGCGACCGCAGCAGTCGCGCAGACCATCCCGCCAGCACCCGCGACGACACGCACGGTCGTGGTCACCGCGACCGCGGATCCGCTCGTGACCGGGGAGGCGCCGACGGTGATCAACGCCGTCGTGCAGCTCGGCACCGGGGCCGGCACGCCCGCCACCGTGCTCTCCTGGCGCAAGGCCTGACCATCTCGTTTGTGCTGGTCAGAGGGCAAGTTTTGCCCCTCAAGCCCACCTCGGAGATGCCGAAAACCTGAGTGGGGATGGGACATTCAGTTCACCCCAGGACTGAGAAAGAGGCCAGAACAATGATCAAGAACATCCGGAATCGACAGGGCTCGGAGAAGGGGTTCACCCTCATCGAGCTGCTCGTCGTGATCGTGATCCTGGGCATTCTCTCCGCGGTCGCCGTGTTCGCCGTAGGTGGCGTCACCGACCGAGGCGTGAAGTCTGCGTGCTTGGCCGACGTCGCGGCAGTCGAGACTGCTGCCGAGGCGTACTTCGCCCAGAACGGCTCGTATGCCGCAACCATCGCCGCCCTCAAGACGGCGAAGTTCCTCAAGACCGACCCGGGTACGGGTGGCGGCAAGTACGCGATCACCTACGCGTCAACAGGAGTTGTGACGGCCACTCCGGCCTGCTCAACGCTCTGACGCACCATTCACGTCGACGAGGTCGGGGCTGAATAGCCCCGACCTCTTCGCGTTCCTATGCCGCGCCGAGCTCGCGGGGGTTCGAGCTCGCAGCCACGGCCACCTCATGCTCCACAAGGCCCTGGTCGACGAGCGCCTTCATGCTCGCCTCGAGCGTCTGCATTCCCGCCCGCTGCCCGGTCGCAATGATGTTGCGCAACTGCTCCGACTTCCCTTCGCGGATCAGGTTCTTGGCCGCCGTCGTTGCCATCAGCACCTCGAAGGCCGCAACCCGCCCCCCGCCCACTCGCAGGAGCAAACGTTGCGCGACCACGCCCAGGAGCGCGGACGAGAGCTGGAGCTGGATCTGGCTCTGACGTTCGCTGGGAAACACATCGATGACCCGGTCGATCGCCTGCGCACAGTCGTTTGTGTGCAGCGTTGCGAGCACGAGATGGCCGGTCTCAGAGATCGTCAGCGCGGTCTGGATGCTCTCGGGATCGCGCATCTCCCCCACGAGGAGCACATCCGGGTCCTCCCGGAGGGCGGAGCGCAGGGCGCGCGCGAACGACTCGCTGTCAGTGCCGATCTCGCGCTGGCTCACGATCGAGCGGCTGTGATCGTGGTGGTACTCGATCGGGTCTTCGATGGTGAGGATATGACACGCGCGCTGCTCGCTAATGTAGCGGATCATCGCCGCGAGCGTCGTCGACTTCCCCGAGCCGGTCGGGCCGGTCACGAGGATCAGCCCTTGAGGCGCGCTGGCAAGTTCTGCGATGACTGGCGGTATCCCGAGCTCGGCGAACGTCGGGATCGCCCGGGGGATGAGGCGAAGCGCAAGGCCCAGGCTCCCACGCTGATAGAAGGCGTTGCCGCGGAACCGCGCCTGCCACTCCCAGCCAAAGGAGAAATCGACCTCGCGCTCGTCGCGAAGACGCTGGCTCAGGTCAGCGCCGAGCATCGCGACGATGGTCGCGTCGCAACGTTCGGCGGTCAACGGCTCTTCGCCACCGATCGGGCGTAGGTCGCCGTCGATCCGGACCATCGGTGGTGCGCCGGCAACGAGGAGCAGGTCGCTGCCCTTGTGTTCGAAGAGCGTGCGCAGGTACCGGTCGACCGGCTCGACGTTGATCGGATCCATCGCGCACCAGTCTGACCGCTGCGTGACGCCTCGCCTGCCATTCTGATGCTGTGCCCGGCAGGGTGATTTGATGCTGGCGTCGGCGCCGAACCACAGGCACAGTGAGGGGCCACACGGCCGAGGCGAGGGGCACCATGACCATCTTCGACACGCCCGACGTCGACCACCTCGACATCGAGAGCCCGATCACCACGGTCTTCGACTTCGACTACATGCACGGGCGAGACCAGCTGCTCCGCCTCTACGACAAGGGGACGCGCCGCCAGTGGATCGGGAGCGACCGCCTCGACTGGTCGCTCGAGGTGGATCTCGAGAACCCAGTGGGGATGCCCGACGAGATCAACCCGCTCTACGGCACGGAGTGGTGGGAGAAGATGACCGACCGCGAGCTCGGCGAGCTCCGCCACCACCTCGCGGCCTGGCAGTTCAGCCAGTTCATGCACGGCGAACAAGGGGCGCTCGTGTGCACGGCGAAGATCGTGCAGAGCGTGCCCGACATCGACAGCAAGTTCTACGCGGCCACGCAGGTGATCGACGAAGCACGACATGTCGAGGTCTACAGCCGGTACCTCCACGAGAAGGTGCAGCTCGTCTATCCGCTCAATCCGCACCTGGAGAGCCTGCTCCAGGACGTGATCTCCGACTCACGCTGGGACATGACGTACCTCGGGATGCAGGTGATCATCGAAGGACTCGCACTCGCAGCCTTTGGCGTGATCCGCAACATGGCGACCGAGCCACTCGCGAAGGCGCTGAACGCGTACGTCATGCAGGACGAGGCGCGCCACGTGATGTTCGGACGACTCGCGCTCCGCGACTACTACCCGCAGCTCACCGCCGCCGAGCGCGACGAGCGCGAGGAGTTCTGCGTTGACGCGTGCTACCTGATGCGCGACCGGTTCCTCGGCGAGGAAGTGTGGGACCGTCTCGAGCTGCCGGCCGAAGTCACCGAGTACGTCGAGCACAGCGAGGTGGTGCAGCAGTTCCGGAACTACCTCTTCACGCGCATCGTCCCGATCATCAAGGACATCGGATTGTGGGGCCCGAGGATCCAGGCCGCGTTCACCGAGATGGGCGTGATGCAGTTCGCCGACGCGGATCTCGACGCGGAGATGGCCAACGACGAGCGTGCCGCGGAGGAGCTCGAGGCCAAGCAGCTCGCGCACTTCACCGCGGTGGCCGCCGAGGCTTGATTATGGGCCCACCGTGCGTTCGCGCGGCTCGGCACGGTCGCGCAAGCGCACGAGCTTGTTCACCGCGCTCAAGTACGCGCGTGCCGACGCCTCGACGACGTCGGTAGAGACGCCGCGGCCCGACACCTTGGCGCCGTCGGCCTCGAGCTGCACGACCACGTCCCCTAACGCGTCACCACCCTTGGTGACCGAGGACACCTTGAAGTCGAGCAACGTTCCCGTGACGCCGGTTGCCTTCGCGACCGCGGCGATGGCCGCGTCGATCATTCCGTTGCCCTCGGCGGTCGCCTCCACCCGCTCGTCGCCTTCGGTGAGCACCACGGTCGCCGTGGGCGTGCTCGAGGTTCCTCCAGCGACGTCGAGACTCACGATGGAGTAGCGGTGGACCGCGCGGGTGCCGAGCTCCTCGGCGACGATCGCCTCGAGGTCGGCCTCGGTGATCTCGATCTTGCGGTCTGCAAGCTCCTTGAAGCGGATGAACGCCTGATTGAGCGCGTCGCCCTGCACGTGGAGCCCCATCTTCGCCAGCGTGTCACCGAATGCATGACGGCCGGAGTGCTTCCCCAGCACGATCTGGGCGGCTTCCTGGCCCACGGTCGACGCATCGATGATCTCGTAGGTCTCACGATCCTCGAGCACGCCGTGCTGGTGGATGCCCGCCTCGTGCGCGAACGCGTTGCGTCCGACGACGGCCGTGTTGTATTGCACCGGATAGCCGGTGAGACGCGAGACGAGACGAGACGTTCGCGCGAGCTCTTCGGTGTGCACGCTGGTCTCGACGTTGCCGAAGTAGTCGCTGCGCGTCTTGATCGCCATCACGACCTCTTCGAGCGCGGCGTTGCCGGCCCGCTCGCCGAGACCGTTGATCGCGCACTCGACCTGGCGAGCACCCGCGGCGACACCGGCCAGCGAGTTGGCCACCGCCAGCCCGAGGTCGTTGTGGCAGTGGGTGGACACGACGTAGTCGCCTTTCACCGTCGCCAAAATGTGCGCGATCAACGCTTGGAACTCCTCGGGCACGCCGTAGCCCACGGTGTCGGGGATGTTCAACGTGGTAGCGCCGTTGTCGACAACCAGCTGGAGCACTTCGCACATGAAGTCGACGTCGGACCGACTGCCGTCCTCGGGCGAGAACTCAACGTCCAACGTGTAGCTCGCCGCCCGAGCCACACCCGCCGCGGCCTCGGCCTTTACCTGGTCCTCGGTCATCCGCAGCTTCTTCTTCATGTGGATCGGCGAGGTGGCGATGAACACGTGCAGCCGCGGCTGTTCGGCGTGCTGCACCGCTTCCCACGCCCGGTCGACGTCCTTGAAGCCGGTGCGCGACAGCGCAGCGATCACGGGCCCACGCACGGTCTTGGCGATGGCCTCCACGGCCTCGAAGTCGCCCTGGCTCGCGATCGGGAACCCGGCCTCGATGATGTCGACACCAAGGCGCGCGAGCTGCTCGGCGATCTCGAGCTTCTCGGGCACGTCGAGGGAGATGCCCGGCGACTGCTCGCCGTCTCGCAACGTGGTGTCGAAGATCTTGACCGTCTCGCTCATGTCGCTCTCTCTTCTCGCATCTACTTGGTTGTTCGACAACGAACCTGCTCCTTGAAACGAAGAACCTCCCCGGCCCGGGGGCACGAGGAGGCGGGAGACGCGAGCACCGAAGGGCGCTCGCGTCTACGTAAGAAGGAGGCTCGTGGAAACGGTGCGCAGTTCCTTCGTCATGATCCAACCATGATGCCGGGTCACGCGCCAAAAGGCAAGCCAAATGCACCCCGCGAGCTTCGCTCGCATTGCTGTCACAATGTTCGTATGGCACGACGCAAGCGTGGATGGTTCGGCCGGATGCTGCGTCTCAGCGTGTTCGCCGGCGCGGCGTACGCAGTGTGGAAGGCCATCGAAGCCAACCGCAGCGAGCAGGGCGGCAGTTGGGAGTCACAGCCGTTCCCGTTCCCACCGCAACCCCGCTCGGACGTACCGACCGACGACGACTCGAGCAGCAGCTAGTCGTCGAGCTCGATCGCGTTGGCGTCGAGCACGCCATCGACCGCCCGCAGCCGCTCCACCACCTCGACTGGCACCGCCGAGTACGTGGACAGGGCCATGAGTGCCGCCTCGCCCTCGGCGTTCACCCCCACGTCCATGTCGGCGATGTTGACGCCGGCATCACCGAGGATGGCGCCGACCGTGCCGATCATCCCGGGCGTGTCGGAGTTGCGCACCACGAGCATGTGACTCGACGGCGGGAGGTCGACGTCGTGGTCGTTGATCCCCACGATGCGCGGCCTTGACCGCTTGCCGAAGAGCGTGCCCGACACGTGCACCGCTCTGTCACCGACTCGTCCGCGCAGCGTGACCAGGTTCACGTAGTCGATCGCCGCTGACGTCGATGACTCGCGGACCGTGAGGCCACGAGCTTCCGCGAGCTGCGGCGCGTTCACGAACGACACCGGCTCGTCGACCATCGCGCTGAGCGCGCCCTTGAGGACCGACAACGTGAGAACCCGACAGTCGTAGTCGGCGATCTCGCCCTCGTACGCGACTTCGAGCGTGTCGACACCCCCGCCGGCGAGCGCGGCGAGCAACCGGCCGAGTCGCTCGGCGAGCGGCAGGAACGGTTGCACGGTCGTGTTCGCCTCGGTGGCGGCCACGTTCACCGCGTACGGCACGAACTCGCCGCGCAGCGCCAGGATCACTTGCTCGGCGATGGTGATACCCGCCTTGTCCTGCGCCTCGACGGTCGATGCGCCGAGGTGCGGAGTCACCACCACGGTGTCGAGCTCGAACAGCGGCGACTCGGTCGTGGGCTCGGTCGCGAACACGTCGATGGCCGCCCCGGCGATGCGACCCGCCTTGACCGCGTCGGCGAGCGCGGCTTCGTCGATGATCCCGCCCCGGGACGTGTTGACGATCCGGAGCGTGGGCTTGGCGTGCGCGAGCAGGTCGGCGTCGATCAACCCGAGCGTCTCCGGCGTCTTGGGGATATGGAGCGTGAGGAAGTCGGCTTCGCGCACCAGCTCCTCGAGATCGCCGACGAGCCCGAGGCCGAGCTGACGGGCGCGGTCGGCGCTCACGTACGGGTCGTACGCGAGGAGCTTCATACCGAACGCCAGGGCTCGCTGGGCGACGAGCACCCCGACGCGGCCGAGCCCGACGACCCCGAGGGTCTTGCCGTGCAGCTCGACCCCCTCCCACTTGCTGCGGTTCCACGTGCCGGCGCGCAGCTCTGCGTCGGCCCGGGGGATGTTGCGCGCTTGGGAGAGCAAGAGCGCGACAGTGTGCTCCGCGGCCGAGAGCACGTTCGACTGCGGCGCGTTCACGACCATGACGCCGCGTTTGGTGGCCGCATCCACATCCACGTTGTCGAGCCCGATCCCGGCGCGCCCGATCACCACGAGATCGCGACCGGCATCGATGACGTCTGAGTCGACCTGGGTGCTGCTGCGGATCACCAGCGCCGCGGCGCCGGCCACGGCTTCGAGCACCTCGGGAGGAGACAGACCCAGCCGCTCGTCGACCTCGAAGCCCGCGGCGCGCAGCGCATCGAGACCGCGCGCCGCGAGCTGCTCGGTGATCAGTACCCGGGGCGCCACAGGTTGAGGGTATGCGGCCTATGCGTTCTTGCGGGCGATCTTTGCCACGGCCACGATCTCGTCCTGGAGCTGTGCGACGTCCAGCTCGGGCGCGTCGCCGATCGAGATGAAGACTCCCTGGACGGTGATCAGCACGTCGCCCTTGAGCATCCAGACCACGCCGCCGAGGCTGCCGGTCGGCTGCCAGAAGGCTTCGCCGCCGAGCCCCGAGAGAGACTCCGAGTTCGTCAGCTGGTCGCGGTTGACCTCGAATGCGATCTCCGCCCCGGTGAACTGGAGGTAGGTGGACACGGTCCCTTCGGGCTTCGTGTCGGTCAGGGCGACCGCGAAGTCGCACGAGCTCGACACCGGGGTCTTGATGCCCTTCTTGCCCTTCGCGACCGGCTGGTCGAACACCGCGCTGATCTGAGCCGGCTTGACCAGCTTGCACGGGTTCTTGGTCGCGGCCGCGGCTGGCCCGGCGGGTAGCACCGCAGAGCAGATCCCTACGAGTGCTCCGATGACCGTGAGCCTGCGCACCTGCGATCGCATCTTGTTGTCTCCTTCACACTCGGGTCACGCCGGTTCGAACCTGAGCTCCGTCAGCCGAGCAGTTCGGCGACCCTACTCAACCCTTCCACCAAGTCGTCGTCACCGAGGGCGAATGACAGCCGCGCGTAGCCAGGTGCGCCGAACGCCTCGCCCGGTACGAGCGCCACCTTGGCCTCGTCGAGCAGCGCCTCGCACAGCTCCAGCGACGTGGTCACGGTGCGACCACCGATCTCCCGACCCAGCACTCCCACGAACGACGGGAAGCAGTAGAACGCGCCCTGCGGCTCGAGACACGTGACACCAGGGATGCCCGTGAGCATCTCGTGCATCCGGTGACCACGACGCTCAAATGCGGCGCGCATCTCTGCGACCGCGGAGAGGTCGCCACTGACGGCGGCGAGCGCGGCGCGTTGCGACACGTTGGCAACGTTCGACGTGGAATGCGACTGGAGGTTCGTGGCCGCAACCACGATGTCGGCCGGCCCGATCATCCACCCGACGCGCCAGCCAGTCATTGCGTAGGTCTTGGCGACGCCGTTCACCACGATGCAGTTGCCGACGATCTCGGGCACGACGGCCGGCATCGACGTGAACTGATGCTCGCCGAACGTGAGGTGCTCGTAGATCTCGTCGGTCACGACCCAGATGTCGTGCTCGTCGGCCCAGCGACCGATGGCCTCCACCTCTTCACGCGGGTAGACCGCGCCGGTGGGGTTGCTCGGCGAGACGAAGAGCAGCGCCTTCGTCTCGTCGGTGCGCGCCGCCTCGAGCTGGTCGACCGACACGCGAAAGCCTGTGGCCTCCGTCGTCGGGATGACCACGGGAACACCATCGGCGAGCACGATCGACTCGGGATAGGTGGTCCAGTAGGGCGCGGGCAGCAGCACCTCGTCGCCGGGGTCGAGGAGCGCCTGGAATGCGTTGTAGACGGCTTGCTTGCCGCCGTTCGTGACGAGCACGTGCGACGCCTCGCACGCATAGTCGGAGTCACGCGCGGTCTTCACCGCGATCGCCTCGCGCAACTCAGGCAGACCGGCAGCAGGTGAGTACTTGTGGCTCGACGGGTCGCGGCACGCCTCGATGGCGGCATCGACGATGTTGGCCGGAGTGGGGAAGTCGGGTTCGCCGGCCCCGAAGCTGATGACGTGCTCGCCCGCAGCCTTCAGCGCCTTGGCCTTGGCGTCGACCGCGAGCGTGGCCGACTCGGTGAT
>JANOHN010000311.1:0-3772 GCA_031406505.1 Acidimicrobiia bacterium | reverse complement strand
GGGTGAAGTGCGCGATGCGCAGACTTGGGCGCTGGCGCCGGATCATCTCTGGTACGAGCGCGAGGTGGTAGTCCTGGACGAGCACGGTGTCGCTGTCGCTCGCCGTCTCGAGTGTGGCGTCGGCGAACGTCTGATTCACGGTCACATAGGCGGCCCACGCTTCCCGGAATCGATCGTCGAAGCGCGGCCGGCGCACGAGGTCGAACAGCCCGTGATGGAGGAACCAGAGCGTGCCGTTGGCGATGACGTCGTAATACAGGCGGTGCGTCTGCGCGTCGTGCTCGAGGAGTCGAAGCGAGATCCCCGGGGCGCGGACCTCTCCCGCTTGGACCGCAGCGCGGTCGTCGTCGCCGAGCGCGGCCGCGATCCACGTTGCATCCGGGCCGGCGGCGCCCGACGTGAGCAGTGGTCGCAGTGCGCTGGCGAGACCACCCGCGCCTTGGTGTGCTTCGAAGCTGCCGTCGGGTGTCCGGGTGAACCGGAAGGGCCCGCGGTTTGAGACGACGACGATCACGCGTCCGGAGTGGCGTCCGTCGCCTTCGAGAGCGAGTTGAAGAGCCCGAGCCAGTCGATGAGCTCTCGGGTCGAGAGGAAGTTTTGGCGCACGTGCTCGCGCCCCGCCTCGCCCATCACGGCAGCATTCGCGGGGTCCTTGAGCAGGTCGATCGTTCGTTGCGCGCACTCTTCGATCGAATCGACGAGGTAGCCGTCGAACCCGTCGCGGATCTGGAGCTTGATGCCGCCGGCGCGTCCGCCCACGACGGGTCGCCCTTTCCAGAGTGCTTCGCTCACCGTCAGGCCAAAGCCCTCGCGCAACGACTTCTGCACGGTGACGTCTGCCATCCGTTGGAACGCGTTGATCTGCACGGCACCGACCTGGTGCAGGTTCGAGAGCAAGTGGATGTCGCGGTCGCCACCGCGCGCGGCCTCAGTCTCGTCCCACACACGGAAGCCTTCGGGATCGTCAGTTGCCATCGAACCGGCGAGGAGCAGCTGCGCGTCGGGGATCTGCTCGCGCACGATGCGGAACGCCTCGATGACGCCGACCGGATCCTTCCAGGGGTCGTAGCGACTGACCTGGCACATGATCGGACGGTTCGCATCGATGCCGTACTGCTTGGTGATCTCCAGACAGAAGGGCATCGGGAGATCGAGGTTCTTCACCGACAACGGATCGATGCACGGAGGCGCGTACATGATCCGGTCCATCTTCAACGACGCAGGAACGAACTCGGGCATCGTCCACACCGACGCGTCGTGCTGCTCCACGAACGGCCGGTAGAACTCCCAGACGGCCGGGTTCGCGTCCGTGAGATCGATGTGGCAGCGCCAGATCCACTTCGTCGGATCCCGGGCGATCTCGGTGTCGTGCAAGAAGTTCAGGATCGCCGCTGGTTGCGGATCGTGGACGATCACGAAGTCCCAGCTGCCGTCGATCGCGAGGGCGTTGTCGAGGTTGCGTTCCAGGTAGACGCGTTGCATCGCGGGCGTCCACTCGATCTCCGCGCCCTGGAGGGCGTTGTGGACGTGCTTGGTGATTGCGAAGAACTCGTCGCTGCCGTGCATCACCTGCCACTCGGCGTCCATCCCGAGCGACCGCAGGAGGGGGACGTGCGTGGCCAGGAGCTCCGCGACCCCACCGCCGTATGGCGTTGCGTTGATGTGCAGCACCCGAGCCCCGCGCAAGGGCTCGGCCAGGCGCGCGATCTCGGCAAGGACCTCCTCACCGACGACCGGCGCGTAATCCGCGAGCTCCTTCTCCAGGAGTGGGACACGCTCGAGCATCGCGGCCAATCTATCGACGTGCCCCTCGCCATCGCGTGTCCGGACAAGTTCCGCGGAACGCTGAGCGCCGCCGAGGCTGCCGCCGCGATGGGTCGCGGACTCCGGTCGGGCGGGTTCACCGAGGTGCTGGAGATCCCCCTCGCCGACGGGGGTGAGGGAACGCTCGCGGCCCTGCTGGCCGCGCGCGGCGGTTCCATCCGTTCGGCTCGGGTCACCGGTCCGGTGGGTGACACGGTCGACGCGGAGTACGCGCTCCTCCCCGACGGCACCGCGATCGTCGAGATGGCGAAGGCGAGTGGCCTGGCGCTCGCGGGTCGACGTAACGATCCACTGCGGGCGTCGACCCGCGGCACGGGCGAGCTCATCGCCGCCGCGCTGCGCGGGGGCGCGAAGCGGGTCGTGGTCGGCGTGGGAGGCAGCGCGTCGACCGATGGAGGCTTGGCCGCGGTGGAGGCGCTCGGCTGGTCGCTCGCCGGCGCCGACGTGACGGTGGCCTGCGACGTGACCACGACGTTCCTCGACGCCGCCTCCGTCTACGGCCCACAGAAGGGTGCAAGCGCGGCGCAGGTCGCGCTTCTCACGCGACGCCTGGCCCGACTCGCCGATGAATACCGCGCGCGTACCGGCGTGGACGTCACCGAGCTCGAAGGCGGTGGCGCCGCGGGTGGGCTGGCCGGTGGGCTCGGTGCGATCGGCGCGCGTCTCGAGCCGGGCTTCGATGTGGTTGCCGCGGCGGCCGGGCTGGAAGCGGCAATGGCCGACGCCGACCTCGTCGTGACCGGCGAGGGTCGGCTCGACGCGACGAGCTTCGACGGCAAGGTGGTCGGCGGTGTGCTCGAGTGGGCCGCCGAGGAGAACGTCGACCACCGAGCGGTGATCGTCGGGCAAGCCACTGAAGCGGGACGCGAGGAGCTCTCGGTGCTCGGCGCGATCGACCTCTACGTGCTCACCGACCGCGTCTGGCAATCCGGCGAAGCCTTCAGCCGAGCGACCACCTTGGTCGAAGAGTCCGCGATCGAGGCGGCCCGAAGAGCACTCGACTGACGTACCGGCCGATAGGTTTTGGGCCTCGCCGCTCGACCCGAGGAGCACTCATGCGCAGTGTCCGGTTCGCACGCGCCCTCACGAGCGCGCTCGTTGTCACGATCCCGGTCGCAGGCTTCGCTGGCAGTGCGTTCGCTCAGGGCAAGGAGCCGTCGTGCACGCTCGCGCCACCGGCGCGAATCAAGAAGTACCTGGGTCTGACCGTGCAGGAGCCCAGAGAGGCACTCAACCCGCCGGTGACGGTGTGCTCGTACTTCACGTCGAACGCGGGATCGATGATCGTGCGCTTCGAGGTTGACTCGAGCGCCGAGGACTTCCTCATCGCGCGCGAGGGTTTCGACGCGAGCGGGCAGGACACCGAGGACCTCAAAGGCGTGGGTGACGACGCGTTCACGACGTCGATCGGCGCCGGCACGATCGTGGCGAACTCGGTGATCGCCATCAAGGGCTCGACGGAGGTGCTCGTGACCTCGTCTGCGTCGCTCAAGAAGACCGCGAAGCTGGTGAAGAAGCTGCTGACGCTCGTCAAGACTTGAGTTGCTTCAGGCGGTCTGCTCCCGGCCGAACCTTTCTCGGTATTCGGGGACCGAGATCATCGGTGGGCGCTCGCGGGCTTCGACGGGGACGAGCAGCTTCTCGTGCGCTTCGTCGAAGCGCACGAGCGTGGTCGGGAGGTCGCCGCGGCCCACGCCCGCGCGCCGTAGCGCAGTAAGCAGCACCTCCATCGCCTGCGGCGCGAGCTCGTCGATCTCGCGGTTGCGGTGCTCGCGCACGCCCAGGTCGGTCTGGTGGATCGCCGCGGTCCCGGACGTTGCGGCGACGTCGATGAGCAACCCGAGATCCACGCCGTAGCCCTCGACGAACGGCAGCGCTTCGAGCAAGGAGCGGCGCCCGGCGTACTCGCCGCCGAGCGGCTGCACGATGTGCGTGAGGTGCGGGAACA
>JANOHN010000273.1:0-5337 GCA_031406505.1 Acidimicrobiia bacterium | reverse complement strand
CATGTACGGCCGCCGTCGGTGGACGTGTAGATGCCGGTGCCGTCGTGCTAGTAGAGGGCGGCGGCAACCGGCGCGTCGGCGGCGGCGAGGCGTGCGTGCGGGTCGCCGGGGGGCGCCCCGGCACGGTGCCATCCCTCCCCGGCGCGGTGCCACACGCCGCCGCCGGGATCCGCGCCCCACAAGCCCACCTCTGGATCCCAGCTGACGGTGACGAGCCTTGGACCGGCAGTGCCGGTCCAAGTCCGGCCGCCGTCGGTGGATTCAACGAGGCCGTCGGGCGCGGCGCCGAAGATGTGGTCGGCGTTGTCGGGGTCGACGGCGAACCCGAACAGGTCGAGCGTGGCTCGGGTGTCCCAGTCGCGCTGGTTGGCGGACACCATGAACTGGCCGGTGCCGGAGTCCCAGCCGTAGACCTGGTTGTGGACGAACGCCAGGCTATGGAAGTCAGCGTCGCCACTGAGGGAGAGCGCGGTCCAGGTCGCGCCGGCGTCGGTCGACTCGATGAGTCCGAGCCGACTTGGTTGGCCGGCGCGGGAGCCAGCGAGGTCGGGGTGCCCGGAGCCGAGAAAGTGGTCGGGTCCGGCGACGGTGAAGCCCATGGTGTCCTGGAAGCTGTTCCCGATGCGCGTCGCCTGTTTCCCGTCGGGCGGGATACGGAAGGATCCGTAGTGGGTAGCGACGATGAGCGACGCGTCGTCGGGGTTGATGCCGAGGCCGTGAACGTGCGACACACCGGGTGCCGCGGCCAGGTCGCCAAGCCGCGGGTTGTCGTCGCGCCCGGCGATGCGTACCCCGGCCCACGCGATCACGGGGATGGCGATCACCGCGGCGACGAGGAGCACGATCTGGTCGCTTCGTAGACGGCGAAGGCTCGTTGGTGAAGGACGTCGCGGTTGCGGGGTCACGCGTCGATCATCATGCCTCGCCGAACGAGCAATCCGGTCCGAACGGTGCCGCACCCGACGTCGAGCCGTGGTCGCGTGCTCGAGTCGGGTGCGGCAGCTGTCGCTCTACGGGGACAGTGATCGTCGTCGACTACGCGACGACGATCGTGCCCTTCATGCCGCCGGAACGGTGACCCGCGACCGAGCACGAGAACTTATAGGTGCCGGGTTCGTCGAAGCGGATTCCGCCCCTACCTGTCTTCTTGCGGTCGGCGCCAACCACATGGCCGAAGCCCTTGACGACGAAGTCGTGGGCGGTGTCCGTCGACTTCATCACGATGGTGACGTCCTCGCCGACTGCCACGGTGATGACGTCGGGCGTGAAGCGGAGGTTCTCGGCCTTGACCTTGATCTTGCGGGCACCCTCGACCACGGGAGCGTTGCCGCCACTGTGCCCGCCGCCGTGGCCGCCGCCATCGTGACTGTCGGCAGCAGTAGACGCGAGCGCAACGCCCGGCGTGAGGGTGAGCACGATCATTGCGATCGCGATGCTGAGCTTCTTCATTCTGATCTCCTTTTCCAAGAGCTGCTTGGGGCGAATGCACCACGTCAGGGATCAGCAGCGCTGAATGACCGTCGCGAGTCGTCGATCGGGTGGATGATCGAACGTCGCCCGCGATGGTCTTCGGAGGCGCAGGCCTTGCGAGATCGCCGCGAGATGGGCAGTCAGCCCTTGTGCGAGCCGGCGGCGGGTGAACAACAGCGCGCCGCCCGCGAGTAGCCAGATGCACGACTGCCCCAGGGCATGCAGCGGATCGTGCTCGTCACCCGTGGTGCTCGACGTGTGAGTTGCATCGGTCGTCGCGGCGGGATGACCGGCGACGGCCGCGCTGGCGTCGTGGCCATGAGCTCTAGCGTTCGCGCGTACCGCGACGGGGCTTGCTGCAGCGAGCCCGTGCATGCTGACGAGGCCGACCGCGATGATCACGACGATCCCGCCGCGTCGAAGTCGCATCGGGGGAGGGACGCGACGAACGTGCCTGGTCATGGATCAGGTCGAGCTTGAGCCGACGAGCGCGGCCGTGGCTGCGATGACGGCCACGAACGTGACCACCTCGGCGGTGACGACGCGCCGCAGTTGTTGAGCGGCGGCGCGCGACTGGCGACGGCGTTCCAACGCAGGAATCAGGACCTTCTGGTTGTACGCACCGAGAGCCACGAGCACGCCGACGAGCGCCACCTTGACGAGGAGCACGCGACCGAAGTCGGTCGAGAACAGGGCGCCCAGATCGCCGAGGATCGCGATGCCGAGAACGAGGCCGGAGACCGCGACCGCGGCGACCGCGGCGACCGCGGCGACGGAGAACCGCGTCGCGAGCAGCGCGGCCTCCAGCTCGACGCCGTGTCGATGGCGACGCCACAAGGTTGCTGCGAGCATCGCAACGCCCGCGACCCACAGGCTTCCCGCGGTGACGTGGGCGACCGCCGAGGCGATGACCAGCCACCGGGGCTCGGTCGAGGCCGCGTGTCCGATGAACGAGACCGACGCCACGAGCGCGACGGCGCCGGCAATCGCCAGCGGAGATGACGCGACTCGTACGCGATGGCTCTCAATCGGGCGTACTGGTCGCGTGCGCGTCGCTAGCCCGCCGCGATCTCGTACGACTTCCTGCTCGAGCGTCGCATCACGATCATGGGTGTCTTCTCGGTAGCCGCGAGCCTCGGGGCGAGCGGACGCGATTGAGTGCAAGCTCATGCGCATCCCCGCCAACACGAGCGCGGCGCCCAACACGCGTAGCAGCACCCCGACCCCGAACTCGCCGCTGAGGAGCTCGCCGTACACGCTCGGTGCTGCGATCGCATCCGTCGAGCC
Organism: Acidimicrobiia bacterium; assembly: GCA_031406505.1. Lineage (GTDB taxonomy): Bacteria > Actinomycetota > Acidimicrobiia > IMCC26256 > PALSA-555 > SHVJ01. The sequence goes on along the minus strand of JANOHN010000273.1, from coordinate 2,580 downwards.
ACCATCGAGGATCACTGCTTGGAAGGGGAGTTCGATCACCGTGCCTGCGAAGGCGAGTAGGGCGGCGCGGCGGACGAGGAAGATCAGTCGGCGACCTTCGGCGTGTGTGCCGATGTGCACCAAGGCGAGGTACAGGATGCCGCCGATCGCGAGGAGGAGCCCGCCATACGCGAGGAATCGCGCTACGCCGGCGAGGCGTTTGGTGCCGGTGGTGTCCGCGGGTTCGAGCGCGTCGCTCAGGCTGTTGGACATCGCGTGGTTCGCCCCAGAGCTCATCGCCGAGTGCTCGGTGCTGGCCGCTGGGCTCTCGCTCGCGGGGCTTTCGCTCGCTGGGCTCTCGCTGGCAGGGATCTCTCCGACCGCTGCTGGCTGCGTGACGGTGAACGTGACCGTGCCGACGAGCGGATGCGCGTCCCCGGCACGCGCTGACCACTTGAGGCCGTAGGTGCCTGCCGAGAGCGACTCGTGGGGGACGACCTCGAGCGTCGTGGCCTCGCCGGCGGGCAGGATCTGCATGATCCTGAGCGTGTCGCCGTTTCCGTCCAGGAGAGCGAACTGGTCCTCGACCGCCGTGACCGGATTCAAGAACTCCAACGACATCCGCTCGAGCGGCCCTTCGATCGTGATGCCGTTGGCGGGCGTACTCGCAACGAGCTCGACATGCGCGCCAGCCGGCGCCGCACCCAGTACCAGGGCGCCCGCGGCGAGCGCGAGCCCCGCAAACGTGCGCGTCAGCCATCCCCGCGGGTGGGTGTTCGCCGTCAATTGCGTCAGACGACTCGCGCCGCGCCGATCGGATCGCCCCAGAGCGCCCGTTCGACGACGGCGTCTTGACTGCCGGACGCGTCGATGATCATGCCGCCGCCGACGTAGAGCGCCACATGCGCGTTGCCGCCGGGACCGTAGAAGATGAGATCGCCGGGTTGGATGGCGTTGAGGGGTACATGGGGGAGCCCGTCATACTGAGTGTTCGAGATCGTGGGGATGTTCACCCCTGCGGCGCGCCAGGCCATGTAGGTGAGTCCTGAGCAGTCGTAGGTCGGCCCCATGCGCGGGTTCTTCGAGTAGCCCGAGCCGATGACACCCCGAGCGAACGCGATGGCTTGGGCTGCGCTCCCGTTGGGAGGACCGACATTGGGATAGGAGGCCGGGCTGGCGACAGCGTACTTAGCCCGCGCTGCGGCCTCCCGGCGGGCACGTTCGGCGGCGACCTCAGCCTCGATCTCTCCTTTGACTTGATCGAGGAGGGCTTGCTGCGCGGCACGTGCGCCTTCGTACTCCGCTTTCGTGGCGTTGATCTGATCCCGTTCGGCGGCCGCCTCGTCGCGTGCTCGCGTCGCGTCATCGCGGCGGATCGACAGCTCTTCCTGAGCTCGAGCGAGACTCTGGAGCAGCTTGTCGTCGCGGCTGGCTTGGACCTTGGCATATTGCGCCCGTCGGAGAAGGTTGTTCGTGTCGTCGAAGTCGAAGATGCCGGCGGTACCTTCGGAGGTGCGGCGATAGAGCGACGCGGCGTTCTGCTCGATGAGGCGCTTGATTCGGGCGACCTCTTGCTTCGACTCCTCGATCCGAGCTTCGGCGTCGAGAACGGTCGCTTGGGCGGCGTCGCGACGTGCTTCGGCGTCATGCAACTTCTCGCCGAGCGCACCGATCTCGAGGTCGCTCGCCTCGATCTGATCTTGGAGCTGCGCGGCCTGCGTCTGCTTGTCATCGAGCGGTGCTGCTCCGACGACCGGAGCGAACATCGTGATCGCCGTACCGACAACGATGAGCGCGGCGATGACAGCGCTGTGCCGTCGGCGGACGCGACGAAGGCGGGTCGAGGGAGGCATGAGACAAGGCAGAGCGGGCCTCCAGGCCCGCTCGAAGACACAGCATACCCGCCGGCGCCTCCAATTACTACAGCCTGTCGTCTTCCGCAGGATCCGCCTGTGCTCTGGGCTGGTGCCGTATCGGCCGCCGATGAAGACTGCTGAAATGGCGGTGAACGAGGGCGATGCAGGGAACGGCGAAGGTCGACTGACCCTCGCGGTGCTCTTCGCCGATCTGGCCGGCTTCACGGCGCTGACTGAAGCCCATGGCGACGTGGACGCGGCGGATATCGCCGAGCGGTTCTCGATCCTCGCGCAACAAGTCCTCTTTGGCGATGCGCGGATCGTCAAGACCATTGGCGATGCGGTCATGATTGTGACCAGCGACCCGGCTCATGCGGGCGCGATCGCGTTGGCGTTGCTGCGTGCCGTGGAAGGCGAGAAGGCATTCCCGACGGTGAGGATCGGGCTGCACCTGGGCCCCGTTGTGGAGCGCGCTGGCGATGTCTTCGGAACCACGGTCAATGTGGCCGCGCGTCTCGCCGCGCATGCCCACGCAGGACAGCTCTTGACCACGGCGCACATTGCGGAGCGCCTGAAGGACGGTGACGATCTCGAGATACGTTCCCTGGGCGAGCTGACGTTCAAGCACATCTCGGGGTCGGTCGAGGTGTTCTGGGTCGAGGATCGCGGGCGACCCCCCAGCGTGCAGGTCACCGATCCCGTGTGTCACATGGTCTTGGACGTCGACGACGCTGCTGCTCGTCTC
>JANOHN010000272.1:0-3772 GCA_031406505.1 Acidimicrobiia bacterium | reverse complement strand
ATACGACCCCGCGACCGGCAGCGTCACCTTCGATGTGACTGCAGTCGCGCGACCGACCAATCCCTTCCTCCGGCTCATCCCGCCACTCTTCCCCTTCCTGCAGGCGAATTTCCGTCACGGATGCATGCGGCAGCTTCGACGAGCGATTCGCCGTGCGGCAGCTGCCGAACCGCAGCCATGACGCGGATCAACCATCACCGACACCACCACCGCGTGATCGGATCAGTCGAAGTCGTCGAAAATCAGCAATTGCTTGCCCCGCCGACGCCACAAGGTCCCATGAAAGGGCAGCTGACTGGGAGTGGAGTTCGCGATCACGCCGCCGGCATGGTCATGGAAGTTCGGTTCGATCTCCTCGCTCCACACCCGCTCACGCTCAACGTCTTCAATCCAGCGCAGCCTCGCCCGTCCGGCGTGCACACCGACACGAACGTCGGGATCGCCCAACAGCCGAGCTATGGCGTCGCGTCGAAGGTCCTCGTTGACCCGATGCCACTCATAGCCGGCATCGTCGACAAGGGAGTCTCCGGTGATGCGGTTTGGACTGCGTCTCGACCGCGGCATCCGCACATGATGACATTCGGGGCCGCCGGCGCCCCTGGTGAAGCTCGATGAGCACGACATCGTCGTCCGGTGTACCTGAGCGCGCTGCTCGTATGTTCGTCAGCGTCAGCTCGACGGCTCGATGCTCACCTCGCCATCGTTCGCGGGCGCGCACACCTCCAGCTCCATGCCGTCGACGTCGCGGAAGAACAACGACCACTCGTCGCCGAGGCGCTGGATCTCCCCGATGTCTGCACCAATTGCCACGAGTCGCTGCTTCACGTCTTCGAGGCTCGCCAGGGAATCGACCGCGATTGCGAAATGATCGATAGCCCCGCGAGCGCCTTGCTTTCGTTGTTCGCCGACGATCTCATCCGCCGCAACCTCGAAGACGTTGAGCGACGCACCACCGCCTAGGGCGAGTATGAACATACGTGGGTGCTCAGGCGTGGCGTCCATCTCGAACGTGACCTCCGCACCGAACGCACGCCGGTAGAAGTCAGCGTGACGCTCGAGATCCGTCGTCAAGGTCGCGATGTGATTGAACCCTGTCGTCACCGGCATCGTGGGCCTCCTCGAGGGCGCGGCGATCGCCGGCTACGCGGCTTGTTCGGAATCGATTTCTTGGATACGCCTCGAACGCGCCTCCCGCCATCGAGTCCGGTGTGAACCTAACGCAGACTCAGTCGAGCTCGGCCAACACCTCACCGATGATCTTCGTGGCCTCGTGGGCGCGGAGCGGCTCGCCGCCCTCGGCCTCGGCGACCTCGGTAGCGAAGTCCTCGACCGCGTGCACACCACCGACGAGCACGTGCCGCAGTGCTTCACCCGCCGCTTCGGCATCGTGGAGCGCCTCGACCGCGGGTTCCACGTCGTGGCCTTGAGATTCGGCAACCGCATGGACGACGCTCATCGCCTCTTTGCGACCGCTCGCGGTCGAGACTGGCACGTCGGCGTCGGGGTTCTGCTGACGGTCCCACTCCCCCAGCGCCTCGTCGTAGCCACCTTCGCCGGGATGCAGCACACGCGTGCTTGGCGCGCTCTTCGACTCGACCGCGTGGTCGTCGCCTGCCCCGGTGTCGGCGTCGTCGTCGTGCTGGCGACCCGGCTTCACCGGAACGATCAGCGTGCCATCGGAATTGCGAACGATCTCCATGCTGGGCTCCTCGTTCGACGTCGGCGGACTCGGTATCCACGGTCATACCCGGTTCCGGCACTCAGGAATCGTGCTGAGACGTCGCTCAGACCGAGCGCTCGCACCTGCGGAGTGTCGCGAAACGAGCGTCACTCAGGCGTGACCGCCACACGGACTGACGTGGCGCGGCAACGACCGGCTCGGAGAGGCCCGCGCGAGGTCGCTAGCTGCTCGTCACCGTGTATTCGAGCACGACATGCCCCGCGCCGAGGGTGACGGCCGAGTCCAAGGTCATCCCGATCGCCTCGTCGTCGCCGAACAGCTTCGGTCCCCTTCCGGCGACGACCGGATGGAGCACAAAGCGGAAGCGGTCGATCAGACCGGCTGCCCGGAGATCGGCGGCAAGCGCGGGGCTCGCACCGACGCTCAACCGTGCCCCCTCGTCGCGCAGCCTGCGCACCTCGTCCACCGCCGATGTGCTGACGACCCGCGTGTTCCAGCCGGCCTCGTCGAGGGTGCTCGAGAACACGACCTTCGGGATCTCCGTCATCGCGACAGCGAACGTGTAATCGGCGGGTGTACCCGACCGGTCACGGGCGACGGTTGCCCAGTACGGGAACATCAGCTCGAACGTCTTACGACCCAAGAGCACGGCGTCGAAACCTTCGAACGACTCCGCCGCGTCCACGTGAAGCTCCTCGTTGGCGATCCCGTCCTCGTGGCCGCACCGCCCGTCGAGCGTGCAGTTGATGCCCCAGACGACCTCACCCATGCCGACAACCTACCGACGGCCGCGGCCAGCCTCCGAAGAGCCGCTGACCTGCGCAACTTGGAGCGGACGACGGGATTCGAACCCGCGACCCTCACCTTGGCAAGGTGATGCTCTACCGCTGAGCCACGTCCGCGTGAGCAACGAGGATATCCCAGCGGCGCTCCCGATCTACGTGCCGGCGAGCGCCGCGACAACCGGCGCGAACGCCTCGATGTGTTCGTCGCCGAGCACGATGTAGCTCACGCCCCACTCCTCGCGACGACGCTGGAGCGTCTCGCAGACTCCTTCGACGGTGCCGCAGAGCGCCACACCAGAATCGAGCGCGTCTTGTGCGGTCATGCCGAAGCCGCTCGCGACCGCACTCGCCAAGCTCTCAGCGTCGTCGGTGATCGCAGCGAGGAAGTAGCGGATCTGGAGCTCGATGTCGTCGAAGCGATCGCCGGCTCCTTCCTTCACCCACTCGACCTTCTGACGCGTGGCTTCGGCGAGCGACGTCTTGATCGCATCGTCGGTGACCGCGCCCTTGCGGAGGTTCGGGTTGATGCCGACGATGTCGGCCTCGCGCCCGGCGAGTCGGAGCACCCGCGGTGCGCCGCCACCGATCACGATCGGTGGTTGCGGCTGCTGCGACGGCTTCGGGGTTCCCACATAGTCGGTGATCACGTAGTGCTTGCCCGAGAAGCTGAACTTCTCGCCCGACCACGCGCCCTTCACGACCGCGAGAGCCTCCTCGAGCCGCTCGACGCGTGTGGCCGGCGTGTCGTATTGCATACCGAGCGCGTCGTAGTCGGTCTGCATCCAGCCGGCGCCGAGACCGAACTCATGGCGTCCGTCGGACAGCAGATCGATCGTGGCCGCTTCCTTCGCGACCACGGCCGGGTGCTTGTAATCGTTGCCCAGCACAAGGTGCCCGATGCGCAGCGTGGTGGTGTGCGCAGCCGCGAAGCCGATCGCCACCATCGGCGCGAGCTCGGTGTCGATGAAGTGGTCGGGCATGAACAGCGTGGAGTACCCGAGGTCCTCCACCTTGCGGGCCTTGTCGCGCCAGTCGGCCGCGGATGTGGCACTCGACACCTGCACACCGAATCGGAACCTATGGTCATGGGCCACGGCGGCGCAGGCTACTTCCCTAGCGGCCGGTGCTCCCGAAGCCGTAGGTGTCGCGCTCGGTCTCGTCGAGGGTGTCGACCTCCACCCACTCCACGGTCGACTCCACGTTCGTGATCACGAGCTGCGCGATGCGATCGCCACGGGCGACGGTGTACGGCTCGTGCGGATCAGTGTTGACCAGCAGCACCTTGAGCTCGCCGCGGTAGAGCGCG
>JANOHN010000040.1:0-8077 GCA_031406505.1 Acidimicrobiia bacterium | reverse complement strand
CTTCGAGCCATGTACTTCCTTCTCGGCGATGCCAAGGAGCGCTTCCACTATCTGTCGCACGCACTCGGTGCGATCCTCATCTTCGTCGGCATCAAGATGGCCGCGTCGGAGTGGTACCACCTGCCGACAACTGCATCGTTGTTGGTGATCATCGCGATCCTCACCGCGGCGATCGTGCTCAGCATCCAGCGCACGAAGGCAGCCGGCACTAGCGCGGGCGACGGCGGTTCCGGGTCGCCAAGCCAGGAGGCTGCCAAGGATCCCCCGCACTGACGTCGGTGCCTGGCTGCACGATGGCGTCGATGGCGTCGAGCGTGGCCTCGTCGAGGCGCACGTCGGCTCCCGCGAGCACGTCGTCGAGCTGCTCCATCGTGCGAGGGCCAATGATCGCCGACGTGATTGCGGGGTGTTCGAGCACGAAGGCGTGGGCGAGGTGTGTGAGGCTCACACCGGCGCTCGAGGCCACCTCGAGGAGCTCTTCCACGATTTCGAGTCGGTGGTCGTGCGCGCGTTGCACACGTTCGCTCTGAGGGCGCGCTCCGAACCCGCGTGCGAGCCGCGAATCGGGAGGTGGCGGCTGGCCCTTGCGGTAGCGGCCGGTCAACATGCCACCGGCCAGCGGGCTCCATGGGATCACACCGATGCCGTACTTCTGACAGGTGGGAAGCACCGCGCGCTCGATGCCGCGCATGAAGATCGAGTACGGCGGCTGCTCACACACGTACCGTTCGCGTTGGCGGCGCTCCGACACGCACTGCGCTTCGACGATTCGTTCCGCGGGCCACGTGGAGTGCCCCAGATAGCGCACCTTGCCCTGGTGCACGAGGTCGCTGAGCGCGCCGAGCGTCTCGTCGACGTCGGCCAGGTCTTCGGGGCGGTGGATCTGGTACAGGTCGATGTAGTCGGTGCCGAGCCGGCGGAGGCTGTGCTCGACCTCCTGCATGATCCAACGGCGCGAGCCGCCGCGCCGGTTCGGGTCCTCTCCCATCGGCGAGAAGAACTTGGTTGCCAACACCACGTCGTCGCGCCGGCCCGCGAGCGCCTTGCCGACGATCTCCTCCGACTCCCCCGCTGAGTACACGTCGGCCGTGTCGATGAAGTTGATGCCGGCCTCGAACGCTCGGTGGATGATCCGGATCGAGTCGTTGTGGTCGGGGTTGCCCCACTGACCGAACATCATCGCCCCGAGGCAGTACTCACTGACCTGGACGCCGCTTCGTCCGAGCACTCTCATCTGCATGCCGCGTACCCTACGCGCCCTGGCGAGAACTCCAACGCGCGGGCACTTCGGTCTCAGTCGAACTGCGCGCTGCCGGGAAGCTTGCGCGCCATCATGTCCTCGAAGCGCGGCCGCAGCAGCTCCTCGTAACGGTCGGTCGTCGGAATCCAGAAATCGCCGGCCCGAACACCGTCGAACACGATGTCGGCCACCTCGTCAGGCGCGCGCCCTTGGGTAGTCGTCATGTCGCGCAGCGCGTCGGCCACGAACTGATGATCTGGCGAATCTGACGGCGGCGCGTCGACGACGGGCGGCTTTGCCGACCCGGCGCCGGAGGAGACGGAGCCTGCGTTGTCGACCAGAGGTGCGGGGCGGTTCCGGGTGGAGTCGGCGATGCGAGTATCGACCGATCCGGGGACGAGGCATGACACTCCGACGTGGGTCACACCCCGGGCGCGCAGGTCGTGCGCGACGCTCTCGGCCAATGACGCGGCCGCGAACTTCGAGACCACGTAAGGACCCGAGTACGCGACCGTCATCAGACCAGCCATGGACGACGTGATCACCACGTGCGCGGGCTCGGTCTGTTCGAGCATTCGCGGGATGAACGAGCGAATGCCGTGCAGCGCACCCCAGAAGTTGACGCCGAGCACCCACTCCCAATCCGCGTTCGACCGCTGCCACGAGATGCCGCCTTGAAACACCCCGGCGTTGAGGCACACGAGATGGGCGCCGCCGAACCGCTCGAACGTCGCACGCGCCAATGCCTCCACGGCCTCAGCCTTGGAGACGTCGGTCGTGACCGCGAGCGTCTGCGCCCCGAGTGCCGCCACCTCGGCCTCGGCCGCCTCCAGCGCCCCGACCTCCACGTCGGCTAGCACCACGTGCATGCCCTCACCCGCGGCCTTGCGAGCCAAGCCGAGGCCGATGCCGCTTGCGGCGCCCGTGACGACAGCCGTCTTCCCTGTGAGCTCGTCGATCATTCGTTCATCCTCAGCGAACGGTTCGGGCCCACACCCGAATGTCGGGAACGAACAGCTCCGGCACCTCGAACGCGGCGAAGTGCCCGCCGCGCGGCATGTCAGCGAAGTGAGAGATGTCGTACTGCGCTTCGGCCCAACGACGCGAGGTGCGCATGATCTCCTTCGGGTAGCGCGTGTACCCGACGGGTTGCGTGATCTTCGAGAACAGATCGAGCGTGCCAGCCTTCAAGCCCTTGTCGAACTCGTAGTACATGCGGGCCGACGAATGGGCCGTCGCGGTGAGCCAATAGAGCATGAGGTTGTCGAGGATCTGATTCTTCGTGAAAGACCGCTCGATGTCGCCGTCGCAGTCGGACCACGTACGGAACTTCTCGACGATCCATGCAGCAAGTCCGGCCGGCGAATCGTCGAGCGCGTACCCAATCGTCTGGGGCTTGGTGGACTGCTCCTTGTAGTAGCCCGAATCGTGCTCGTTGTACGCCGCCATCCCCGCAAGGCAGTCGTCTTCCTCGGGTGTGTGATCGTCGGTCATCGGGATCGGCGGGAGCATGTTCAGATGGATCCCGGCGCAATGCTTCGGATCGACGAGCGCGAGCTGGCTGGTCACGAACGCGCCCCAATCGCCACCCTGCGCCACGTAGCGCCCGTACCCGATGCCGGCCATCAGGTCCTTCCAGGCGCGCGCGACGCGTCCGGGATGCCACCCGCGAGCACGGGTGGGGCCGGAGAACCCGTAGCCCGGGAGCGCGGGCACGACCACGTGGAACGCATCGGCTGCGTCGCCGCCGAACGCTCGCGGGTTCGACAGCGGCTCGATCACGTCGAGGAACTCGACGACGGATCCGGGCCAGCCATGCGTCAAGACGAGAGGGAGCGCGTTCGGCTCGGGCGATCGAACGTGCAAAAAGTGGACTCGCGCGCCATCGATCACGGTCGTGAACTGCTGGAAGCCGTTGAGGCGAGCCTCGGTGGCGCGCCACTTGTAGCCGTCGCGCCAGAACGCGAGGAGCTCGCCCAGGTACCCGAGCTCGGTGCCGTAGTCCCAGTCGGCCTCGGGAAGCTGCTCCGGCAGTCGGGTCCGGGCGAGCCGCGCGCGGAGATCGTCGAGCGTCGAGTCGGACGTCTCGATGTTGAACGGCTCGAAGCGCAAGGTCATACGTGCCGTGAGAGAAATCCGTCGCGGATTGGCGCGCGACCCTCGTAGAACGGTGAGAGCGACTCGTCCACGTTCTCCGGCGTCCATTCGGCGGACGTCTCGAACTGCCGGTCGGTGCTCGGCCCCTGGAGCACGATGATCTGGCGACCCCACACCACGAAGACCTGCCCACTCACCTTCGCCGCCTGCGGCGACGAGAGGTACGCGACCAACGGCGACACGTTCTCGGGGGCAAACACTTCGAAGTCGCCGTCCTTCGTGTCGAAGCCACCCATCTGCTCGGTCATGCGCGTGAGCGCCCGGGGCGCGATGACGTTGGCATTCACCCCGTAACGGCCGAGCGCCTGCGCGGCGCCGAGCGTGAGCTGGATGATGCCGCCCTTCGCCGCCGAGTAGTTCGGCTGGCCCGCGCTCCCGAGGAGCCCGGCTTCCGACGACGTGTTCACGATGCGCCCGTACACCGGGCCGTCGGCCGCCTTCGCCTTCTCGCGCCAGTAGGCAGCTGCGTGCCGCATCGTGCAGAAGTGGCCCTTGAGGTGCACCCGGATGACTGCGTCCCACTCTTCTTCGCTCATGTTGAAGAGCATCCGGTCACGCAGGATTCCCGCGTTGTTGATGAGGATGTCGAGGCTGCCGTACGTGTCGACGGCCAACGCGACCAGCGCCTTGGCCGTGTCCCAGTCGGCGACGTCGCCAGTGTGAGCAGACGCTTCACCGCCGGCCGCCTTGATCTCGCTCACCACTTCGTCGGCCGGCGCTTGCTCGAAGTCGTTCACGATCACGTGTGCGCCCTGGCGCCCCAGCTCCAATGACTCGGCGCGACCCAGACCGCGCCCCGCGCCGGTCACGATCGCAACCTTGCCCTGCATGCCTTCGAGCACCTGAACCTCCCGTCCCGGGCCGGGACTCTAACGAATCCCTGCGTCGACTCCGCAGGCTGCGTCTCCTGCCGGCGACGGGTCGACCAACCGCGCCGCCGCCTAACGTCCCCCTTTGTGTCTGAACCAGTAGCTCTTGTGACGGGGGCGAGTCGCGGGATCGGGAAGGCCACGGCGATCGCGCTGGCCAAAGCCGGACTCGACGTGGCCATCACGGCACGAACGGTGCACGAAGGCCAAGGGATCGACGACTCCGACGCGGCGGGCCGCTCCGTGCCTGGCAGCCTCGAGACCACCGCTGCGCTCGTCGAGGTCGAGGGTCGACGCGCGCTCATGATCCAGATGGACCTGCTCGACCATGCATCACTCACTGGTGCCGCGGAGCGCGTGCTGAGCGAATGGGGTCGTATCGATCTGCTCGTGAACAACGCCGTACACACCGGCCCGGGGAGCATGTTGCGCTTCGACGACACCACGATCGAGATGTTCGAGACGAAGCTCGCCGCGAACGTCATCTCGCAGGTCGTGCTTGTCAAGGCCGTGCTTCCGCACATGGTCGAGCGTGGAAGCGGGACGATCGTGAACGTCACGTCGGCAGTTGCGATCACCGACCCGCTTGCGCCCGCCGGCGAAGGTGGATGGGGCTCGGCCTACGCCATGTCGAAGGGCGCCTTCCACAAGATGGTGGGCATCCTCGCGGTCGAGTACCCGAGCTTGCGGTTCTTCAACGTGGAGCCCGGATATGTGCTCACTGAGCGCATGGAGGTGAACGCCACGTCACTCGGCCTCGATGGCGTGTACCCGGGCGCACCCCCGACGGTGCCCGCGTCGGTGATCGCGTGGCTCGCCACTGCGCCCGACGCCGCGGAGCTCAACGGCCAGACGATCTCCGCGCAGCGCTTCGCTAAGGAGCGAGCGACGCACGAACCGTGGGCGCGCCGCTAGGCGTGAGCCGAGGCCTCCGACCTGTTCATGTGCGCGCCGCGAGCTCGTCGATGGAGTGCACTTGGCCGTCGTGTTCGAAGAGCACGTCGTTGTAGCCATGCCCCGGGCCCACGAACTCGATCGTCTCCGGCCGCGTGAAGGTGACGTACAGCGCGCGCCTTCCGGGCCCGTCGCCCGAGGGCGCGGGGGCCGCGTGCAGCACGTGGCCGAAGTGCACGGTCACGTCGCCCGGTTCGGTGTCGATCGCGACGACCGGCTGCGAGGCTTCGTCGTCGGGCTTGAGCGGATGCGAGGACCCTCGATGCGAGCCGGCGAGGAAGTGCAGCTGACCCGTCGCCGCCGACGCGGGATCGAGCTGGATGCCGATCGCGACGGTTGGGCAGAGCACCGGATGACCGCCAAGACCACAGTCGCGGTGCCAAGGGAGATCAGAGAGGCCGGCGGTGATCCCCGGGTGCTTGATCACCACGCTGTGGCCGTCGAGACAGTCGACCTCCGGGGCGAGCCCGGCGCCACCGAGGTCGGCGAGCCGGCGGAACCGCGGGTCATCGCCGAGGCCGGCAACGAGCTCGGAGCTCCGTCCGAGATAGATGACACGGCAGCACACCTCGGTGCCGTCGCCCCGGGTGGCCCACCACGACACACCGTCGTTTGGGCGAGCCGCGGCGCGCGCGTTCTCGACGTCCGCGTCGAGCGCCGCGACCTCATCGGCCGAAAGCACGCCGCGCACGTGTAGAAAGCCCTTCTCAGTGAGAAACCCGCGCAATTCGTCATCGCTGTCGTCGAGCGTGAACGCACGATCGAGATCGTGCGCGACATCCATTGTCGCCGGGTCGACGATCAGTCGGTCGTGATACAGCGCGCGCAATGCTGGCTCCCACCGTTCCAACCATCCAAAGTCGCCTCGGCTCACCTCGAGCATTCCGGCGTAGAGCAAGCCAAAGCAGGTGCGGAGCTCGTTCGCGAAGTCGGAGAACGCCTCGCGCGAGATGTTCACGAGTACGTCCGCGGCCGCGTCGCCCGACCAGATCTCCACGGTGTCGGGCGACGGCACGTATGTGTAGGCGGCGCCGTCGGGTGTCTTGAAACCAATCGTTCCTACGCCCGCGAGGTCGGGCGCGGCGAGGAGCCCACTCCCCTGCTCGATGCGCTTCGGGAGGTCGACGAGGTGGAACCGATCGAAGTCGACCGGCTCGAACGTGATCGCCATCGAGCGCGAGGGTACTGCTACCCGTTCGTCTGGGCGTAGGCGACCATGTCGGCATAGACGCGCAAGACCTTGCCCGAATAGGTGCGGTCGGTCGCCCAGTTCCCGTGGCCCATGTCGCTCCAGGTCGGCGCCCAACCCTTTGCGAAGAACGTGTCGAAGTTGCGTTGCGCCTGGCCTGGATCAGAGCCATACCAGTACGGCGATGGTGGGTATCGGAGCCCAAAGGCTCGCGAGGTCTCGTCGGCGTAGTTCTTCAGGTGCTGGATCTGAGCACGCACGCCGTCGCGCGCGCTCGGGAATCGCCGACCAGTGGCGCAGCTGTCGCACCACCCGAGCCCGGCGAAGTTGTTGTTCGGCGATGCCCGGAACCCACCGGTCTCGACGATCGACTGCGCGAACGCCAGATCACCGCGCACGTTCTCGGCTAGACCCTCCTCGACGAAGATCTGCGCGAGGCCCTCGATGGTCATGCCGGGAACCTGGAAGTCGTAGCTGCGCGTGCGCCACCATCCGGCCATCTGCGCTGCGTTCAGGATCGTCGGACCCATCACGGGCTCACCGCGTGCGCGCAGTGCTCCGAGCGCGCGAGCGCGCTCGAGCGCGGCGTTCGCGATGGTGACCCGGCGCTGGAACTCATCCTGTTGCGATGCGAGCTCCGCTTCTACCTGCGCGAGCTGGGCCTGCTCCGCAGCGAGGGTCGCTTGCTGTGTTGCCAGCTCGGTCTTCGTCGCCTCGAGCTGCACCGCGATCGCTTCGAGCTCGTCCATTGCCGCGTCGTCTTGCTTGGCGGCGGCATCCGCGAGGCGTTGTCGACGGACGGCGCGCAACGAAGGGTTCAGCGGAAGCGCGTTGTACTTGCTGAGCGCGCCGGTGCTCTTGTACAGCGACGCGGCGCGATGGCGGACGATTCGGCGGAGCTCGGCGGCCTGCGCCCGCAACGCCGGGATCTGTGCCTCGAGCTCGGCGATCCGGGTCTGGACCGCGGCGATCTGCGTCTCCACCACTACCAGCTGCTCCTGGGCTGCGGCTAGGCGCGCTGCCGACTCGTGCGCCGCGGCCTGCGCCTCCAGGGCCTCGGATTCGGCCGCAGTGATCTGCTCGTCGAAGGGATCAGCCTGCGCCGCCGCGCTCGGGACCGATACGAAGAACGTGAGCAGACCGAGCGCGAGCGCGGCGAACCGGCGCGTCGAACGGGGCATGGCCACCCAGGCTAGGCAACACCGACCACAGTGGCAACATGGCCACCCGGTGTGGCGTCAGTCCGCCCTTCTAGCGATCGAGGTCGAGGTGCAGCATGCGGATGGCGTTGCCTCGCATGATCTTGTAGATCGTCTCGTCGTCGAGGCCCTTCGTGAGCTTCTCGGCGATCTCCTTGGTGTGGGGCCACGTGGAGTCGGAGTGCGGGTAGTCGGTCTCGAAGGTGATGTTGTCGACGCCTACAGACTCGAGTGACTCGAGTCCATGCTTGTCGTCGAAGAAGCAGCCGAACACGTGCTCCTTGTAGTACTGGCTCGGCGGCTTGAGCACCTTTCCTTCAAGGTTGGCCCAGGCACGGTTGTGGTCCCACACGTCGTCGGCGCGCTCGAGGATGTACGGGATCCAGCCGATCTGTCCCTCCGAATACGCGATCTTGAGGTTCGGGTGCTTCTCGAACGTGCCCGACATGAGGAAGTCGACCATCGACAT
>JANOHN010000231.1:0-7178 GCA_031406505.1 Acidimicrobiia bacterium | reverse complement strand
CGTTGGACGAGCGCGCGCACCGGCGCCACGAGCACGAGTGGCGGCGAGCCGGAGCGCAGGCGCCACAACACGCGTTGGCGGCGACCCATCGTCTCGAGCGACGGCGACACGCGCTCGAACGGCAACGTCTCCCACGCGGGGCAGATCTCGACGTCGTCGCCGCCCAAGAACACGGCGAGGTCGTGGGCGAGCCGTTCCGCCTCACCGCCGGTCGGGACCGCGACGACGATCGGGCGGCGGGTCGTTATGCGCGCCACCGCCGCGGTGAACACCGCTCGCGCCGCGTCAGGGACCGCCACGACCGGGGCATGCGCCACCACGGCGCGCACCGCCGGCTCCTCGGCGAGGAGCGCCGCGACGCCCACCAACGGCGGCGCCTCGGTTGTCTCGGATCTCGTCATGGGAATAGCTAGCCGTTGAAGCGGTTCATCGCGGCTTCGACGCCTTCGGTGACGATCAGCTCGACGGCGGTGGCGGCGAGCTCGAGGGTGGTGTCGATCTCGGCGCGCTCTCGCTTCGAGAACCGGCTCAGCACGTGGTCGGCACCCTGCTCCTTCGACGACGGCTTGCCCACGCCGATGCGGACCCGCCGGAAGGCGTCGCTGTGCAAGTGCGACTTGATCGACCGCAGCCCGTTGTGGCCGGCGAGCCCGCCACCTTCCTTCACGCGGAGCGCGGCGACGGGCAGGTCGAGCTCGTCGTGCACCACCACGAGCTGCTCGGGCGTCACGCCGTAGCGGCGAACGAGCAGGCGCACGGACTCACCGGAATCGTTCATCCAGGTCGTCGGGATGGCCAGCGCGACTCGGTGGCCGCCGACGTTCACCTCGTCGGCAAGCGCCCGCTCCTTGCCTCGCCGGAGCTTGGCGCCGTGGCGGTCAGCGAGGATCGCGAGCACGTCCGCACCGACGTTGTGCTTCGTGTGCGCGTACTCGTCGCCGGGATTGCCGAGCCCCACGACCAACAGGTCGGCCGCAGTGCCTGTGCGCGGTGCCGACGTGCGCGATGCAGACGGCCTGCGCCGCCGCAGCACGCGTTACTCCCCGCTGCCCTCGTCGCCGCCCCCGCCGTCGGAACCGTCGGCATCGCCGTCGGCCGCGGGCGCTTCGCCCTCGGCACCCTCGACGCCCTCGGCACCCTCTTCGCCCTCGACCGGCACCTCTTCCTCGACAACCCGAGGTGCAATGACCTGGGCGGCGAGCGTGTCGGGCTCGAGCGTCGTGGCGACACCATTCGGCAACGCGATCTCGGACATGCGGATCTGGTCGCCGATCGCGAGGTGAGTGACGTCGGCTTCGATGTCGTGGGGGATGTCTTGCGGCTTGGCCTCGATCGGCACGGAAAACACGAGCTGCTCGAGTACACCACCGTCGCGCACACCGACGGGCTCGCCGATGAGGCGAAGCTGCACCTCCGCCGTCACGGCGACGTCGGTGCGCACGCGGATGAAGTCGACGTGGATGAGCTGGCCCTTGGTGGGATGGCGCTGCACCTGCCGAGCGAGCGCGAGGGCGTCGTCGCCACCGACCTTCAGCGTGATGAGGGTGTTAGCGCCGCCCGCGAGGATGTGGTTCAGCTCACGCGCGGGGACCGTGACCGCGAGCGTCTCGTTCCCGAGGCCGTAGACGACGGCAGGAACCAGGCCAGCGGCGCGGAGCCGCCCGGACGGGCGCGAACCGCGCTCAGCGCGCGGCTCGGCAACAAGGAGGGATTCGTTGGCCATGGGAGTGTCGTCCGGTCAAGTAGGAGGAGGCACATTCTCGTCGCTGGACGAGGCTCCTCGCAAAGCACCTCCACTGATGGGTGGCGGGGAGGATCCCGCCCTCCCCGCCACCTTCAGCTCGCGTGCGTTGTAGATCTGGCTTCTACCCAGCGGTACGTGGCTGCGCTTGCACTGCTGCGGTGGATCCGCACGACGTTCCCGGGTCGGCCAGGCAGAAGATGCCAAAGCCGGTGCCGAGCGGGTTGTCGTTGATCGACGCCTTGAGCAGGGCCGCCATCGCCGCGTCGGGCGACGAGGCACCTGCGAGCGCCGCCGTCACTGCATCCGTGCTTGGGGCCTTCAACGAGAGGCAGACCGCCGCCACTGCATAGAGCGCAGGCTTCTTGGCGTTCGGCGCGGTGATCGACCCCGTCCCCGTCACCGGGTCCCAACCAGGAACCTTCTGCGTGATGGTTTCCCGGGTGGCGATGTCGGTGAAGACGAGCACGTAGAGCGGCGCAACTGAGTGCAGCACGCCGCCGTTGAGCGTATTGATCACGCCAGCCGCCCCACCCGCGGAGCCGAGGATGCCCGTCGGGTTGGCCAACAAGGCTCCGGGATCGAGCGCCGTCACGCTCTGCGTCGCGAAGCCCTGCAGCTGAGCGGTCGCCTCCGCGGTGTTCAGACAGACGTCTTGCGCCTGTTGGGGCGGGACGCTCGTCCTGATCGTGGTCCCGACCGGGCCTTCCTTCGGGCTGATGGTGAGCGTGAGGTTGATGTTCGGAGTTTGGGCCTCACTGTTGTCATTCCCCAGCACCAGCACTGCGCTGGCTAGGACCATGACAACCAGCAGCGCTAGCAGTCGCTTGATCACGGGCTTTCGTCCCCCGTTCAGAGACAGCCGGACGGCTGTTTTGCTGTCAAACGGTGGCGGAGTGCCCAGATTTCGCCTGCTCTACACCCAAGCTTTCGCCTGCTTACAACCCAGATCTGGCCTTGCTCAGACGTTGTCGCCCTGGAAGATCTCACTGACGCTGGTGTCCTCGAAGACCGCCTTGAGGGCCTCGGCGATGATCGGCGCGATCGAGAGCACCGTGAGGGCGTCCCAACGCTTGTCGTCGGTGACCGGCAGCGTGTTCGTGCAGACGACTTCGCGCACCGGCGCGTTCTTCAACCGATCGACCGCGGGTCCCGAGAGGATGCCGTGGGTGGTGGCGATCGTCACGTCGTTGGCGCCGCGCTGGTGGAGGAGGTTGGCCGCGCTGGTGATCGACCCCGCGGTGTCGATCATGTCGTCGACGAGCACGCACGACCGGCCCTTCACGTCACCGACGACCTCTACGGCCTCGGCAGTGTTGTGCTTGCCCTTCGGCCGCTGCTTGTCGATGAACGCGAGATCGGTCTCCACGCCGTGCTCACCGAGGTGGTTGGCGAAGCGGCGCGCGAGCTTGCCGGCACCAGCGTCGGGTGCGACCACCGTCACGTCCTTGCCCACCGACGTGGCGAGGTGTGACGCGAGCAGTGGGACAGCCGTGAGGTGATCGACTGGCATGTCGAAGAAGCCCTGGATCTGCCCGGTGTGCAGGTCGACGGTCACGACGCGGTCGGCGCCGGCCACGGTGAGCAGGTCGGCGAGCAAGCGCGCGGTGATCGGCTCGCGTCCCTGGGCCTTCCGGTCTTGGCGCGCGTATCCGTAGAAGGGGCAGACCGCGGTGATGCGCTTGGCCGACGCGCGCTTCGCGGCGTCGATCATGATGAGCTGCTCCATGATGCGGTCGTTGATCGGCTCACAGTGGCTTTGGAGCACGAAGAGGTCGGTCCCGCGCACGCTCTCGCCGTACTGGCAGTAGATCTCCCCGTTGGCGAACGGCGAGAGCTCGACGTCGCCAAGCGGGAGGTGGAGGCACGCGGCAATCTCGGCCGACAGCTCGGCGTTGCCGCGCCCGGCGAAGAGCATGAGGCGCTTCCGGGTGACCAGTTCCATGGACCTACCCCTCGTCCTCGTTCGTATTGTCAGTGGCGTCTTCCGCCGCGCGGCGCTCGGCCCAGCCTTCTTCGATCCGCGCCGGGACCCCTTTGGCCAGCGCACCGGCAGGAACGTTGCCGGTGACGATCGCTCCCGCGCCCGTGTACGCCCCGTCGCCGATTTCGACGGGCGCCACCAGCACCGTGTTCGACCCGATGCGAGCGTCGGCGCCCACGACCGTGCGGTGCTTGCTCTGGCCGTCGTAGTTCGCGGTGATCGTGCCGGCGCCGATGTTCGCGCGCGGGCCGATCTCCGCATCGCCGATGTATGCGAGGTGCGGAACCTTGGCGCCCTCGCCGATCTCGGAGTTCTTGGTCTCGACGAACGTTCCGACGTGCGCATCAGCGGCCACGTGCGTGCCTGCGCGCAGCGAGGTCCACGGCCCGACGGTGGCGCGATCGCCGATCTCACTCTCGCGCGCCACGGTATTGGCAACGACGGCGTCTTCACCGACAATCGTGTCGACAAGTCGGGAGTCGGGACCGATCACCGAACCCGAGCCGACCACCGTGCGGCCTTCGAGGATCGTGCCCGGCAGCAAGTGCACGTCGGGCTCGAGCTCCACCGCGGCGTCCACGTATGTGTGCGCGGGATCGGTCATCGAGACGCCCTCGCGCATCCAACGCTCGTTGATGCGCGCGCGGAGAACGCTCTCGGCCGCGGCGAGCTGCGCGCGGTCGTTGACGCCAAGTGTCTCGCTGGAGTCTGGGGCTGGCACACCCACGACGAGGTGGCCGGCTTGACGGAGCACGCTGATCACATCGGTGAGGTAGTACTCGCCCTGCGCATTCTCGGGACTCAGCCGGCGCAGCGACGGCGCGAGGAACGCGCGCCGGAAGCAGTAGATCGACGGGTTGATCTCGGTGATCTCGAGCTCGGCGTCGTTCCCGTCGGATTGCTCGACGACGCGTTCCACGTTGTCACGCGCATCGCGGATCACGCGCCCGTACCCCGTGGGATCGTCGAGGTGTGTGGTGAGCATCGTCGCGGCCGCGTCGGCAAGCCGGTGCTCGGTTGCGAGCCCTGCGAGCGTCTCGGCCCGCAAGAGCGGGACATCGGCCGCCATCACGAGCACGTCATCTTCGGCGTCGAGCGAGTCGGCGAACGCGGTGAGGCCGACGCTCGCGGCGTCGCCAGTGCCCCGTTGGACGCGTTGCTCCACGAACTCGAGTGGGATCTCGGTGGCGAGCTGCTCCTGCACGAGCTTGGTGACGCGCTCGGCGCCGTGGCCGACGACGACCACCACTCGCTCGAGCGGGAGCGCAACGAGCGTGTCGAGCACGTGCAGCAGCATCGGACGTCCGCACAGGGGGTGCAGCAGCTTCGGGGTGGAGGAGCGCATCCGCGTGCCTTCGCCCGCGGCCAGCACCACCGCCGACAACGGTCGGTATGCCATCCTCCTCCTCTCAGTCCCTCGCTGCGGGCCTCCGTCGCTCCGGGCACCGCGCCGCTGCAGTTGTCATCGACAGCGCTCGGGGGCGAGGTTTCGAACCTCGACTTGGGACTCCAAAGGACCCCGTGCTGCCGTTACACCACCCCCGACCGGTCGTCTCGACCCTACCCGTCGAGCGCGCCCAAATCGGCGAGGGTTCCGATGCCTGATAGGTTCCGCGGCCTCATGGGTTCTCTGATCAAGAAGCGCCGCAAGCGCATGCGCAAGAAGAAGCACAAGAAGCTGCTGAAGAAGACGCGCTGGCAGCGTCGCCAGCAGGGTCGCTAGTCAGCCCGAGCCCATCCGCACGCCACGGGACACCGTGGATGCAGGCGTCACGGGAACCCGCAACCGGCCCGACACCCGACGCGCGTACGCGTCCACGTCGCGACCGTCGTTGATCGGCACCACGTAGGCCGATCCGCTGCCCGCGAGCAGCGCCGGTGCTTCGGCCGCGGCCTCGAGGTCCTCCCGGAACTGCGCCAGTCGGGGCTCGACGGCTTCCGCGGCAGGCTCGAGGTCGTTGGAGAGCTCGGGAAGCAATGCGGCGATCGCTCCGGTGGCCGGCACGCTGCGCTTGGCCCGGGGCCGCCCGAGGTCATCCCACGCGCGGTACACGGTGGGCGTGCTCAGGCGGAACGGGGGCAGCGCCACCAGGAACGGCATGCCGATCGGAAGGTCGACGGGCTCCAGGCGCTCACCGCGACCGCGCATCCACGCGGCACCGCCGGCGAGGCAGAACGACACGTCAGAACCGAGCTTGGTCCCGAGCTCGCGGAGCGTCGCGTCGTCGAGATCGATCTCGAGCATGCGTCGGATCGCGACCAATGTCGCCGCGGCGTCGGCGGAGCCTCCACCAAGTCCGGCTCCCGCGGGGATCTTCTTGCGCACCGTGAGCTTCACGCCGTGACCCGAGCGCCCGGCGCGCACCAGCAGCTCGTCGGCCGCACGTGCTGCGAGGTTCGACATCCCGGTCGGCACGTCGTTGGTCTCGCCGCGAATCTCGAAGGTGACGCCGCCGGGGTGTGGCACGGCCTCCACCTCGACCACGTCGTGGGGATCGCTGATCGAAACTGCGAGCGCTTCCACCTCGTGGAAGCCGTCGTCGCGCAGCGCGCCGACGCGCAGCGACAACGTGAGCTTGCTGTACGCGGTGGCCCGAACGCGACCAAGCCGGCCCGCGGTCGTGAGCTCGTTCATACTGCCGCCGCCCGAGCGAGCTCGGCCCACGCCGCCAGGTCGAGCGCCTCAGCGCGCGCCGTTGGTGCAACACCCGCCGCGACGAGCACCGATTCGGTGCGGTCACCGAGCATCGGTACGAGCGCGCGCCGCAACATCTTGCGCCGGTGCGCGAAACCGGCCCTCACAAGCTCGAACAGCGCGCGATACGACGGCACGTCGACGGGCGGGCGCGGTCGGCGTTCGAGCAACACGAGCGCCGATTCAACCTTCGGTCGCGGCACGAACACGGTTGGTGGCACATATCCGACGATACGCGCCGTGGCGTGGTACGCCACCTTCACCGAGATCGCCCCGTAAGTACGGCTACCAGGCGCAGCAACGAGGCGCTCGCCGACCTCACGTTGGATCATCACGAGCACACGCGTCACTGCGGGAGCTTCCTCGAGGATGCGCGCGACGACCGGCGTCGCCACGTTGTAGGGCAGGTTCGACACGCACGACCACGGTTTGTCACGAAGTGCGGCGAAGTCCCATGTGAGCGCGTCACCTTGCTCCACCGTCACGTTTACGGCGTCGCGCACGACACCTTCGAGAATGGGAACGAGATGACGATCGAGCTCGAGTGCGTGAACCAACGCTCCAGCTTCGGCGAGCGCCACGGTGAGCGCCCCGAGGCCGGGTCCGATCTCGAGCACGTTGGTGCCCGGCTGCACCTCCGCCAGTCGCACGATGCGCCGCGCGGTGTTCGGATCAGCCAGGAAGTTCTGACCAAGCGCGCGGCTCGGGTGGATGCCGTGCTCGCGCAGCAACGAGCGCGGGTCGGATGAGCTCAGCAC
>JANOHN010000216.1:0-6639 GCA_031406505.1 Acidimicrobiia bacterium | reverse complement strand
CGCCATCGTCGGGATGTCGGAGGCGTTGGCCCTCTACCTGGCGCCCCGTGGCATCGGCGTGTCCTGCTTGTGTCCGGCAGGCGTTGCGACCAACATCCTTGAGGGGATCACCTTCTACGGCGACGCGGCGCCGCCGCGTGGAACGGCCTTCCCCGTGCTGGCCGCCGACGCGGTGGGAGAGCTGGTCGCGGAGGGTGTCGCCAGCGGGCGCTTTCTGATCCTCACCGCGCCCGAGGTGGCGGACGAGCTCCGTGCCCACGGCGCCGACGTCGACACGTACCTCACTCGTCTCATTCACGAGGCCCGTACATGACCAGCGTCGGTTTCATCGGACTTGGCAGCCAGGGCGCGCCCATGGCCAGTCGCATCGCCGATGGCGGCTATCCGCTCACCGTCTGGGCGCGGCGCCCTGAAGCGCTCGAGCCCTTCCACGGCACCGCCACCATCGTGACGACCCCCGCCGAGCTTGGCGCGGCAAGCGACGTTGTGGGCATCTGCGTCGTCGCCGCCGCCGACGTCGAAGACGTCCTGCTGCGCGCAGATGGAGTCCTCGCCGGCATGGCGCCGGGCGGCGTCATTGCTATCCACTCCACGATCCATCCCGACACCTGCAGGCGTCTCGCCGAACGCACGGCGGAGCGCGGCGTGGCCATCGTCGACGCGCCCGTCAGCGGTGGTGGGCTCGCCGCCGCGGCGGGCACGCTTCTCGTCATGGCCGGCGGCACGGATGACAACGTCGCCAGGTGCCGAGCGGTCTTTGAGACCTACGCCGATCCCGTGATCCACGTCGGGCCGCTCGGAAGCGGCCAGATGGCGAAGCTGCTGAACAACCTCGTGTTCACCGCGCAGGTCAGTGTCGCGCTTGAGACCGTGGCGTTTGCGGACGAGCTGGGGATCGACCGCGCCGCGTTGAGTCTGGTCCTCGGTCACGGCAGCGGAGGGAGTCGTGCCTTGGCGATCCTTGGTGCGTCCGGGTTCAACCTCGCTGGGCTCCGCGGGGCGGTTGGCCTGCTGCAGAAGGACGTCGACATCATGCGTGACGTGGCTCGAGCGCGAGGTGCATCCGAACCGACGGCGATCGCGGGACTGGCGGAGAGGACGCTGGCGACGTTGAGCGAATCGTGAAGCCGTTCGTCGGTGCAGCGGCGTGCAGCTGAGCGGGTCAGTGCGCAGTGCGGGACGGGTCCTCCAGACCGAGCACCTTGATGAAGGTCGTCGAGATGTGCTCGACCGCGTCTTCGAAGCCGCACTCCACGAGGTGCTCCACCATCCACATCTCCGGGAAGCGCATGGTGATCGACCCGAGGACCATGGCCACGATCGTCGGATCGAGGTTGCGGTCGACGAGTCCGCGGTCTTGCAGCTTCCGGATCGAGTCGGACATCTCGTCGCGGTACTGGCGTAGTCGCTCGATGCGAGCTGCTCGGACATGCTCGTCGTAACGCGAGACCTCTTCGACCACGCGCATGATCGCGGCCTGCTCGCGATACGTCGACAAGAAGGTACGCATGTTCGCCCGGATGCGGTCCGCGGGCGACGCTCCCGCGGACCGGTCGAGGGTCACGTCGAACGTGGGCGCCCACAACCGTGCGTCGGCTTGGATGACGATCTCACGGAGCACGTCTTCCCGCGAGTCGAAGTAGTGGTAGAAGAGCCCGTGGGAGACGCCGGCTCGCTTGACGATGTCGGCAACCGACGAAGTGAGGAACCCCTGTTCCTCGAACGTCGCCTTCGCTGCGTCCACTAACCGCGCGCGGGTCCGTTCTGCCCTGAGCGCCCGAGAGTCGGTCCGCGCCTCAACGGTCGGCGCGGCGTCAGGCGGCGGCACCTCGGGCAGGGTACTGCTCGCCGCGGCGTCGCTCAGTGATGCCCTGCGCTACGAGTCGGCACGCTCACGCGGCCACGTCGACACGCATGATCCCGGCCAGGTTGCCGCCCATGACCTTCGCGATGTCCGCGTCGGGCAATCCAGGAGGAAGATGGTCGGCGAACGAGGTCGGCTCGGCCAATCCCTCCGGGTGCGGGTAGTCCGAGCCGAACAACAGACGGTCGGGGCTGATCACGCCCAGGACCTCGGCGATGTCGTCTTCGTGGAAGGGCGCGATCCAGCAGTTCCGCTTGAACGCGTCGATCGGGTGCTCCGCAAACGCCTGCGGCATCATGCGGTAGATGCGTTCCCACAGCTCGAACAACGAAGGAAGCCAGCCCGCGCCGTTCTCGATCACCGCGATGCGCAGATCGGGGAAGCGGCTGAGCATCCCGTGGGTCACCATTGCCGAGCACGAATCCTCGGCCGGTCTGCTGCCATGGTTTGTCGCGAGCAGCCGGAAGGCCTGCATCTCGAACGGCTTCGACTCTTCGGGGCCGGTCCACTCGCTCACATATCGGGAATAGCCGGAGTCGGAGGCGTGCAGCGCCACCATGACGTCGGCGTCGACGACCGCCTTCCAGAACGGGTCGAACTCCGGAAGCGCGAAGGATCGCGGGCCGCGGAAGCCCGGCACCGGTGCCGGACGGATCAGCACAGCCTTGGCGCCCCGCTCGACAACCCACTCGAGCTCCTTGATCGCCTCTTCCACGATCGGCAGCGTGATCGTCGCCATTGGGTAGATCCGGTCCTTGTAGTTGAACGTCCAGTCCTCGTGCATCCATTGGTTCAGGGCGTGGATCGAGGCATGCATGAGCTCCGGATCGTGGCTCATGCGTTCCTCGAGCAGGCTGGCCAACGTCGGGAACAACAGCGTCCGGTCCAGACCGAGCTCGTCCAGGAGCTCGAGGCGGGCTACGGGTTCCCGGAACCCCGGGAGCGCCTTCATCGGCTCGCCGATGACCTCACGGTAGGACTTGCCATCGGGGTTGCCGTCGCGGAAATACGCCTCCTGCGCACCTGGCCGCGCCACCACCTCGAAGGTCGGGTTCGGGATCGATTCGGTGAGCTGGCCGCAGACCAACAGCTTGGTGCGCCCGCGGATCTCGACATACTCGATCGCGCGGCGGTAGCGCTCGGGGAGATGTCGCGTGAACGCGTCCTTCGTCTCGTACAAGTGGTTGTCGGCGTCGAACACCGGGAAATCGAATGTGTGGGCCATGACTCGATCGTAGGTTTGGTTGACAGCGATGTCAACGTCAGCGAAACTCCGCTGGCGACGCGCCGCGCGTCGCCTGGCATCGCTCCTCGGAAGGGCCGGCGTCGCTTCATGCTGCTCGACCTCAGCTCCGATCAAGACTTCCTGCGGGAGACGACCGGGCGATGTCTCGCCGACCATGTTCCGTCGAGTGAGCTGCGGCGGCTGCGCGACGACCCCACCGGCTTCGACGCGGACTACTGGGCGCTCGGCGCGACCCTCGGGTGGACGTCGTTGCTCGTGAGCGAGGACCTCGGTGGTGGCAGCATCAGCGGTGAAGGCCTCATCGACCTGACGCTGATCGCCCACGAGTTCGGGCGCTACGCCGCACCAGGGCCGTTGGTCGACACGAACGTCGTGGCCTTCGCGTTGAGTGAGACCGGTGACGACGCCCACCGCGCAACGCTCGAAGCACTCCTGTCTGGGGCCTCGGTGGCGGCCTGGTGCTACGGCGAGCCGGCGCCCAATGACCGCCTCGGAGAGCTCGCGCTGGAGATCGCGGTGGAGGGTGATGACGTCGTGATGCGTGGCGTCAAGCGTCCGGTCCAGGCCGCGCGACCGGCCGAGCACCTGCTGGTGACCGGCCGAACGGGCACCGGGCTGACGCAAGTGCTGGTACCGACGGACACGCCAGGGATCTCGCTCCGGCCGCTGCACACGATCGACGTGACCCACCGGTTCTGGGAGGTTGCGTTCGAGGATGTTCGAGTGCCGCGATCGGCTGTGGTTGGGACCGTCGGCGAGGCCGCGCAGCAGGTCGAGCGCCAGACCCAGGTCGCGGCCGTGATCCTGACGGCCGAGTCCGTCGGCGCCATGCAGC
This sequence comes from Acidimicrobiia bacterium, assembly GCA_031406505.1. Lineage (GTDB taxonomy): Bacteria > Actinomycetota > Acidimicrobiia > IMCC26256 > PALSA-555 > SHVJ01. The sequence goes on along the minus strand of JANOHN010000216.1, from coordinate 2,694 downwards.
GAGCCTTCGACATGACCCTCGAGTGGGCATTCGACCGTCACTCCTTTGGTCGCCCGCTCGCGTCGTACCAAGCGCTGAAGCACCGCTTTGCGTACATGAAGTGCTGGCTGGAGTCATCCCACGCCCTCAGTGACGCGGCGGCGGCGGCGGTCCAGCACGACTCGGCCGACGCGGCTGAGCTCGTCAGCGTGGCCAAGGCGTTCGTCGGCTCGTATGGAGTCGAGCTGGCGCAGGACTGCGTCCAGCTCCACGGGGGCATCGGCGTCACCTTCGAACACGACCTCAACCTGTTCTTTCGTCGGATCACGCTGAACGGGACACTGCACGGCACACCAGCCGACCACCGTCAGCGCATCGCGACCATCGCCGAGCAACAGGACGACGCGGCATGAGCGTCGCGGGAACCGAAGACATCGAGGACGTCGAGAGCTTCCAGCGTCGGGCCGGGGTGTGGATCCGCGAGCACCTCAAGCCATTCGACGGCACTGCCCTCAGCGCCGCGAGCCATGCGCGCGGCGACAAGGACGAAGAAGACGCGGTCGAACGCGCCGCATCCATTCACGACCGCGAGCTCCAGCGCATGCTGTTCGACGGCGGGTTCGCCGGCATCTGTGTCCCGCGCGAGTACGGCGGCCAGGGTCTGACTCCCGAGCACCAGCGGGCGCTCAACGAGGAGCTCGTCGGGCGCGAGTACCCGTCCAATCCCGTGCCGACGTTCTCGCCGTGTGCCGCCATCCTCCTCGAGTTCGGCTCCGAGGAGCAGAAGGCGCGCCACATCCCCGCCATCTTGAAGGGCGAGGAGATCTGGATGCAGTTCCTCTCCGAGCCGAGTGGTGGCTCCGACGTCGCCAGCGCGCTGACGTCTGCCGTGCGCGACGGCGACGAGTGGGTGCTGAACGGCTCGAAGGTCTGGACGTCAGGAGCGTGGTGGGCGGACTGGGCATTGTGCCTGGCTCGCACCAACTGGGACGTCCCCAAGCACCGCGGGCTGACCGTGTTCATCCTCCCTATCCACCAACCCGGCATCGAGCTGCAACGGATCGAGATGCTCGACGGGTCGCGGCACTTCTGCCAGGAGTTCCTCACCGATGTCCGCGTCCCCGACACCGATCGCATCGGAGAGGTAGACGACGGCTGGACCGTGGGTACCCGCTGGCTGTTCCACGAACGCATGAGCTACAGCTCGCCGTACGTGACGGTCGCCGCGACGGGCCATCGACGCGCGCTGGGCGGCGCCTCGCTGGTCAGCGTTGCCCGAGCGACGGGCCGCCTCCAGGACCCGTACACCCGCGACCGCATCGGGGAGTCGCGGATGCTCGACGTCGCGGTCCGCGAGCTCCAGCGCCGCCTGCGGGACGGCATGACCTCCGGGAAGATGACCGACCAGGCGGCGGCGATCGCCCGGTTGTTCCACGGCCATGCCCACGTGCGACGGACGAGCATCGGGTTCGAGGCCGCCGGAACTGCGGGTGTCGCGTGGAGCGACGATGACGGGCCCGCTCGCGACTGGGGACTCAACTACCTCATTCGCCAGGCGACGTGCATCGGTGGCGGAACCACGGAGATGGCCGCCAACGTCGTGAGCGAGCGCGTGCTCGGCATGCCTCGCGAACGGGCGCTCGACCGCGACATCCCGTTCCGAGACGTACCGCGGGGCCCAACCACGCGAGGTTGAAGATCGGCTGACACTCCGCTCGCGTCGCCGTCAGGTGACGGTGATGTCGAGCCGCGCCAAGCCCGCGCAATCTACCAAAAGATTGACAGCGATAGCCCTGGCCTACCACACTGCGGCCGTCCGCGAGTCGAGAAGCACCGAGGAGCACCACGATGACCGCAGTCATGGCCGGTGTCCGGGTCCTCGAAGTGGCCGAGCACACGTTCGTTCCGGCGGCATCAGCACTCCTGGCCGACTGGGGCGCGGAGATCATCAAGATCGAGCACGTCGAACGCGGCGACGCCATGCGCGGGTTGGCGTCGACCGGAGTGGCGAACTTCGGAACCGACGTACACGTGCTCCTCGAGCACTCGAACCGCGGGAAGAAGAGTCTCGGCCTGAACCTCGCCTCCGACGAGGGTATCGACATCCTCTACCGGCTCGCCGCCACCTGCGACGTCTTCCTGACGAACAAGCTCCCGAGCGTGCGAACCAAGCTGCGGATCGACGTCGACGACATCCGGAAGCACAACCCGAACATCATCTACGTGCGCGGAACCGGCCATGGTGAGCGGGGTCCCGATGCCGACCGGGGCTCCTACGACACGCTTGCCTACTGGCACCGCGCCGGCATGTCGATGAGCGTGAAGCAGCCCGACGACAACTACTTGATCTCGCAACCAGCACCGGCCTTCGGCGACTCCATCGGCGCCATGACGATCGCCGGCGGGATCATGGGCGCGCTGTACCACCGCGAGCGCACGGGCGAGGCAACCACTGTGGACGTCTCGCTGCTGAGCGCCGGCATGTGGTCCATGGGAGCAGCACTAGCGTTGTCCCTGCAGCTCGGGACGCCGTTCACCCACCCGCCGCGGGACGCGGCACCAGGAAACCCACTGGTCGCGAACTACCGCACCAAGGACGGCGCGTTCGTCTCGCTCGCGTGCCTCCAGGCCGGGAAGTACTGGCCGAGCGTCTGTGCGGACGTCATCGAGCGCCCCGAGCTCGCAGCCGACGAGCGCTTCACCGACATGGCGGCG
>JANOHN010000130.1:0-8979 GCA_031406505.1 Acidimicrobiia bacterium | reverse complement strand
GGCCGCCCCGCGTGTTTGGATCGTCTCGATGAACTCGGTCTCGAGCCAGGCCCGGTCGGTGATCACGTCGCCAGCCGGCTTGCCGCCGATCTGCGCGTGCGTGAAGTCGGGGAACTGCGTGTTCGAGTGGTTGCCCCAGATAGCGAGGTTCGACACGTCGCGCACTGGCGCTTTCGCCTTGTGCGCGAGCTGCGTCTTGGCCCGATTCTCGTCGAGCCGCGTCATCGCAAACCAACGGTCGTCAGGGACGTCGGGTGCGTTCGTGCGGGCGATGAGGCAGTTCGTGTTGCACGGGTTGCCGACCACCACCACGCGCACATCACTCGCGGCGTGCGCGTTGATCGCCTCACCTTGGGGCTTGAAGATGCCGCCGTTGATCGACAGCAGGTCGCGGCGCTCCATGCCCGCCTTGCGCGGGATCGACCCCACGAGCAGGCACCACGAGGCGCCATCGAACGCCACGTTGAGATCCGAAGTGGCCACCACGCTCTCGAGCATCGGGTGGGCGCCGTCCTCGAGCTCCATCACCACACCCTCGAGCGCCTTCATCACAGGCTCGATCTCCAGCAGGCGGAGCACGACCGGTTGATCCGGGCCGAGCAGCGTGCCGTTCGCGATCTGGTGCACGAGCGCGTAGCCAATCTGGCCGGCCGCGCCGGTGACGGTGACGTGGACAGGAGACTTGGACATGGGGGTGGAACCTATCCGCGCCCCGCCGCTGCGGTCCGCTCGTGGTCGAGCAGCAAGCTCCGCGCCTCCGCAAGCTCGGCGAGGCGCTCGGCGGCACCGTCGGTGGACGCCCCGTGGTCGGGATGCGCGAGCCGGGCGAGCCGTCGGAACCGCGCCTGCACGTCGTCGCGTTCAACGTCCATGCCGGCCCTGAGCCCGAGCACCTCCATCGCCCAGCGCCGCTCCGAGGGCACGCCGCGCCACAAGTCCACTGCGTACGCGGTGGCGGGGCGTGCGCCGGGAGCGAAGGGAGCGAGACCGGGCACACCTTCGGACAGTCGTCGGATCACCAGCCCTTCGGGCAGTGCGCCCGAGCGCAGCGCGGCGTCGATGGCCCGCAACGCGAGCGGTCGGGCCGACTCGGGGAGCGCCGCGGCAGCCATGACCGCCCCGATGATCTGTGGCGCCGCCCGTCCGTGACAGTCGAGCTCCAACACCACTCGGCGCCCCGAGCCGTTGCTTTCTTCACCGACAATGCGGTGCCGCGAGCGGTCGAGCCCGTGCGTGTCGGTCTGGAGTCGGTAGCGCATCGCAAGACGCGGCACATGGAGACCCCCGCGCGCGTCGTCGAGGAGTCGCGGCAACGCCTCGAGCTGATCCTCGTCGAGCGCGCCGACGTGCTCGACGACCACGGCTCCGAGGAGCACGCCGCCGAACGCCGGGCCGCTCGTGGGGAGATACGCCCCGTCGAGCGCCACTCGTCGGGTCGGCATGTGCCGCCGAGTGTGCCGAACGTTCAGCTCAGCCAGCAGCATGGTGCATCACCCAGTGTTCGACGCCGCCCCATTCGGCGGACGACGCCAGCGTCACGTCAGAGCCGCTCCACGATGGCGGCGGCGAACTCGGAGGTCTTCACTTCCTTCGCCCCGTCCATGAGGCGGGCGAAGTCGTAGGTGACAATCTTGTCGGCGATCGTGGCTTCGAGCGCACGCACGATGTCATCGGCGGCGTCCTGCCAACCGAGGTGCTCGAACATCATCACGCCCGAGAGGATCACCGAGCCCGGGTTCACCTTGTCCTGGCCCGCGTACTTCGGTGCGGTGCCGTGCGTGGCCTCGAACACGCCGTGGCCGGTGACGTAGTTGATGTTCCCGCCGGGCGCGATCCCGATACCGCCCACCTGGGCGGCAAGGGCGTCGGACAGGTAGTCACCGTTGAGATTGAGCGTGGCGATCACATCGAACTCGTCGGGGCGCGTGAGCACTTGCTGGAGCGTGATGTCGGCGATGGAGTCCTTGACGAGGATCTTGTCGCCGGGGTCGCCGCCGCAGTCGTCCCACCCGACGGCCACGTCGGAGAACTCGTCACGCGTGAGCTCGTAGCCCCACTCGCGGAACGCCCCCTCGGTGAACTTCATGATGTTGCCCTTGTGCACGAGGTTCACGCTCTTGCGGTTGCGCTTGACCGCGTATTCGATCGCGGCACGGATGAGGCGCTTCGAGCCGCTCTCCGACACGGGCTTGATGCCGACACCGGAGTCGGGCTTGATCTCCCAACCGAACGCGTCCTTGAGCATCCCGATCAGCTTCTTGGCCTCGGGAGTGCCTTCCTCGACTTCCAAGCCGGCGTAGATGTCTTCGGTGTTCTCCCGGAAGATCACCATGTCGACCTTCTCGGGGTGCTTCACCGGTGACGGCACGCCGGTGAACCAACGGACGGGCCGCAGGCACACATAGAGATCCATGATCTGGCGCAGCGCCACGTTGAGGCTGCGGATGCCGCCGCCGACGGGCGTGGTCAGTGGTCCCTTGATGCCGATGAGGTGGTCGCGGAACGCCTGGACCGTCTCCTCCGGCAGCCAGTCGCCAGTGGCGTCGAACGCCTTTTGCCCGGCGAGCACTTCTTTCCACTCGATCGTCTTGCCGTGCTGCTTGGCCGCCGCGTCGAGCACGAGCTCTGCCGCGGGCCAGATGTCGACCCCGGTGCCATCGCCCTCGATGAAGGGGACGATCGGATCGTCGGGCACGTGCAGCACCCCATCGACCAGGGTGATCTTCTCGCTCATAGATGCGTTCCTTTACCGGGTCATGGCGACGATGCCGAGGGTAACGAGGTAGACGGCCAGGAAGCCCATCGCGGTCCACCAGAAGGCCGGCTGCGTGTAGCCCGGTCGGCCTCCGATCCCCGCCAGGTCGTAGCCGCAGGCCGGGCAGCGGCCCTGGTCCCCGCCGACCGCGGTGTCACAGATCGGGCACTGCTCCGGCGCCGGCGCCACAGGTTCCGCGCTCACGACTGACCACCCGAACGCTTCTCGGCCGCAGCCACCGTGTTCGCGAGGAGCATGGCGCGCGTGGTCGGGCCGACTCCACCAAGGCGCGGCGTGATCCATCCGGCCACGTCGGCCACCGACTCGTCAACGTCGGGAACCACGCGGCGGCCTTCCATCGTGATGCCCGCGCTCACGACTGCGGCACCGGGCTTGACCATGTCGGGCGTGACGATCGACGCGCGTCCGGCTGCGGCGATGAGGATGTCGGCCTGCTTGGTGTACGCCGCGAGATCTGCAACGCCGGTGTGCACGACCGTGACCGCGGCGTTGGCGTTCGGCTCCTTGAGTGCGAGCAGCAGCGCGAGGGGCCGACCGATCGTGAGCCCACGGCCGATGATCACCACGTGCTGTCCCGCGATCGGCACGCCGTGCTCGGAGAGGAGTCCCTGGATGCCGAGCGGCGTGCACGGTCGCGGACCCGGCACACCCATCACGAGGCGACCGAGGTTCACCGGGTGGAGACCGTCGGCATCCTTCACGGGATCCACCGCGAGCAACGCGGCTTCCTCGTCGATGGCATCGGGGAGCGGGAGCTGCACGATGAACGCGTCGACCGCGGGGTCGTGGTTGAACGCGGTGATCTCCGCGTGCAGTTGCGTCCATGAGACAGTGGACGGCAGCTCACGGTGGTGCGATCCGATGCCGATCTCCGCGCCGTCGTCGCGCTTGGAACGCACGTAGGCCGACGAGTTGGGATCGTCGCCCACGAGGATCGTGCCGAGCCCGGGCGTGATGCCGCGGTCGATCAACGCCTCGACGCGGCCGCGCAGCCGCTCCTTCGTGCGCTCCAGGAACGCGTTGCCGTCGAGGAGTTGGGCCGTCATTTGCGCATCAATGCAGGAAATGGCGTTCGCCAGTGAAGACCATGGCGAGGCCGAGCTCGTCGGCGCGCTTGATGTTCTCCTCGTCGCGCATGGCGCCGCCGGGCTGGATGATCACCGCGACGCCGGCTGCGGCTGCCGCCTCGATGCCGTCGGGGAACGGGTAAAAAGCGTCGCTTGCGCAGGCACCGCCTACGGCGCGTCCATCCGCCTTCTTGGCTGCGATCTCACCGGCTTCGACCCGGTTCTGCTGTCCGGCGCCGATGCCGACGGCCTGACCGTCCTTCACGAGCACGATCGCATTCGACTTCACGTGGCCGGTGACGCGCCAGGCGAGCTCCACATCACGCCATTGCGCGTCGGTAGGCGCCACCTTGGTGACAACCCGCCAGTCGTCGCGGCCGGCCGCAAACGAGTGCGGCTCCTGCACGAGGAAGCCACCCGAGATCTGGCGAACGTCGAGGGTGTGCGGCTCGGGCGCCGGTGCCTCCAGGATGCGCGTGTTCTTGCGCTTTGCGATCAGCGCGTCGACGGTGCCTTGCTCGTGCCCAGGGAAGATGACCACGTCGGCTTGCGGGCCGGCCACCATCAGCTCGGCCGTGGCCGCGTCGAGCGGACGGTTCAGCGCAACGATGCCGCCGAACGCGGAGCGCTCGTCGCACTCGAGCGCGCGTTGGTACGCGGTCGCAAGATCGTCGGCCACCGCAACACCACACGGATTGGCGTGCTTGATGATGGCGCACGCCGGTTGGGCGTCCGAGAGATCGTGCACGACGCGCCACGCGGCGTCGGTGTCGTAGAAGTTGAGGTACGAGAGCGCGAGCCCAGCATGCTGATGCACGCCGTCCCACCAGCTCGTGGTGCCCGCGAGGCGATACCGCGCGGCCTGTTGGTGCGGATTCTCGCCGTAGCGAAGTACGTCGTCGGTGCGCTCGAGCGGAAGCACGAGATGCCCGGGGAGCAGGTCGTCGGGGAGCTGCTCGTCGCCTTCCAGCCAGCGGACGATTGCCGCATCGAACTCGGCCGTGCGGACGAACGCCTCGAGCGCGAGCGCCCGCCGCGTCTCCTCGGACAGCTTGCCGTCGCTCGTGCGGAGCTCCTCGAGAATGCCGTCGTACTGCTCTGGGCTCGTGACCACACCCACCCAGGCGTGGTTCTTCGCCGCAGCGCGCACCATCGCCGGGCCACCGATGTCGATCGTCTCGATGTCGGGCCGCACGAGGAACGGGTAGAGGTTCACCACCACGAGGTCGAAGGGCTGGATGCCGTGCTTCTCGAGGTCGGCTCGATGGGAGTCCTTGCCGAGGTCGGCGAGGATGCCGCCGTGGATCTTGGGGTGCAGAGTGACCACCCGATGGTCGAGCATCTCGGGTGAGCCCGTCACGTCGGCCACCGACGTGACCGGCACGCCACCGTCGGCGATCGCGGTTGCCGTGCCGCCCGACGACACCAGCTCGAAGCCGAGCTCGTGCAGCCCCGCAGCGAACTCCACCAGACCTGTCTTGTCGAAGACCGACAGCAACGCCCGCCGAGTCACCGTGGTGTCCGTTCGAGCTGCTCACGAATCACCGTCGGATACAAGCGGCGCTCCACTTCCTTGATGCGCTCGTGAAGCGATTCCTCGGTGTCGTCGGCAAGAACTGGCACCTCCGCTTGAGCGAGGATCGGACCCTCGTCCACCTCCAAGGTGGCGAGATGCACGGTGCAGCCGGTCACGGACACACCAGCCGCGAGCGCGTCGCGCACCGCGTGCCATCCCTTGAACGCGGGCAAGAGCGCGGGATGAGTGTTGAGGATGCGCGCCGGATATGCGTCGTGGATCTCTTGCGAGAGGATCGTTCCGAAGCCGGCCATCGCGACGAGATCCACTTCGTGACGCTTGAGCGCGTCGACCACTCGGTGCGTGTAGCCGTCGCGGTCGAAATCATCACCGAATGTCTCCCGTTCCACGAGCTCGACCGCGACGCCAGCGGCCTCGGCACGCCCGATCGCGGCACACGTGCGGTCGACGACGACGACCTCTACCGGCAGGTCGGCGTCGAACAGTGCTTGGAGGATTGTCCCGCTCCCCGATGCGAGCACTCCGAGCCGCCCCATGCATCGGACAGTATCCGACGGCTCCGCTGTAACCCTTGGCGCGATCTAGGAGTCACCCTTGCCGGTGGAGGGTCCTTGCATCGATGCCAGATCCGTGGTGGGCTGCCCCGGGCGCCCGAACGGCGGTCGCGCCCCTCACATTGTCGTTCGGAGGCAATTGCATGGCTGTAGACATCAGCAAGCTTTCCCGTGGCGAGCAGATCATCAGCGTCAGCGGGATCGTCCTGTTCATCTTCTCGTGGTTCAAGTGGTATGCGGTGGACTTCGGCGGCGGCAGCGTTGGCGACGTCGACATCCCCGGCGTCTCGGTCAGCGCGAACGGGTGGGACACCACCCTCGGCCTGCTCGCGGCGATCATCGCCCTCGTCATGGTGGCGCAGATCATGGCGTCGAAGTTCGGCGGCATGAACATGCCCGACCTCGGCAGCGTGACTTGGGGACAGGTGCACCTGGGCCTCGGTGCGGTCGCTCTGGTCTGCCTGATCATCCGGCTCATCGATGCTGGTGACGGCGTCGACCGGAAGATCGGTCTGTTCGTCAGCTTCGTCGCTGCGGTCGGACTCGCAGTGGGTGGCTACCTGAAGTTCCAGGAAGAGAAGGCCGGCGGTGGCGCACTTCCGCCCCGCCCACCGGCTGCCTGATCACTGCACACAGAACTCGAGCGGCCCCCGCTTCGGCGGGGGCCGCTTCGCGTCACCGGTTGGTACTCACCAAGCGGTTGACGGGCGCGCTACCGGCGCGCCAGGCTGCCGCCCTTCGATCAATTGGGGGAACCAATGGCACCAACGTCTGCTGCCGCGCCTTCTGGCGGCATCTTCGAAAAGCTCGGATGGCGCGCGGAGCGTCGGCCTGAGCCCGGGTTTGCCCACACCCTGGGCGCGGGCGCGGCGGCGTTCGCCGTCTTCGCGGTGGTCGCGCTCGTCTTCGAGATCACCGACGACGATCCGACGCTTCCTGGCGTCGGGTTGAACCTTGCCCTGTTCCTTGTTGCCATGTTCCTTGGCATGCAGATAGCCGGGCCGATGCGCACTGCGGCGGTCACGGCGATCGTGCTGACGGTGCCGTTGATCTGGTTCTTCTTGTTCTTGGGAGATGGCGGAGGCGGCGAGGGCGACACTCGCGTGGTCTACCTCGCGACGATCGTCAGCTACCTGGTCCTCTACGTGCTCGTGTGGACGAGGGGACGAGCGATCCTCTTGGGCCTCGCGCTGCTCTTTCTGTTCACCTGGGTGGTGTCCGAGATCGACAACAGCGGGAGCCAGGTGCCGTTCGGGAACCAGGTGTCGCAGAGCGCGGACATCCCCTTCGGTGGCACGAGCGATCCGTTCGGCGACACGTCGAGTGACGACAACTCCACAGAAACCTCTACAGCCGCGCTCGTGATCGGCCTCATCTACCTCGGTGCTGCGGGAGCACTAGATCGCAGGAAGCTCGCCGGAGCAGCAACCCCGTTCATCGCCGTCGGAGCCATCGCGACCGTCATCGGTGCCACTGTGCTCGGGTTCGACGAGAGCGTCCTCGCGGGCGGACTCACGCTCGCCCTCTCAGGAGCCGCCGTGGGGCTGGTCGGTGGGTTAGGCATGGATCGGCGGTTCTCCACGTGGTTCGGCGTGTTGATGGTCGTCCTCGGCCTCTTCATCGTGGTCGGCGACACCGTTGACTCGAACCTCGGAGCCGCGGGCTTCTTTGCGGGGCTCGCACTCGTGCTTGCTGCAGCCGCAACCTTTGCTGCACCACGCCTGCATGAGTTCGTGGACGGCGACATCAACGCCGGGAAGACCAGCGACTCCAGCTGATTCCCGAATGAAGAAGAAGTAGGTGGCCGAGGGTCGTCGTCAGGCTCACATCAGAGCTTGGCGACGACCTCGACCATCTTCTCGCCCGCTTCCGTCGGGTTGCGCGCAACCTGCACGCCCGCGTCGGCCAGGGCCTCCATCTTTGCGGCGGCCGTCCCCTTGCCCCCCGACACGATGGCGCCGGCGTGGCCCATCTTCTTGCCCGGCGGCGCGGTCACGCCGGCCACGTACGACACCACCGGCTTGCTCATCTCGGCCTTGATGAACGCCGCGGCTTCCTCTTCGGCCGAGCCGCCGATCTCACCGATCATCATCACGGCCTTGGTCTCGGGGTCGGCTTCGAAGGCTCGCAAGCAATCGATGAAGCTCGTGCCCGGCACTGGGTCGCCACCGATGCCCACACAGGTGGTCACTCCGATGTCGTTCGTCTTGAGCTCGTAGAGCGCCTGGTACGTGAGCGTGCCCGAACGGCTGACGATGCCGACGGGTCCACCCGCCTTGGCGATGTGACCTGCAGTGATCCCGATGTTGCACTTCCCAGGGCTGATGATTCCCGGGCAGTTCGGGCCGAGGAGCCTCACGTCGGGAAAGTCGCGGCGGAGCTTGTTGTAGAACCACGCCTCGTCGTGCGCGGGCACGCCTTCGGTGACCACGACGACGAGTTCGACGCCACCCGCGGCGGCGTCGAGCACCGCGTCCTTCACACCGGGCGCGGGGATGAACACGCATGACGTGTTCGCACCCGTCTCCTTGACGGCTTCGGCCACCGACGCGAACACCGGGATGCCGTCGACGTCGGTGCCGGCCTTCTTCGGGTTCGTCCCGGCCACAACCTGGGTGCCGTAGTCGCGGTTGAGCAATCCGTAGAACTTGCCTTGTGAACCGGTCAATCCTTGGTAGACGACCTTGGTGTTCTCGTCGACAAAGATCGCCATCAGGAAGCTCCTCGTGACTTCGCGAGCTCGACCACACGTTCTGCCGCGGCGACCATCGTGGGTTCGATCTGCAAGGTGTCGGACAGGTGTGGTTCGAGGATCGCCTTGCCCTCGTCGGCGTTCGTGCCGTCGAGCCGGATCACGATCGGCGCTTCGATCGACACCCGCTTGAGTGCTTCCACGATGCCGTTCGCAACCTCCTCGCCCTTGGTGATCCCACCGAAGATGTTGATGAAGATCGATTGCACGTCGGGGTCGTTGTTGATCACTTCGAGGGCGCCGCTCATCACCTCGGCATTCGCGCCGCCGCCGATGTCGAGGAAGTTGGCGGG
>JANOHN010000095.1:0-24124 GCA_031406505.1 Acidimicrobiia bacterium | reverse complement strand
GCGCGCTACCGCAACCGGTTCGTACGCACCCCGTCAGCGGCGGCAGCGCTCGGCGAAACGGCACCCGGGAAGTCCAGTGATGTGGACGGCCTCGAGGGCAAGGCGAGCACCGCGCTTGTGCACCACGCCGGCCGCATCCTGGCGCTGTACGAGCCGAGCCTCCCAACCGAGGTGGGGCCCGACCTGTCGACGGTCGGCGCGTACGACTTCGACGGAGCGCTCACCAAGCCGTTCACCGCGCACCCGAAGGTCGATCCGATCACCGGCGAGATGATGTTCTTCGGATACGACGTGTTCGGTCCGCCGTACCTCCGCTACCACGTGGTCGACGCGGCCGGACGGTTGGTCAAGACCGAACCGATCACGCTGCCGACCGGAGTGATGATGCACGACTTCGCGATCACCTCCACGCGCTCCGTGTTCATGGACCTGCCAGTGGTGTTCGACCTCACCCTCCTCGGGGCACAACCGTTCCCGTTCGCGTGGCGGCCAGACAACGGCGCGCGCGTCGGCGTCATGCCGCGTTCAGGGACCGACATGGACGTGGTGTGGTGCGATGTTGAGCCTTGCTTCGTGTTCCACCCACTCAACGCGTACGACGACGCCGACGGCAACGTGGTGCTCGATGTGTGCCGGTATCCCGAGATGTTCGTCACACAGAAGACCGGCCCTGGAGCGACCACCGCGCCCCGGCTCGAGCGCTGGGTCGTCGACCCCAAGCGCGCGCGTGTGACGGTCGAGATCCTCGACGACGCAGGGCAAGAGCTGCCCCGCATCGACGAACGTCAGACGGGTCGCGTCCACCGGTACGGCTATGCGATGGAGGTCACCGCCGAATGGGCCGTCCAGAACGGCCTGCGCAAGCACGACCTCGTTGGCGGAAAGACCGAGCGCCACGACTGCGGACCGGGTCGCGCCGCGGGCGAGCCGATCTTCGTGCCCGCAGCTCCCGACTCCGGCGAGGACGAGGGTTGGGTGCTCTCCGTCGTCTACGACGCGGCGACCGACTCGAGCGACGTGATCGTGATCGACGCCACCGACTTCACCGCTTCACCGGTGGCCACGATCCACCTGCCGCGCCGGGTTCCGTTCGGCTTCCACGGCATCTGGGTACCCGGCGCGTCGCTGGGGTAGCTCAACGCCAGGCCTGCGCCTCGCGCCATCGCGCATCCACGCCCCACTCGTCGGCCCAATGGGATCATGGGTCGCCGCGGTGAACGCTGATGGCCATTGGGGCCAGTGGACCCACGTGGTGATCCGGGCCAAGGCCGAGGTCCGACCGGCGATGCAGGGCGTTTTGGCTGGTCAGGACGTGGTTTTGTAGCTGTCTCAGGGGTGGGTTAGTATCGAACGTATGTTCGAGTCGATCATCGACGCCTTGGGAGAGGACCGCACCGGGTGGTCCAACGCCGCCCTGTCGGCTCGGCTTCTGGAGCTGCTGGAGGCGAAGGAACAGCTCGACGCCGAAGTCCTGCGCCTGACGGGCCAATGGGACGCGGCCGGCGCGTGGGCCGAGGACGGTGCCCTGAGCGCCCGTTCATGGCTGGTCCACCGAACGGCGACCACGAAGGCCAACGCGAGCGCGCTCGTGCGCTCAGCGCGCCTGGTGCAGCAGAACCAGCGGACGGCAAAGGCACTGGCCGCAGGCGACATCAGCCCTGCCCACGTCCAGATCGCAGCGCGAGCGGCGCGCCACGTCGAGGACCTCTACGCGGACCACGAGGACGGGATCCTCGATGCCGCGTGCATGACGAGCCCAGAGCAGTTCAAGGTCGTGGTGAACCATTGGCGGAACCTGGCCGAGTCGATCATCGATCACGAGCCAGCGGATCGCCGCTTCGAACGTCGGTACCTCCACATCTCACCGGTGCTCGACCGCATGGCCCGCATCGACGGGTATCTCGATGCGGAAGGAGCGGCTCGGTTGGTCGCCACGCTCGACGCGATCGAGCCGCCGGATCCAAAGCATGGATCGACTGCGCCGCGCACGCTCCCGCAGCGGCGTGCCGACGCATTGGTGCGCTTGGCGGTCGGCGAGCGGTCAACCGCGCCAACCCCGCTCGACGTGATCGTCGATCTCGACACGCTCATGGGTCGGATGCCCTCCGACCTCACCTCGGCGCGCTGCGAGATCGTTGGTGTGGGACCGATCGACCGCGACACCGCGGTGCGGTTGGCCTGCGATGCCACCGTCGGACGGGTGATCATGCGCGGTGCTTCCGAGGTGCTCGACGTGGGGCGCCGACATCGGCTCGTGTCTCCCGCGCAACGTCGTGCGCTGAACGCACGCGACCGGCATTGCGTCGAGCCGGCGTGCGAAGTGCCCGCCGAGTGGTGCGACGTGCACCACCGCGTGCACTGGATCGATGGTGGCACGACTGACCTCCACAACCTCGAGCTGCGATGCCGCCGTCACCACATTCACGTGCACGAAGGCCAGCGCGCACCACCGCAGCACCTCGCGGCTGCCTGAACCAACAGATTCACTTCCCCATGTGCTTCCCCGTCGTGATGCAACGCGCCCGGAGGAGAGCAACATGGCGAAGCGCAGCTACTCACGCGCCGAGCGGCCGAGGATGCCGGTCGTGCGTGGTCCCAACGACGCGGTCGAGATCGTCAAGCAGCTCGTCTGCGCCGAGCACACCCAAGGCCAGCTGCTGATCGGGATCGACGACTCCATGCATCTCTGCGGTGCGGCCTTCAACTGCACGTGCAGCCTGTGCCAGGACCCGGAGGCAAATACGGCCGAGGCGCTCCTGGCGGTGGCCGACGAGATGGGCGCAGCCGAGCTCGTACTCGTCACGTTCGTCGACGACGATCGACTCGCTCCGACCGCAGCCGACGTGGCCCGCTACGAAGGACTACGGGTCGAGTGCCTCGACGACGACGTGATGCTGCTCGACCACTTGCTGTTCTCCGGCCATCAATGGCGGTCGGTGGCCGAGGTGTCGCTCAGCGCGGGTCCCGGCGCATCCACCACGTGGTGAAGCCGTGACCGCTCAGCCGCGAGCTTGCAGCGCTTCGATGAGCTTGGGGATCACCTTGTGCACATCACCAACGATGCCGAGGTCGGCAACCGAGAAGATCGGGGCCTCGGAGTCCTTGTTGACCGCGATGATGTTGTCGGAGCTCTTCATCCCGACCAGGTGCTGCGTGGCACCAGAGATACCGAGCGCGACGTACACCTTCGGCTTCACGGTCTTGCCCGTCTGGCCCACTTGCTTGGCGTATGGCACCCAGCCCGCGTCCACGATGGCGCGCGACGCGCCCGACGCGCCCTTCAACAGCTTGGCGAGACCCTCCACGAGCGGTTCGTACGCCTCCGCGGCACCGAGCCCACGTCCACCCGACACGACGATCGCCGCTTCCTCGAGCTTCGGGCCTTCCTGCTCCTCCACGTGGTGCTCGAGCACCTTCGCTTCGCCGGCCCGACCGAGGTCGAGCGCGCCCACTTGCTCGATCGCGGCAGGACCGCCACCACCCGGCTCGGCCGAGAACGACTTCGGGCGGATAGCCGCGAGGTGCGGTGTGGGACCCTCGAACTCCGTCTCCACGAGCGTGTTGCCGCCGAAGATCGCGGTGCCGACCACGGCCTTGGCGCCGTTGAGCTTGAGATCGGTGCCGTTCGTTACTACCGGCCGGTCGAGCTTCACCGAGAGCCGGGCCAACGCATCGCGACCGTCGTAGCTCTGCGCGAACAAGATGAGGTCGGGCTGGTTCGCTTCCACGAGCGATGCGAGCGCGGCGGCGCCGACAACACCGGCGAGCGCGTCACCACGGTCGGCCACGTACACCTTCGTGGCGCCGTGGTCACCGAGCGGTCCGGCCATGACGTCGGCGTTCGCGCCCACGTACACGGCTTCCACGGTGTCGCCGAGCTCGCGCGCCTTCGTGAGCAGCTCGAGCGTGCTCGTCGCCGGCTTGTCGCCCTCCGAGGTCGGCTCTGCGTACACCCAGATCTTCATGTCAGATCACCTTGAGCTGCTCGAGGAACGCCACGATCTGCTCGTGCGCCGAACCGTCGTCTTCGATCTTCTCGCCCGCTTCGCGCGCGGGCGCCGCGGCGACGTTCGTGATCGTCTGGCGCGCGCCGGCCCACCCCACCTGCTCGGGCGTGAGCCCGAGATCGGCCACCTTCACCTCGTCCACCGGCTTGTTCTTCGCCGCCATGATCCCCTTGAACGACGGATACCGCGGCTCCACCACACCAGCCGTCACGCTGAGCACGACCGGAAGTGACGCCTCGACCACGTCGTAGCCCGCTTCGGTCTGGCGCTGGATGGTCACCTTGCCGTTGTCGATCTCCACGTGCTTCGCGAACGTGAGTGACGGCCACCCGAGCAGCTCGGCCACTTGCGCGGGCGTGGTGCCCGTGTAGCCGTCCGAAGACTCGGTCGCACCGAGCACGAGATCCACTTCGCCAGCACGCTCGACGGCCTTGGCGAGCACCTTCGCGGTGCTGAGCGCGTCGCTGCCGCCGAGCGGCTCGTCCGAGATGAGGATGGCCTTGGCCGCGCCCATCGCAAGCGCGGTGCGCAGGCCCGACACCTCGTTGTTCGGCGCCATCGACACGAGGGTCACTTCGCCACCACCCGCCTTGTCGGCGAGCTGGAGCGCCATCTCGACGCCGTAGCTGTCCGACTCGTCGAGGATGAGCTTGCCCTCACGCTTGAGCGTGTGATCGGGGTTCAGCTCGCCCGGCATGGCCGGGTCGGGGATCTGCTTCACGAAGACGACGATGTTCATAGTGCGAGGATTCTGGCCTGCCCGTGCCCGTGACGTCGAAAGGAGCGCAGCGTCCGCGGCACGGGTATCCCGAGCCGCAGCGGAGCAACCCATCAAGAGGAGCGCAGCGTCCGCGGAGCCACCCATCAGGGAGCCGACTTCCTGCGAACGGCGGGGTCCTAGGTCTGACCCGAGCGCCACCGTCGCAGCACCCGGGCGGCCAGCGTCGCCGGATCGACGTCGGCACGGTTGCAGAGGACCACGACGGCCACACCGTCGTCGGGCCGAGCAACCAGATCCGCGGTGTACCCGGCCCACGCCCCCGAGTGCTCCACGAGCAGCGCTTCGTCGCGATCGTGATCGATGGACAACCCGCCTCCGTAGCCGATCCCCTGATCGAGCCGTCGACCTGGCGTGAACATGGCCGCGCGCAGTGCTGCACCACCGACCGAGAAGGACGACAGGTTCCCGGCCCATCGCAGGAGGTCGTCGACCGTCGTCTGAACCGCGCCGTCCCCGGTTTGCTGCCAGCTCGACACGTCCCGGATGAACTCACCCCGCCGCGGCGTGTAGCCGACAGCACCACGGGGTATCGGCTCGGTCGCGTCGTCGCGAACGAAGGTGTCGCGCATGCCTAACGGCTCGAGCACTCGAGCAGCGAGGAGCCCGCGAAATCCTTGCCCACTTGCTCGCTCCGCGACCACCGCGAGCAGCATGTAGTTGGTGTTGCTGTACTCGAAGCGCGCGCCGGGCTCGAAGCGCAGATGCCGCAGGTCGTCGAGGGTGCCCAGTGCGTCGGCGTTCGTCGTGCGTGTCTCGTCGCCTGCGTCAAGCAGCACCGTGTAGTCGGGGAGCCCGCTCGTGTGATGGATCAGCTGCTCGATGGTGACTCCGGCCGCGACGTCGGGCAGCTCCGGCACCCATCGCTCGGCGAGGTCAGTCAGCGCAACGCGTCCCTCGGCCACCAACAGGAAGGTGACGGCGGCGGTGAGCTGCTTCGACACCGAGGCGATGTCGAAGACGCTCCGCCGCGTGATGGGCGTGCCTTGCCCAAGGTCGGCCATCCCGAAGCCACGCGCGTAGACCGTCGCCCCGCGCTCGCCGACACCAACTGCGCATCCCGGCGTGTCGGGGTGGTCGACGCGCTCGAACACCGCGTCGACAGCAGCTTCCCGAGGATCACGAGCGGCACCCGCGCTCACGGCTGTCAAGCCGAGCGCCACGGCGACGAGCACGATCCCTGCCGTCCGACGCACGCATCGAGCGTACGGGCTGCGTTGTGCGCCACCGGCGACCTCGACCTGTAGCCCCGGACAGGTCGCCTCCTACACTGGCGGCATGGCTGCTGCCGTTGCCGACTATCTCAAGACCCCGCACTGGTCCAGCGAGATTCCCATGGACACGCCACACACGCGGCTGCCCATCGTGGAGGAGCGCGGGTTCGTGGTGCTGCGCGACCTCGACCCACCGATCCCCGACGACGAGTTCTTCTCGCTCGAGTACATGGACTGGAAGAGCGGCGGCGACACGAACTTCGCGCCCATCGCCACGGCCGACGGCGAGCTGGACTGTCAAGGCTTCTGGAAGCCCGGGCAGGAGCGCCCCGACAAGGGCGGGATCCTCACGTCGAACGCAGCGCGATGCCCGACGATCGTGCGTGAAGTCACCGATGTGGGGGCCGACTTCGGTCGAGTGCGCGTGATCCGGCTGGAGCCACAGACGTACGAAGACTCGCTACGGCACATCCATCGCGACGACAACAACCGCTTCAACCCCGACGGCGACGGGTGGGTCGTGCGCCAGTGGATCGAGCTCACCGACAACCCCGGCTCCTTCATGGTGCTGATGGAGCAGGGGCCCGACGGGCTCCCCGATCAGTCCACCGAGGTCCACATCCCCATGCACCGGGGTGCACGCTTCCTGGTCGACACCCAGCGGCTCTGGCACGTGGTGTGCAACCCGAGCGACACCACGCGGTACGCGCTGATCAGCAGCTTCGAGTCGGGCCCCGCGCTCGACACGTACCTCCACGCCAACCTGCCCACTTCGCAATCCTCCTAGACTGACCCGTTCCGTGGACCATCAAATCGTCATCATCGGCGCGGGACCGGCCGGCCTCACAGCTGCGTACATGCTCACCAAACGCGGCGTCACGTCGACCATCCTCGAGGCCGACACGATCGTCGGTGGCATCAGCCGCACACCCGAGCGCGACGGCTGGCGCTTCGACATCGGTGGGCACCGCTTCTTCACCAAGGTGCAGCCGGTCGAAGACCTCTGGTTCGAGATCCTCGGCGCCGAGAACTTCCTGCGTCGGCCGCGACTCAGCCGGATCTTCTACCGCGGGAAGTTCTACGACTACCCGATCTCGGCGATGAACGCGCTGCGCAACCTCGGGCCGATCGAAGCACTCCGCTGCGTCGGGTCGTACCTGTGGGTGCGCGTGCATCCTCCGAAAGACAAGTCGACCCTCGAAGGCTTCGTAGCGTCTCGCTTTGGATGGCGTCTGTATCGCCACTTCTTCAAGACCCAGAGCGAAAAGGTCTGGGGGGTGCCGTGCACCGAGATCCAGGCCGACTGGGGCGCGCAGCGCATCAAGAACCTCTCTCTCTTCCGCGCAGTGTGGGAAGCGCTGAAGCCCAAGCGCGTCCGCAAGCGCGCCGACAAGGCCAAGCAGGTGACCAGCCTCATCGAGGAGTTCAACTACCCGAAGTTCGGTCCCGGCATGATGTGGGAGCGCTGCACCGAGCTCGTCACGGCGAAGGGTGCAACCGTCACGTTCGACGCCCGGGTCACGAAAGTTGAACACGTCGATGGTCGCGCCACCGCGGTCACTGCGGTATCGAACGGCGTCGAGACCCGCCACCCGTGCACCGATGTGATCTCCTCGATGCCGATTGGCGAGCTGCTCCGTGCGATGGACCCACCGGTGCCGGACGATGTGGTCGCGGCCGCTGACGGCTTGCGATACCGCGACTTCATCACCGTGGCGCTCGTCGTCCCCGAGGCCGACGGCTTCCCCGACAACTGGATCTACATCAACGACCCGTCGGTCGAGGTCGGCCGGATCCAGAACTTCGGGAGCTGGTCGCCATACATGGTCAAGGACGGGCGCACCTGCCTCGGCCTCGAGTTCTTCGTGAACGAGGGCGACCACATGTGGACGAAAGCCGACGCCGACCTCATCGAGCAGGGCAAGCGCGAGATGCACAAGATCAATCTGCTCGCCGACCCGGCGCGCGTGGAGGCCGGCTACGTCGTGCGGATGCCAAAGGCGTACCCGATGTACGACGCGGTCTACAAGGACAACGTCGAGACGCTCGCGAAGTGGATCGCCCAGCACGCGCCCAACGTGTACCCCGTAGGGCGTAACGGGATGCACCGCTACAACAACCAGGACCACTCGATGTACACCGCGATGCTCTCGGTGGAGAACATCTTCGGCGCCGCCCACGACGTGTGGTCGGTGAACGTGGACGAGGAGTACCACGAAGAGAAGGCCGCAGCGCCGCCTCATCCCAACCAGTGACGCGGCTAGCGGTCGGCGGTCGCCTGCACTCCTGATCCGTGGTGCACCACCATGCGCCAGCGCTCTCCGTCGTGGGCGAACACGTTCGTCGCCGCGACCGATGCTCCCGACAGCTCGCCGGCTTCGACACTCACTGTTTGAAGCCGGCTAGCACCTGCTTCCAACGCTCGGGATCGCTCCGGTACGGCGCGTAGAACGCGAGTCGGTCGACGACGTCGCCGAAGCGAGCGAGCAGCGCCTTCGGAACGTCTTCGGGTTCGGCTACGACCGCAAACGTCTCGAGCATCTCGTCGGTGATCAGCTCGCCCATCTCCACCCACTTTCCCTGCTTCGAGAGCAGGTTGAGCTCATCTTGCGCCGCGCCCCATCCGTGCAGCTCGAGCACGCCGCGGTACGCGGGGGTGGAGCCATAGAACGCGATCTGCTGCTTCGTGCCTTCGCGGGCGCGCTCGATCTCTTCGTCATTGGTGCCGGTGACCACGAACAGGGGGCCCGAGATGTCGAAGTCGGAACGTTGCTTGCCCGCCTTGGCGAAGCCGCGCTCGAGCGCCGGCAAGGTGACCTCGCGCACGTAACGCTCGGTGGTGAACGCGTGCAAGATGATCCCGTCGGCCACCTCGCCCGCGACCTCGGTCATGAGCCCGCCCACCGCAGCGAGCTGGACCTGCGGCGGGCCATGCGGGCTCGGTCCGGGATCGAAGAACGGGGTCATCAATGTGTGCGTGTAGAACTCGCCGCGGAAGTCGAGCTTCTCGCCCTGGTTCCAGCACGCCCAAATCGCGCGGATGGCGAGGATGAGCTCGCGCATGCGGGGGGCCGGGTGCGACCACGGCATCGAGAACCGCTTCTCGATGTGAGCCTTGATCTGGCTACCGAGCCCGAGCCGGAACCGTCCCTTCGAGAGCAGTTGGAGATCGTGGCCGATGTTGGCCAGCGTCATCGGGTTGCGCGCGAAAGCCACGGCGATGCTGGTGCCCAGCTCGAGCCGCTCGGTGTGCTCGGCGGCGATCACCAACGGCAGGAACGGGTCGTGGTTCATCTCGGCGGTGAACGCCCCGTCGTACCCCAGGTCCTCGAGCTCCTTGGCCACGGTCACGATCTCGTCGAGGCCCGCCCCAGGAATCCCACCGTCGACCTTCATCACAACCTCTTCTGTGTCGGTCCGCTGCTCGTCAGATCAGCGCTCGAGCTCGGAACAAGTGGGTGGCAGCGTACCGACAAGGGCTGCGCAGGGTTTGCCCGGGCAATTCCGCCCGGGTGTCTCACCCCGGGTTTATGTTGCCTGCATGGGTCGTCAGCTGCCGTACTCCCTCTCGCCGAGCTCGATCGCGGCGTTCAAGGAGTGCCCGCTGGCGTTCCGGTTCTCGTACCTCGAGCGTCTCCCCGAGCCGCCGTCGGCCCCGGCGTCGAAGGGCACCCTCGTGCACAAGGCGCTCGAGCTGCTGATGTGTAGACCGCCGAGCGACCGCACGATCGACGCCGCGTTGGCCGATCTCGATCGGGCCCGCGCCGAGTACTCGACCGACCCAGAGTTCAGCGAGCTCGAGCTGAGCGAGGAGGAGTGGACGAAGTTCCACGCCGACGCCGACGCGCTGGTCCGCCGCTACTTCGAGCTCGAGGATCCCACCACAGTGCGGCCGATCGGTCTGGAGCTCAAGCTCGAAGCGCGGATCGGCGACGCACGGCTGCGCGGGGTGATCGACCGTTTGGAGCTCGATGCCGACGGTGAGCTCGTGGTCACTGACTACAAGACCGGTGGCGTGCCATCTGAGCGCTTCGAGGGCAAGAGCCTGAGTGGCGTGCACATCTACGCACTGCTCTGCGAGCAGATGCTCGGACGGCGTCCGGCGCGCGTGCAGCTCTATTACCTCCAGAAGCCTGAGGCGATCATCGCCACGGCGAACGAGCAGACCGTCGGCGGCGTGGAACGTCGCACCACGGCGTTGTGGAACGCGATCACCCGGGCGTGCACGTTCGACGACTTCCGCCCGCATCGCAGCCGGCTGTGTGACTGGTGCGCGTTCCAGTCGTACTGCCCCGAGTTCGGCGGCGATCCGGAACGGGCGGTGGAGCTGCTCGGCGCCCGCAGCGACGTAGAACCGGCCTTGCCCATCTCCTGAGGTCATGCGGCCCGGCCCGTAGGCTGCCCGCATGGGTGACATCGTCGAGCAGGTGCACGCGCTCGATGAAGCCGTCGACAAGTGGCTCGAGCGCTACCGGAGCGCCGCGCTCGATCGACTCTTCTACGGATTGTCGAGTGCCGCCGACCACGGCATGCTCTGGCACGCACTCGGCGCAGTACGGGCCGTGCGCCGCGGCGAGCTGGGCTACGCGGTGCGCTTCAGCAAGATGCTCGGGTACGAGTCGGCATTCACCAACGGGCTGGTGAAGTCGTTCTTCCGACGCGTGCGACCCGTCGAGCACTTCACCAACGACGATCCGCTCCCCTACGGGATGCGGCGGCCGATCACATCGTCGTTCCCGTCGGGGCACGCCGCGACCGCGTTCATGTGCGCAGTCCTGCTCTCGAAGGGCAACCGAACGGCTCCCTTCTACTTCTCGCTCGCGGCGCTCGTCGCCGGCAGCCGCGTGTACACGCGCATGCACCACGCCTCCGATGTCGCGGCGGGTGCCGCGTTGGGGTTGGTGCTCGGGCGGGCCGTCGAGTCCCGCTTCTGACGGGAGCTCGCGCGCACCGCGGTAGCCTCGTCCGAGTTGGGAGGCCGTCATGCCACGCGAGATCGCTGTCACATTCGACTACCGCTGCCCGTTCGCACGCAACGGTCACGAAGCGGTGGTCAACGCCGTGCGGGCCGGTGCCCTCCCCGACGTGCAGTGGCGCTACCTCGCGTTCTCCCTCGACCAAGTCCACGTGGAAGAGGGCGCGACGGCAGTGTGGGATCGACCGAGCGAGGAGTGGGGCACCGGAGTGCTCGCTCTGCTCTTCGGCATCGCCGTGCGCGACCAGTTCCCCGAGCAGTTCCTCGACACACACATGGCGCTCTTCGCGGCACGACACGATCAGGGCAAGAAGCTCGAGCAGGAAGACGTGCTGCGCGAGGCCATCACCGCAGTGGGCCTCGACGCCGACGCCGTTGCCGCCGAGGTATGGAGCGGCCGACCATTGAAGACGCTGGCCGCCGAGCACACCGAAGCCGTCGATCGTTGGGGGGCGTTCGGCGTGCCGACCTACCTCGAGGGTGAGACCGGCGCGTTCATCCGCTTCATGGAGCGAGGCCAGGTCGACGACCTCGTGCGCGCGGTCGATCTGCTGAGTTGGGAGAACCTCAACGAGTTCAAGCGCCCCACGATCCCTCACTAACTCCGAGCCGGCGGGTCGTCGAGCAGATCGGCCAACGCTTCGAGCCACTCCGCATAGCCAGGGTCACGCCAGGTGCGATGGGTGCACTGCGTGGTGAGGTCGTACACGTAGAGATGCAACGTGGGAGCGTCGTCGGCAAGCTCGATGATGTCCCGCGCTCGCACATGAGGTGGCGCTTCATCCAACAGATCCACGAGAGCAACGCACGCAAGCACGCGACTGCGACATTGCGAGCACGCTGACACGGTCGCCGGCTCGAACTGCTGTGTGAGCTCGAGCAGTGAGGCCGCTTCCTCCACGTCGAGCACCACTTCCTCGCCGTCGTCGTCGACCAACGCGAGCGAGTCGGGACCCATCAACACCCGACCGTAGCGGCCGGCCCGTCGATAGCCTCGCCTTGTGCACGCGGTCACGATTGTCGACGGCGCCCTCGAGTGGCGTGAGCACCCCGACCCGGTGCCCGGTGACCACGAGCTGCTCGTGGCTGTGCACGCCGCGGGGCTCAACGGGGCCGACATGATGCAGCGACGCGGCCTCTATCCGGCGCCACCAGGCGTCCCGACCGACATCCCTGGGCTCGAGCTCGCCGGCGAGGTGATTGCGACCGGCTCAGGCGTCACGCGCTTCAACGTCGGCGACCGAGTCATGGCCGTGGTCGCCGGGGGTGGCCAGGCCGAGCTCGCACTCGTGCACGAGCGTCACGCACTGCCAGTGCCCGGCCCCACGTCATGGCCAACGGCCGGCGGCTTCCCCGAGGTGTTCACGACAGCGCACGACGCGCTCTTCACGCAGTGCGGTGTGATCATGGGCGACCGAGTGCTCGTGCACGGCGCCGCGGGTGGTGTGGGGATCGCCGGCGTGCAACTCGCCGCGCACGCCGGAGCTGATGTGATCGCGACGGTTCGCAGTTCTGAGCTCCGCAGCGCGGTCGCCGAAATCGGACGAGGCTGTGGATCCGTCGAAGTGGTCGCGCCCGAAGGGTTTGGCGAGCACGGACCCTTCGACGTGGTGCTCGAGCTGGTCGGCGCTCCGAACTTCGCCGAAGACGTGAACTCGCTCGCGATCGGTGGCCGCATCGCGGTGATCGGTGTGGGCGGCGGCGCGAGCGCGGAGCTGAACCTGCTCGCGCTCATGGGCAAGCGCGGACGCATCCATGGGTCCACCTTGCGCGCCCGCTTGCTCGAGGAGAAGGCGACGGCCGCGCGCGCCGTCGAGCACTCGGTGCTCCCGCTCCTCGAGCGGGACCGGGTGAAGGTGCCATTGGCTGCCGAGATCCCGATGGCGGAAGCCACGTCGGCATACGACCTCTTCGCGGCGGGCGGCAAGCTCGGGAAGGTTGTGCTCGTCACCTGAGTCCGGGTTGGCTTCTCCGCTACTTCATGATGAGCACGTTGATGTGCGGCACCGGGTCGCGCGCGAAGTCGACGGTGAACGGGCGCTTGCTGTCGAGGCCAATCAGCCACACCACTCGCTCCGGCGTAGCCACGGCTCCCGCGATGGTGGTAGTCGTGACCGCGGTGGCCGTGGCCTCGGGGAGCTTCTGGATCCACTCAGCGATCACGACGTGGTGCATGTCCTTGAGCAGGAGGCGAAGGTTGCCGCAGTACGTGCTCGGGGGGCAGTCGCGGAGCTTCGGCGGACTACGCCGATCGGTCGTCGACGCGGGCGTCATCTCCACGTACAGCACCGCCTTGGCTTCCTTGAAGCCGGCGGTCGACGTGGAGATCGCCTTGCCGTCTGCCTTGAGGAGACCGAACGGTGCCTTGCGGTACTCCACTGTGTACGCCGGCGGTGTGTCCTCAACCGGTGCGTCGCCCGCGTCGAACGTGAACGTCACCTTGTCGTAGCAAGCGAAGGGTTCGGCCACCGCTGAAGTCATGTACTCCACGGTCGTTCCGGGGATCGTGGAGCGTGAACCGGTGCCGGCGACGATGAAGCGACAGCCTGGGTCGTCGGCCGTGATGCCCGTCTGGATGGTGGTCTCGGTCTTCTTGGACTCCTTGGACGCATCGTCCTCGGACGATGAACCTCCACCGCACGAGGAGAGCGCCGCGAGCGCGAGCGCGACGACGAGGCTGAGCCCGGCGCGCCGCACGTCAGCCGAAGTCGATGTACACCCGCGGTGGGCCATCGAGCACGCCGACCGTGAACGGCCGCGTGCTGTCGAGCCCGATGACCCACTGGAGCACGGCTTCAAAGTCCTCGATCTTGCGGACCTCGCGCACATGAGTGAGACCGGTCGGGATGATCGAATCGGGTCCGGTATAGGTGGGTGTGGCCGCCGGATCGGAGAGATCGACGCCCGACGCGTGCGGGAACTGCACCACCAGGTAGGCGCTTCCCTGAAGAGTGAGCGGCATCTCCGACTCACCGAACGAGAACGGTCCTGGCCGGTACTCAATCACGTATTGCGGTGCTGCGCCGTCACGAAACTCGAAGGTGACGCGGTCGGAGCAGGGTTGCAGACCTGTACGCACTGCAGTGAGGAGCGACACGTCGGTCCCGAGCGTGCCGCCGGTCTGCGCATCCGTCGTGGCGGTGTCGAGCGTGCATGCCGCGGTAGTAGTGGCTGCCTCGCTCGAGGTCGTGGTCGCGTCGCCTGTGCTCACCTTGTTGTCGTCGCCCGAGCACGCGGCGAGCAGCGACACGACGCTCACCACGATCGCAGCGCATGCTGTCGAACGAGCCGTTCGCCTCATGGCCCCAGGTTAGGGCCGCGCTACGATCCCGTCGGTTCACCCCACGACTCGTACCATTCCGGAGGTCGACACCCGTGCCAACTCTTGCCGACAACGACGTCGTGATCGTCGAAGCAGTTCGCTCACCACTCGCCCGCCGAAATGGTGGATTGGCGGGCGTGCACCCTGCTGATCTGCTCGGTGCGGTCCAACGCGCGACGATCGAGCGATCAGGCATCGATCCCGCGGTGGTTGGCCAAGTCGTCGCGGGGTGTGTGAGTCAGACCGGCGAGCAGGCCTTCGACATCGGGCGTACGGCGTGGCTCGGTGCCGGATTGCCGATCGGCGTCGCGGCGACCACGGTCGACGCGCAGTGTGGGTCGTCGCAACAGGCCACCAACATCGCTGCGGCGCTCATCGCCGCAGGTGTCATCGAGAGTGCGATCGGGTGCGGTGTCGAGTCGATGACTCGGATCCCGCTCGGGACGTCGGTGAGGCAGGGACCCGGCCGGCCGATCACACAGTCGTACCTAGAGCTCTTCGAGTACGCAACGCAGTTCGAGGGCGCGGAGCGCATCGCCGACAAGTGGGGCATCACCCGCGCCGACTGCGATCAGTTCGGGCTCGATTCCCAAACCCGCGCGCGCCAAGCGTGGGATGAAGGCCGGTTCGAGCGCGAAGTCCTCCCGATCGACGCGCCGGATCTCGACGACGACGGCGCGCCGACCGGCTCGTCACACTCGGTCGCGCGAGACGAGGGGCTGCGCGACACGTCGTTGGAGGCGCTGGGAGCGCTCAAGCCGGTCGGCCGCGACGACGGCGTGCACACCGCGGGGACGTCGTCCCAGATCACCGACGGCGCGGCAGCGGTGCTCATGACGTCCGCGTCCCGCGCTCGAGACTTGGGGCTGCGGCCGCGAGCTCGGATCGTCGACCAGTGCCTCGTCGGCGTCGACCCGGTCCTCATGCTCACCGGGCCGATCGACGCTACGCACCACCTCCTCGACCGGACCGGTCTCGCGATGAGCGACATCGACACCGTCGAGATCAACGAGGCATTCGCGTCGGTCGTGCTCGCATGGGAGCGGGAGCTGCACCCCGACCTGGCGCGCGTGAACCCGAACGGCGGTGCCATCGCCTTGGGTCACCCCGTCGGAGCCACCGGCGCACGTCTCATCACCACGGCTCTCCACGAGCTCGAGCGCATCGACGGCACATTCGGGTTGATCACGATGTGCTGCGGCGGCGGGCTCGGCAGCGGCACGATTATCGAGCGCCTGTCGTAGCGGCGCGACACCGCGGTTCGCAGGGGTCAGTACTCGGTGATCGCCCGGATCTGCTCCTGCACCGCTTTGTACTCGGGAGACATGGTGAGCGGCATCAACGTCATGACCTTGCCCATGTTCCCTGCCACCTTCATGCGACCCTGCATGAACGCCGCGTTCGCGTCGAGCTCGCCTTGCTGGATCTTCATGGAGTCCTCGTAGCTCAGCGTCATCGTGATCTCCGGCTCGGCGACGTTGCCGAGCTGTGACTCGAGCAACCGCCCGTTCTCCAGGACCCAGTAGTACTTGATGTCGCCGTCCGGCCCGCCGTTGACGAGGTACTGGATCGTCGCCGACGCGCCGATCCGCTCCGGCTGATCCTTCGCCAGCTCGCGCGCCTCATCTAGCCAATCCTGTGTGAGGTACTTGGGCATGGGCTTCCTTTCACGCTCGGGCGGGAGCGGTTGCCCGCACGCCGGCGAAGAGATCATCTTCGGTCTCGGGTGGCGGTACCTCACCGACGTTCGACTGCGCAAGCACGTACTCGTCCCATGGGAACACCTCGCGCACGACGTCGTCGGGCAAGCGCATCCAGTGTCCGTCGGGGTCGACCTGGGTCCGGTGCGCAAGCAGCGCAGCACGCCGGTGGTGAAGCCAGTCGCCGATCTCCACAAACGTCGTGAAGCTGCCGTCGCCGTCCGGCATCCCGCGCTCGAACCATTGGGCGTACGGGCTCTCTTCGCCTCGTTGGAGGAACGCGTCGTGGAGCGACTGGATCCGCCGACGTGAGAAACCCGTGTAATAGAGCTTCGACGGTTGCCACGGAGGTCCAGCATCGGGGAAGCGCTCGGGATCGCCCGCGGCTTCGAACGCAGGCAGCGACACCTCGTGCACCCGGATGTGGTCGGGATGCGGATAGAACTCGCGATCATCGGCGTAGGTGACGATCACCTGCGGCCGCTCGGCCCGAATGACTTTCACCAGCCGCTCCACCGCCTCGTCGAGTGGTGCGTTCGCAAAGTTGTCGTCGCGGGCGTTGACGTCGGTATCGGGCATCCCGGAGTCGTGGTACCCGAGCATGTGGACGACGTCATAGCCAATCGCATCGGCACTGTCGTGCAGCTCGCGCAGGCGAACCTCGGCGAGGTTGGCGCGGACCTCGGGAGTGTCGACCGCGGGATTGAGGATGTCGCCCGCCTCGCCACCCGTGCAGCACACGAGCACAGCACGAATCCCCTCGTCGTGGTAGCGCGCAACCGTCGCGCTGCCCTTCGAGGCCTCGTCGTCGGGATGCGCGTGCACGCTGAGGACGCAAAGCGGGTTGCCGTCGCGGTCGACGGGAGGGTCGAAGGGCGACGTCATTCACGATCAGGGTACTGGATCCCAAGTTGCGAGAGATGACACGCGCGCTGCGCACGCGGGGATGTCAGTACAGTCGGAACGTGTCACGCCGCGCCTTGCCTGCAGCTCTGCTCATCGCGGCTTTGAACATCTCGAGCGCACCACTCGCCGCGGTCGGTGACACTTCGACCGCCACGCTCACGTGGCAGCCGTGCGGCAACCGCTTCGACTGCGCGACGCTCGACGTGCCGGTCAACTACGCCGACCCCGACGGCGAACAGGTCGCCATCGCGGTGATCCGGCGAGAAGCTACGGACCCGAGCGCCCGCATCGGCAGTCTCGTCATCAACTATGGCGGGCCGGGTGACCCCGGCACCGAGACCTTGCGCGAGACGTACGAAGCCTTGCCAGCGGTCATTCGCGAGCGCTTCGATCTCGTGAGCTTCGACCCACGCGGCACGGGACGCTCGCGACCGATCGATTGCGTGAACGATGCGACGTTCGATCGGGCCTCGTCCGAGGACGTCACGCCCGACAGCGAGCAAGAGCTCCAGGGCTACTACGACGGCAGCGCGTTCTCGGTCGACTTGATCGACGCGTGCATCGAGCGGAACGGCACGTGGCTGGCCCGGGTGGGGACCCGCAACGTGGCGCGCGACGTCGACCAGCTCAGGAGCGCGCTCGGCGATCCGCGGCTCACGTACCTCGGGTACTCGTACGGCACCGTCATCGGAGCCGTATACGCGCAAGAGTTTCCCAATCGCACCCGTGCGCTCGTGCTCGACTCGGCCGTCAACATGTCCACCACGCCGCTCCAACGGCTCCGCGGGAACGCGAAGGGTTTCGAAGACGCCCTCGACGCGTTCCTCGATGCCTGCGCGGACAGCGACGACTGCCCGTTCCGTGCTGGCGGCAATCCGCGGGAGGCACTGCTGGACCTCCGCGACGAGTTCGAAGCCGGCTTGACCGTCACGAGCGCTGATGGCCGCGTGGTCGGGGTCACCGAGTTCTACGTGGGGATGCTCGCGGGGCTCTACGCCCGCGAGACCTGGACCACCTTGGCCCAGGCACTGCACGACGCCAGCGAGAACGGCGACGGCGAATTGCTCCGTCTGCTGAGCGACGCGCTGGTCGGGCGCCGAGCCGACGGCACGTACAACAACATCCAAGAGGCGATCGGCATCATCAACTGCGCCGACGACCCGTCGACGCGAGCGTCGTTCGCCGAGTACCGCCAGACGTACGCCGAGCTCAGCCAGGAGTATCCAGTCTTCGGCCCTGCGTTCGCGAGCTCGCCGCTCGGGTGCGATCCGCGACTTCCGAAGCCCGCGCCGTCAGAACAGCTCGGCGACGTCCGAGTCGACGATGCGCCGTCCGTGCTCATTTTGGGGGTCACCGATGATCCGGCGACGCCATACGCGGGTGCTCTCGATCTCCACCGCCGCCTGCGCAACTCGCGCGTCCTCACCCTCGAGAGCACGCAGCACACCGCGTACGGGAGAGGCCTCGCGTGCATCGACGACGCGGTCGATCAGTACCTGTTGGAGCGTGAGCTCCCCCCTCGCAAGACCCGCTGCGAGGTCTAGGCCGACGGCTCAGGCGCGTTCGAGGCGGAACACCTCGACCCTCCCGATGTCTCGAAGCCGCCGGTGGCCCTGGCGCCGGGCGATCAGTCCCGACGAGGGCGCCAACGCCACGGCGACGTCGGCCGACGCAAGCACATGACCCGGACGAGCCATGTCGGTCAGCCGGCTCGCGAGGTTGACGACCGGACCGAAGTAGTCGCCTTCCCGAGCGAGCAACGACCCGAAGCCCACACCCGCGCATGCCGACGGCAGCAGCTCGTCACCCGACGACCGTTCGGTAAGCCGCACAGCGATCTCGGCCGCAGTCGCTGCGGTGTCGCACACGAACATCACCTCGTCGCCGATCGTCTTGACGATGCGACCGCCTTCGGCCGCCACGGTGTCGTGCGCGACGTCGGCAAAGCGCGCCACCAGTGTTCCGAGCTCCTCGTCGTCGAGATCCTCCGCCAGAGCCGTGTACCCCACGAGATCGACGAATCCCACCGCACCCGTGACGGTACCGGGTGCCGTCGGGTCGACGTCCGCCAGTCGTCGCCAGATCGCGGCCCGCAGCTGGAGTCGATGGGCATGGTCGATGAGACGGACGATTGCCTCGAAGTCGAGCCGTTCGGCGAGCGCAAGTGCAAGCTCTTCGTCGCCGAGGCCCGCGGCGCGGGCCAGCAGGACCGAGTGCGAGAGCTCGTCGGTCTCCGAGTCGGCAACGCGAGCCAGAGACGAGCTGAGCACCCTGGCTTGTGACAGCGCGCGCTCAAGCGTCCACTCGAACACCGACCCGCTGCGGATCCGCTCGACAAACACACGCAACGCTTCGACATCGGCGTTCGTGAACACCGGCAAGTGCTCCGCGAGATCAGGGAACCCGATCGCTCGCCAGAGCGCGTGCGTGGTCTCGAGATCGGTGCCGGCACGGGCCGCGAGCTGCTCGATCGTGTACTGCCGGGTGCCCGGCATGATCGACCGGTCCAGGACGAGCAGCGACAGGTAGCCGTGCTCGACCGCGTTCTCGATCTCAGCCGACGTCGCTCCGCGTCGACGCAGGAAGCGCTGGAGGGATCGCTTCACCCAGGCCGTTCTCTCGGGCCGCGCGCTCAGCCCGAGCGGGGCACGTCTTTCCAGGGCAGCTCGCGTGAGTTGTCGGGTTCCTTCGGCAGCCCCAGCACGCGCTCACCGAGGATGTTGCGCATCACGTTGGATGTGCCCCCCTCGATGGTGTTCGCCTGCGCACGGAGGAACCCGCGTGCGATGTCACGCGACCCCTCGCTCTCGGTGTCCATCCACGCCGGGTTGCCGTCGCCGGTCCCCATGAGCCCGGCGCCTTCCCATGCCATCCCGTTCGCGCCCTCGAGATCGATCGCGAGCTTCTGGAGGCGCTGGTTGTACTCGGCTTGCATGAGCTTGGTGATCGAGCCTTCGGGGCCGGCTTCGGCGCCACGCTTCTGCCGATCGGCGGCCCGCTGGTTGTTCCACCGGATGAGCCGGCCGTCGATGTACGCCTGCGTGAGGCGTTGACGCAGGCGCGGGTCGGCAATGTGCTGGTGGCGAGCGAGCAGCCGCTCGACTGCGCTGCCACCGACCGAGTCGCCGGAGAGCGAGCCGGCGCCGGACAGCGCAACGCGCTCGTTCATCAGCGTGGTGACCGCGACCCGCCACCCTTCACCCTCGGGACCAACCCGCATGGTGTCGGGGATCCGTACATCCTCCATGAACACTTCGTTGAACTCCGCGTCGCCAGTGATCTGCACGAGGGGACGGACGTCGACGCCGGGAGCTTGCATGTCCAGCACGAAATACGTGAGCCCCTTGTGCTTGGGAACGTCAGGGTTCGTGCGCGCGACCAACATCCCCCACCGCGCGATGTGCGCCAACGTGGTCCAGACCTTCTGACCGGAGACGACCCACTCATCGCCGTCGCGCACGGCACGGGTAGCGAGCCCCGCGACGTCGGAGCCGGCACCCGGCTCCGAGAAGAGCTGGCACCAGATCTCCTCGTTGGTAGCCAAGCCGCGCATGAGCTGCTGCTTCTGCTCGTCGGTTCCCCAGGTGAGCAGGGTCGGGCCACCCATGCCGATCCCGATGATGTTGAACGGGCGCGGGACCTTGTAGTGGTTGAGGACCTCGTTGACGTGCTTGGCCTCGACCGGGCTGAGTGAGAGCCCGACGCCGTACTCCTTCGGCCACGTAGGCGTGGCGTACCCCGACTCACCGAAGCGGGTGCACCACTCGGCGTAGTCGAGGCCGGCGCGGAGCTTCGACCACGCATTGGTGTCATCGGTGTCGATCGCCTCCATCCAGCCTGCCGGCAGCGCCTCGCGCAGCCACTCGAGCGTCTGCTCGCGCAGCGCCTCACCAGTCATCTCAGGGGCATCGACGGCCATCGCGGGATCGTACCTGTGGTCGGCCACCGTAGGCTCGGTCCTGTGATCCGAGCCTGGCGCTACCGGGAAGGCGTCGAAGCCGCTGAGGTGATCGAGTGCAACCCGCTTCCCCCGATCCTGCCCGACGCGTTGCTCTGGGTGGAGTGCGACGAACCGACCGCGGCAGAGATCACGAAGCTGGGCGACGAGCTGCAGCTGCACAAGTTCATCGTGGAGGACCTCGCGCACGGCGAGCAGCGCACCAAGCTCGACCATTACGACAATCATTTCCACGTCGCCGTCCACGACTGCGAGCTCCTCGGTGATGTCCAGGAGACCGAAGGTGAGATCGAGCTCGTCACCCGCGAGGTCGACGTGGTGTTCGGTGAGGGCTGGCTGCTCTCCGTGTGCCAGCGGCCGGAGAACGCCGAGCACGGCACCTTCCCGATGGACGTCGTCCGCAAGGCGTTCGAGCGCCAGCGCGCAGACAAAGGGACGACCGACGAGGGCTTTCTATTGTGGGCGATGCTCGATGTCGTCGTCGATCGCTACTTCCTGGTGAGCGACGCGGTCGACGACCGCCTCGACGCGCTCCAAGAGGTTGTGCTCGACGACAGCATCGACCGCATTCGCCGCGGGCGGCCGCGTGAGCTGTTCGATCTCAGCAAGGCACTTCTGCGGTTCCGCCGCGCCACCCTGCCACTGCGTGAGGTGGTCGGTCAGTTGCTCCGGCGGGAGGATCCCGACATCAGCGAGGCCGCGCTCGCGCACTTCCAGGACCTTTACGACCACGTGTTGCGCGCGGCCGACCTTGCCGAATCGCAGCGCGACGTACTCACCGGACTACGCGACGCCGACCTCGCGGTCACATCGAATCAGATGAGCTTGGTCCAGCAGAAGATCGCGGCGTGGGGCGCCATCCTGCTGGTTGCCACTCTGGTCACGGGCGCGCTGGGCATGAACTTCCGGACGGCGCCTGGGTCCGGCTGGGAAGCAGGGTTTGTCGCGATCACTGGAGTGATCGCGGTTCTGTGCTTGCCGTTGTACTTCTACTTCAAGCGAAGAAAGTGGTTGTGATCCGCCGCGATCACCGGGAGCGTCACCGGTTTCGACGCATCGGCTGGTTGCGCGCCGCCGTCCTGGGTGGCGATGACGGCATCGTGTCGACGGCAAGCATCATGATCGGCGTCGCGGCCTCTTCGGCGTCTCGCTCGTCGGTCATCATCGCTGGACTTGCTTCGCTCGTAGGGGGCTCGTTGTCGATGGCTGCGGGCGAGTACGTGTCGGTCAGCTCCCAACGCGACACCGAGCACGCGGACATCGCCCGCGAACGCAAGGAGCTCGACCGCACCCCCGACCTCGAGCTCGAGGAGCTGACCGAGATCTATGTCCAGCGCGGCCTCGAGCACGACCTCGCGCGAAAGGTCGCGACCCAGCTCACCGCGGCCGATCCGCTCGGTGCGCACCTGCGGGACGAGCTCGGGATGCATTCGGCGACGCGGGCACGTCCGTGGCAGGCGGCGGTCGTCTCCGCGGCCAGCTTCGCAGTCGGTGCCGCGCTCCCACTCGTGGCCGCGATCGCCGCTCCGTCGAGCGGACGCACCGCGGTGATCGCCGGCACCGCGCTCGCGCTGCTGGCGATCACCGGCGGTGTGGGCGGTCGCCTGGGCGGCGCGCCGGTCCCTCGCGCTGCTGCTCGCGTCCTGGCCGGTGGCGGCCTCGCGATGGGCGCCGCCGCGCTGATCGGTGAGCTCGTCGGAACCGCGATCTAGTGCTCGCGCTCGCTCACCCGCAATGGCCCTGGCTCTACGTCGGTTCGACCGGCCGACGTCGCCCGATGATGCGAGACGCGCGCCAACCGATCTCCAGCACGATGATCGCTCCCCCCGCCACCAATCCGGCCTCGCCGACAATCCGCCAGTCCGGCAGCTGGAGCGCGTAGAAGTCGCGAAGCGGCTCGATCACGAGGATCAACACCACCGCGCCGACCATCGCGCTGACGAGCACGCCCTTCCAGAAGTTGAACGGCCGCGACAGGATCACGAGGACCCACAACCCGACCGCGACCAGCACCAAGGTGGTGGTGGTGCGAGCCTCGCGTGGCACGAGGTTCTCCTCGTACTTCGCGAGGGCGTAGGTGATGAGCGACGCCGTGCCCGCAACGATGCCGGCCGGCACGCAGAAGCGCACCACACGCTGGAGAAACCCGGGCACGTACCGCCGCTTGTTCGGCGCGAGCGCCAGGAAGAACCCGGGGACTCCGATCGTGAACGTGCTGACGATCGTCAGATGCCGGGGGAGGAACGGGTAGAGCCACCCGGTGATCACGACGACGACCGCGAGGACCACTGCATAGACGGTCTTGGTCACGAAGAGGTTGGCTGAGCGCTCGATGTTGGCGATGACGCGTCGACCTTCGGCGACGACGCCGGGCAACGTGGCGAACTTGCCGTCAAGCAGCACGAGCTGCGCAACGGCGCGGGTCGCCGCAGCACCCGAGCCCATGGCCACGCCGATGTCGGCGTCCTTGAGGGCGAGCGCGTCGTTCACGCCGTCGCCCGTCATGGCGACGACATGACCCTGCGACTGGAGCGCGCCCACCATGGCGCGCTTCTGCTGGGGCGTGACCCGACCGAAGACCGAGTTGGCCTCGAGCACCGCCGCGAGCTCGGCTTGATCCTCGGGGAGCTCCCTCGCATCGATCGCGTGCTCGGCTCCCGGCAGTCCGACACTGCGCGCCACGGCCGCGACGGTGCGCGGGTTGTCGCCCGAGATCACCTTCAAGGCGACGCCCTGGTCGGCGAAGTAGGCCAGGGTGGCCGCGGCGTCCGGACGGATCTTCTCCGCGAGCAGCACGAGCGCCACCGGATCGAGATCGGGCGGGAGGGATTCACCTTCGAGCGCGGAGCTGCTGCGCGCGAGCACGAGCACGCGGCGACCCTCCGAGGCGAGCTCGTCGGCGCGGAGACGCGCCGGATCATCAGCGGACACATGAGCGAGCACCATCTCCGGCGCACCGAACACCCAGGAGCCTTGGCCGGTGAAGCTGGCCGCACTCCACTTACGCGCCGACGAGAACGCCACTGCTCCGGAGCGATCCCATCCCGGCGAGTCGAACGCCAACCCCACCGCTCCGAGGGTCGCGTTCCGGTTCTCGTCGGCCGCGAGCGCTCCGAGAGCCTGGTGCGCGTCGGTGCAGGCCGAGTCCAGGAGCTCGAGCTCGTCGAACACGACATCGCCCTCGGTGAGGGTCCCGGTCTTGTCGAGGCAGACCACATCGACCCGGGCGAGGATCTCGACCGCAGGGAGCTCCTGCACGAGCAC
>JANOHN010000036.1:0-7384 GCA_031406505.1 Acidimicrobiia bacterium | reverse complement strand
GCAGCCCCGAGCAGATTCGAACTGCCGTTTCCGCCTTGAGAGGGCGGCGTCCTAGGCCACTAGACGACGGGGCCGAGATCAGTTGCGTCGAGCACGAGCCCGACGCAACCGGCGGGCTCGGGGGGAAGGACTCGAACCCTCAACGACTGGACCAGAACCAGCTGTGTTACCGATTACACCACCCCCGACTGATGCCAGGATAGCGAGTCCCGGCACGAGCTTCCCCACCCGTACGGCGCGTCCGAAGCCGAAGATGCGCCCGACAGACACGCGCAACGCTTCCGACGCGAAGCGCTTCCACTCGTCGAAGCCGGTGATCGGGCTCGTCTGCGTCGGCGACGTCACCGCGTCGAGTCCGACCTCTTCGGCGATGAGCTTGATCCGCAGCGAGTGGAACGGATCAGAGACGAGGATCACGCTCGTGAGACCGCGCTCACGCAAGATCAGCGCCGTCGCGTCGAGCGACTCCACGGAGTTGTGACTCGTCGTCTCACGCAGGATGTTGTCCTGACCCACGCCGAGCTCGGCGAGGTAGTCGGCTCCGGCGCCGGCTTCGGTGAAACGATCACCGGGTTGGCTCCCACCGGTGACGACGATCGTGGGCGCCACCCCGGTGCGCCACAACGCGAACGCGTGGTCGAGGCGCGCCTTGAACACCTCGCTCGGGCGGCCGTCGTACTGGGCCGCCCCGAGCACGATGATCGCCTGCGAGGGCCGGCGATCATCGTCGTTGGCGGCCGACCACACCTGGACGACGTTGATCGCGTAGTACCCGATCAGGATGAGCCCGACGATGATGAAGATGCGACGGGCGAGGGCCCAGGTGAACCAGGTCACGTGCGAGCCGTGGCGCCGCCCAGTCGGCTCCGAGCGGCGCTGATGCGGGCGAGCACCCGGTCGCGGCCGAGCAGCACGATCGACTCGAACAGCGGGAGCCCGGCCCGGCGGCCCTCGACGGCGGAGTAGACGGCGTGCATCACCTTTCCTGGCTTCACGCTGAGTGCTTCGAGTGCAGGTCGGAGGTCTGTGCCTGCTGGCGTCCACTCGCACTGCTCGAGATGCGCGGCCACGGCGTCGAGGATGGCCCCGACCCCCTCGGTCGCGGCGAGCTTCTCCCACGATGCCGGCTCGATCTCGAACGCGGCCTCGTCGACGAAGAGGAAGTCCATCTGCTCGACGAGCGAGACGAGGGTGATCGCCCGTTCCTGCCCGATGCGGAGCGCTTCCCGGAAGGTACCCCGGTCGAAGCCCGGACCGAACGCAGCCTCGGCGAATGGCTGCGCTCGCGCTTCCAAGGTCTCGAGCGGGATCCGGCGGATCCACTCGCCGTTCACCCAGTCGAGCTTCTTGTGATCGAAGGCCGCCGCGGCGTGGGTGACGCCGTCGAGGTCGAACGCGGCGACGATCTCAGCGATGTCCATCACCTCGCGGCCGTCGTCGGGTGCCCACCCGAGCAGCGCGAGGTAGTTGCAGATCGCCTCACTGAGGTACCCGGCGTCGCGGAACTCCTCGAGTGCGATCGCTCCGTGACGCTTGGAGAGCTTGGATCGATCCGCCGCGAGGATCAGCGGGAGGTGCGCGTACACCGGCGGCTCGCCATCGTCGATCGCCGTCCGCAGCGCCAGCACGCGATGCGTGGAGTCGAGGAGGTCCTCACCACGGATCACGTGCGTGATCCCCATGGCGAGATCGTCGACCGCATTGGCAAGGAAGAAGATGGGGTTGCCGTCGGAGCGCACGATCACGAAGTCGGGGATCGAGGACCACTCCACCGCCACCTCGCCGCGAATGGCGTCGTCGAACCGGCTCACGCCTTCGTCGGGCGTACGGAAGCGGATGGTACGCGGACGGCCCTCGGCCGAGAGCGCAGCGCGTTGCTCGGCCGTCAGGTCGCGGCAATGCCCGTCGTATCCCGGTGGTCGCCCCGCGGCGCGAGCCCCCTCGTTGCGCGCGTCGAGCTCCTCCGACGTGCAGTAGCACTCGTACGCAGCACCGCGGTCGAGGAGCAGGGCCGCCGCGGCGAGGTAGGCGTCGGTGCGCTCGCTCTGAAGCAACGGGCCTTCGTCCCAGTCGAGCCCCAGCCACTCGAGGATCGCGGGGATGCCCTGGACCCACTCATCGCGGGACCGAGCACGGTCGGTGTCCTCGATGCGCAGCGCGAAGACTGCGCCATGGTGGCGGGCGTAGAGCCAGTTGAAGAGCGCCGTGCGGGCCGAGCCCACGTGCAACGAGCCCGTCGGCGCCGGCGAGAAGCGAACTCGTGGCGTGCTCACCCGCCGAGGGTACTTGTCGGTTCCGTGCTTTAGCCGTTGCTTCCCGTCATCTCTTCGAGCAGGCGGCGGGCGATCACGATGCGCTGGATCTGGTTCGTACCTTCGTAGATCTGGGTCACCTTGGCGTCCCGCATCATGCGCTCGGCCGGGAAGTCGCGCACATACCCGACCCCACCGAGGATCTGGACCGCGTCGGTCGTGATCTGCATCGCGGTGTCGGACGCGAACCACTTCGCCATCGCCGCGGCCTTCGAGACATCCGGTCCGCCGGCGTCCAGCATCGAGCAGGCCCGGTAGACGAGGAGGCGGGCGGCCTCGAGCTTTGTGGCCATCTCGGCGAGCATGAACTGGATGCCTTGGAAGTCGGCTACCCGCGAGCCGAACTGCGAGCGCTCGGTGGCGTAGCGCGCAGCAAGCTCGAGGGCACCTTGCGCGATGCCGACGGCCTGCGCTCCGACGATCGGCCTCGAGCCGTCGAGCGCGCGCATCGCGTACCCGAACGCGGCACCCTCTTCGCCGATCAGGTTGACGGCCGGGATCGTGACATCGTCGAGGAGGAGCTCGCCGGTGGGCGAGCCTCGCACGCCCATCTTGTTCTCGATCTTGCCGACCGCGAACCCTGGGGTGTCCTTCTCCACGACAAACACGCTGATTCCGCCGCGCGTGGCTTCGGGATCGGTCTTGGCGAACACCGTGTAGAAGTCGGAGACCCCGGCATTGGTGATCCAGGCCTTGCGACCATTGAGCACGTAGCTATCGCCGTCGCGCACCGCACGGGTGGACATGGCGGACACGTCGCTCCCGGCCTGGGGCTCGGACAAGCAGTACGAGCCTTGCCAGTCGCCCGCGACGATCTTCGGGATCACATGAGCCTGGAGCTCGGGCGAGCCGTGGCGGAGGATCGGCGCGCTGGCGAGCCGCGAGATCAGGACGAACAAGGAAGAGGATGCGCAGACGCGGGCGACCTCTTCCACAAGGATCGCGTACGCCACCCCGTCGCCTCCGTCACCGCCATGCTCGACCGGGTATGGCAGGCGGATGAAGCCAGAGTCGCGGTAGGCCTCGAACGACTTCCACGGGAACTCGGCCCGCTCGTCGACCTCGGCTGCATGCGGTGCGACCTGCTCGTCGGCGAAGCGGCGCAAAGCGGCACGGAGCTCTTCGTGCTCAGTCGACAGCAGGAACCCGGCCACGGCCGGGTGAGGTTAGTCATTCACCTGACAGCCGCGTCAGGTTGGGGGAGAAGCTTCCCGCTGGAACGCCGCACGGAGCTCGGTCGCGCGCGGGGCCAGCGCGCTCGGTGCGAGCCGCAGCGCATCGAGGTTGGCCGCGTCGCAGAGCGCCCGGCGCCGCGGGTAGTCCTCGTGGGCTCCCTCCACCGCGTGCACGCGCCACTTGGCGGAGGGCGGATCGACACCGCCCTGGTAGCCCAGGAGGAGCATTGCGCACTCCACGTCGGCCATCACCGGGGCTCGGCCGTACGAGGCAGCTCGCTTCATTGCCAGCTCGCCGACGATCGCGGCCGCGTCCTCGAAGTGCTCGTGAGGTGCGAGCGCCATGCGGTCGCGAGCACGCGCGATCAACGACAGGGCGTAACCGATGTTGGGCCCCGGCGACCCGAGGAGATCGCCGGACGGTTGCCCACCGCTGAGATCGCCGGGCCGATCCGCTCGCCACGGCCGCGCCGGCGGGTAGTGCACCCCCGGCGCAAGGTTCGGCTCCTGACGCGGCGCGCCATCAAGTGCGGTCGCGACGTACGGGTCAGTGGACATGAGCGCGGAAGGGTACGTCAGGCCGAGCGTTCATCCTGCAACAGCCCGTACACGAGGGAGTCGTAGAGGGCCTGCCAAGAAGCCTCGATGATGTTCTCGCTCACGCCGATCGTCGACCAGGTGCGGTCGCCGTTCGTGGAGTCGATGAGCACCCGCGTGACCGCGCCCGTGCCCTTCTGCGTGTCGAGCACGCGGACCTTGTAGTCGGTGAGGTGCACGCGGTTGAGGGCCGGATACCGGCCGTTCAGTGCGCGGCGCAGCGCAGTGTCGAGCGCGTTCACCGGGCCGTTGCCTTCCGCGGTCGCCACAGTCCGCTCGCCGTCGATGTGCACCTTGATCGTGGCTTCGGTCTTCACACCGCCGGCGGTCGCGTCGGCGTCGCCAGTCTGGAGGTCGTCGGTGATCACGCGGAACGACTCCACCTCGAACCAGGGCTGCTCCCAGCCCGTGGCGCGCCGCATGAGCAGCTCGAGCGATGCGTCGGCGACCTCGAAGTGGTAGCCCTCGTGCTCCATCCGCTTGAGCATGTCGACCACGTCGTTGACCTGTGGGCCATCGAGGTCGAGCCCGAGCTCCTCGGCCTTGAGGAGGATCGTCGACCTCCCGGCGAGCTCCGACACCACGAAGCGCGTGCCGTTGCCGACGGTGTCGGGCGGGACGTGCTCGTACGCGTCGGGACGCTTCTTGATCGCGCTCGTGTGGAGGCCCGCTTTGTGCGCGAACGCCGACTCCCCCACGTACGCGGCCTGGGGGTTGAGTGCCATGTTCACGAGCTCGGCCACGTGGTGCGCGACCGGTGTGAGCCGCTCGAGTCGATCGGCCGGGATCGTCTCCACCCCCATCTTCAGGGTGAGGTTCGGGATGATGGTCGTGAGGTTGCAGTTCCCCGTGCGCTCGCCGTAGCCGTTGATCGTGCCCTGCACTTGGATCGCGCCACCGCGGACTCCAGCGAGCGCGTTCGCAACGCCTGTCCCGGCGTCGTCGTGTAGGTGGACGGCGATCCCCACGTCGCCGCCGAAGTAGGTCACGACCTCCCGAACCGTTGCCTCGACCACGTCGGGCAGCGTGCCGCCGTTGGTGTCGCAGAGTACGAGCCGCGTCGCGCCACGCTCGGCCGCAGCTTCGAGCACGCGCAGGCTGAACTCGGGCGTGCGGCGGTACCCGTCGAAGAAGTGCTCGGCGTCGAAGAACACCTCGAGCCCATTGCCGCACAGGAACTCGATCGAGTCAGCCACCATCGCGACACCTTCGTCGAGCGTGGTGCCGAGGGCTTCGGTGACGTGGTAGTCCCAGCACTTGCCGACGATGCACACCGTGGACGTTCCCGCTTCCACGAGGTAGCGCAACGTGTCGTCGGAGTCGACCTTGCCCTTGGGCCGCCGCGTCGAACCGAACGCGACGAGTGTGCTCGTGTCGAGCGTGAGCTCGGCCGCGGCGCGACGGAACATCTCGTCATCCTTCGGGTTCGATCCCGGCCAGCCGGCCTCGATGAAGTGCACGCCGAGCCAGTCGAGCTGCTCGGCGATACGCAGCTTGTCGTCGACCGTCAGCGAGATCCCCTCGAGCTGCGCCCCGTCCCGAAGGGTCGTGTCATAGATCTCGACTTTTCGCGGTCGCTCGCTGCGGGCCGGGATACCCGGCCCGCGGTCGCTCGCTTCGGTGCCGCGATCGTTGCCTGGTTCAACCGCTGGCATGTTCCAGCCAGTCTGCGTACTTCTCGACCTCGCCGTGGACGGTGGCGAAATAGGTCTCTTGGATCTTGCGCGTCATCTCGCCCGGGTCGCCGATCGCTCGGTCGTCGACCTCGCGGATCGGGACCACCTCGGCCGCGGTGCCGGTGAGGAACGCCTCGTCGGCAAGATACAGGTCGGTCCGAAGCAGCACGTCTTCCCGCACCTCGTAGCCGAGGTCGCGCGCAATCGTCATCACCGACGCGCGGGTAATCCCCTCGAGCGCGCCCGACGACAGGGGCGGCGTGCGCAGCACCCCGTCGGTGACCACAAAGAGGTTCTCGCCGGTCGCCTCCGACACCTCGCCATTGGTGTTCAACAGCACGGCCTCGTCGTACCCGCCTTTGAT
Organism: Acidimicrobiia bacterium; assembly: GCA_031406505.1. Taxonomy (GTDB): domain Bacteria; phylum Actinomycetota; class Acidimicrobiia; order IMCC26256; family PALSA-555; genus SHVJ01. The sequence continues at coordinate 1,260 of JANOHN010000036.1, read as the reverse complement.
CGCCTCGACCTTGGCCAGGCTCGAGTTCACGTATATGCCGGTGCCCTTGGCCGCGACCGGGTTGATGTTGGGATCCATCCGACGCCATGTAGAGATCTTCATGCGCACGCCGCGCTTGACCCCCTCGTCGCCGAGGTACGTGCCCCATGGCCACACTGCGATCGATACGTTCACCTGACACGGCAACGGGTTGAGTCCCATCTCGCCGTACCCGAGGTACGCGATCGGACGGATGTAGCAGCCATCCACCTTGTTGGCCCGCACCGTCTCCTTGGTGGCTTCGACGAGCTCTTCGACCGAGTACGGGATCTCCATCATCATCAGCGACGCGGAATCGTGGAGCCGCCGCATGTGGTCCGTGAGGCGGAACACCGCCGGGCCACGCGACGTCGGGTATGCACGGATGCCCTCGAAGACGCCGGAGCCGTAGTGCAGCGTGTGGGTCAGGACGTGAACGGTCGCGTCGTCCCAGTCGACGAGCTTCCCGTCCATCCAGATCTTCTCGGTCTTCTCGATCGGCATCGCTTCCTACTTTCCGCTCTTGGCCCTGCGGGCCGGGCCGCTCGGGCCCCGGCTCGGACGGCGCAGGGTACCTGCGCCGCATTTCCTCGCCTCCGGCTTTCCGCTCTTGGCCCTGCCTGCCGTTCGCTCGCCTCTGGCTCCCTTGCTGCTCGCTACTGCTGCACTCGCTCGGCGATCACGTCGCCGATCTCGCTCGTGGTTCCGGTCACATCGTCGGACTTGTCGACCGCGTCCCGCACGCGCGCCGCGGCATCGGGCTCGTCCAAGAACTCGAGCATCATCGCCGCGGACACGATCGCCGCGCGCGGATCCGCCTTGCCGCTGCCCGCGATGTCGGGCGCCGAGCCGTGAACCGGCTCGAACACCGACGGCCCCGTGCGCGCCGGGTTGAGGTTGGCCGACGCGGCCCGGCCGATCCCGCCGGCGACGGCGCCACCGAGGTCGGTGAGGATGTCGCCAAACAGGTTGTCGGTGACGATCACGTCGTAGCGGCCAGGGTCCTGCACGAAGTAGATGCACGCCGCGTCCACGTGGTGGTAACCGGTCTCCACGTCTTCGTACTCGGCCGCGACCTCATCGAAGACTCGCTGCCACAGATCGCCGGCGTACTGGAGCACGTTCGTCTTGTGGACCAGCGTGAGGTGCTTGCGCGGGCGCGAGCGGGCGAGGTCGAAGGCGAAGCGCGCGCACCGCTCCACGCCCATTCGCGTGTTGACCGAGCCTTGCGTGGCGATCTCG
>JANOHN010000075.1:0-9609 GCA_031406505.1 Acidimicrobiia bacterium | reverse complement strand
CGCCGTGCTGCGCGAGGCCCCCCTCCCCCAACACCTCACCACACCCCCTCCGCGCCATCAGCACCAACCACCCCAACCCCAACCCACCCCCCCCCTGGCTCTCCCGCGCGGGCCCGGCCCCGCCCCCCCCCCCACGAAGCTGTCACCGACGGGTCAGCCGCCGCTCGTAGGCTCGGCTTCCTTGGCAGTGTTCTTGGGAGTGTGCGTCGCGGCTTGCTTCGGGTCGGGCGACTTCCTGGGTGGACTGGCATCGAAGCGCCTCCCCACGGTCGTGGTGTTGGCGTTCGCGCAGGTGTCTGCGCTGGCGGCCGCGATCGTGTTCGCCGTCGCGTTCTCCGGCGATCCGACTGGTCGCGATCTTGCGTTCGGCGGCGTCGCTGGCGCGCTCAACCTGGTCGGGCTCGGTGTGCTGTTCCATGGCCTCGCGACGGGGCGCATGGGTGTCGTCGCGCCGGTCACCGCGGTTGTCGCATCGATAATCCCGGTCACGTACGGCACCGCAACCGGGGAGAAGCCGTCGACGGTGGCGCTCGTGGGGGTCGCGTGCGCGATCGTGGCTGCCGGGCTGATCGCGGCCGAACGCAGTGGCCCAAGCGACTCCGACGTGCGTCGCGAGCTGCTGCTCTCGGTGTTCGCAGGTGCGCTCTTCGGGATCTCGCTCATCCTCTATACGGAGACGGGTGACGACTCGGGGTTCTGGCCGATCCTCGCGGCGCGTGCGGTCGCGGTGCCGCTCGGGTTGCTCGCGGTCCTGGTGACGCGGACGAGCATCGGGGCTGGGCGTCGGGAGCGACGGATCGCGCTGGGCGCGGGGCTCCTCGACGTGACCGCGACCGCGCTCCTGCTCCTCGCGGTGCGCGAGGGCCTCACGTCGCTGGTCGCGCCGCTCGCCGCGCTCGGCCCCGCGTTCACGGTCGCATGGGCTTGGATCGTGCTCAAGGAGCCGATCGCCCGCCTCCAGGTCGCCGGTCTCGTTCTCGGCCTCGTCGGCCTTTCCCTGATCGCGACGGGCTGAGCCTCGCGTCGTTATCCCTTGGCCTTGTTCTTTCCACCCGTGGCGACATAGCTGACGCAGTCGCCCTGGTTCTTGAACGGCCGACCTTGTGCATCGGCGAGGTGCTGCCAACCACCGTTCTTGCAGTCATCCTTCGACTGTGGCGTGGCCAGCCGCCCGAAGCTCCAGGTGCTGAACTGCGTGGTGCGCACGGTGACCAACGCGTCGCCACCACTGCCGGCACTTCGTCCGGCCACGCACGGGTCGGGGACCGCCTGGCCTGCGACCGTGCAATTGGCGACCGCGACGCTGTTGCGCAGCACCTGCACGTCAGCCGGGGCGACACCACCCAATGCCGACGAGTCGATCGTGAACGTCACTTCGTAGGGCGTCGCCGCGGCGACCGGCCCTGGTCCCGTCAGCACTACCTCCGTGCCGAAGAGCACGAACCCACTCGGTGACGGGCCCGCGGGTTGCGGGGTAACCGTGAATTCTCCCGAGACACCGGACGGCACGTCGATCTGGGTCTGCACTGGAACGTCGGCTGTCGCGCCCACGCCACCCGGATCTGTCGTGACGACTCCTCCATCGCTCACCGTTTGGATCACATCTCCGGCGAGGAATCCACACGCCGCCGAGGAGTCCCCCGAGAGCGGAGGCGTGAACGTGCACTCGAGCGTTTCGTCGGCAACGAGCTGGACGGTCATGAGTGTGGTGAAGACGAAAGTGTTCGGCGTGGTCTCCGCGACCCCCAAGACGTTCCAGCTTCCTGGTGTGACCAGCGTGGCCACGTGGCCGTCGATCGTGTTCGTGATGGAGATCGGCGGTCCGTTGCTGCACAAGCCGTTATTGGCGGGAGTGCCGGGCGCCGGGCAGGCGGCGACGAAGCTGCGGATCACCGACTGGCCACCCACATCGATGTCGGCGGACAGGAGCGCGTAGCCCGACACGTCGACGGTGAAGTTCGGGCCCGTTGTCGTGGCGCCGCTGACGACAGTCGTGTTCACGGGCGACACCTGCACCGCCTGGCCGCCCACGACGACCACGATCTTGTAGGAGCCTGGAGCGACGCGGTTCAACAAGTAGTCGCCGTTCACGTCAAGTGAGGTGGAGGGCTGGCAGAACGCGTAGAACTGGACCGGCCACCCCGTCGGGCACGCCGCGACGCGTACGGCTTCGTGCACGCCGGATGCCCCCGTCAAGGTCACGTGCCCCGCAACTTGGCCGAACACCGACGGGCTGATGCTGAAGTCGGCATCTGCGGACGCCGCGCCGGGTGTAACGATTCGCTGCACGCTGGTCGCAAGGTTGGTGGTACCCCCGTTCATGATCGGGGCGACGTCCCAGGTGGTGGTCCCTCCGGGCGGCGCCGGAAGTTGGGCTGAATACGAGCCGTCGGGTTGCACCGGGAACGATCGGGAGCCCAGGCACGGCGCAAGGCCGACTTGGACGAGGCACGCTCGAACGGCGGTTTGGAAGGGCAGGGGGCTGCTGTCACTCATCGTCACGTGGCCGCTGACCGTGCCGAGGTCGGCGTTCGTGACCGAGAAGTTCACGCCGGCTTGCGGCGCGGCGAGCGGGCCTTGCGGGGCGCCGGCGCTCACGGCCCCTACGAGCGCCGAGAGGTTGTACGAGCCTGGTGGCACGTACAGCGTGTACGCGCCGCTCCCCTGCAAGAACCGGGCGAAGACCCGCGAGCAGCCGAAGAGAACTGTGGGGGCGCCGTATCCGTCCAGGCAGGCGACCACGCCCATCCCGATCGGGAACGTGGTCGGCGAGGGTGGTGGGCCCGTCACCGAGCCGGTGAAGGTCGTGACATCACCCAAGGTGATCACGAAATCCTGCGTCACGTTGCCCATCACAACGAATTGGACTGCGGGCTGGAGCGCGATGCTGTTCCAGTACGGGCGCACGAACCACGGCGTGTGGTCGGTGTTTCCGGTGTTCCCTATGTTCAACGTGTAGTTACCGCTCGGGTTGGCGGCCTGGCCGGCGGCGGAGGTTCCCGGGCACGGCGATCCACTCGTGGGGGAAACGGCAGGAGGAACCACTCCCTGGCATGCGATCACGCCGAAGCCCCCGATCCCGCCCATGTTCTGGGCCTGGTCCAAGAGTTCCTGGGGCACAGTGATGTGGCCGCTGATGGTGGCCGGCTCTGTCGCAGATGCAGGCCCCGCCAGAGCCACCGGTGCCACCAGGGCAACCATCGCCAGCATCGCGGTCCGCGCCAAACGTTGTGATCTCATGAGATCCGCCCCCCCGAGACGCCAACACCTTGCTTCGAGAACCTATACCCAGTGTGGGAACGAGTGCCGGTGGGCTCGGTCGGTTCGATACTGCGAAGTCCCACCGTGATGAGGCGGTCATGATCGTCGGCGAGTCCGCGGCCACCGCTGGGCTCACATCGCGCTCACATGTGGTCCCCGTACGCTCGTGGGATGCGGGTGCTGGTGGTCGAGGATGAGCACCGTATGGCGGACTTGCTGGCACAAGGGCTTCGTGAGGAGGGTCACGCCGTCGATGTGGCCCGCGACGGCACCGATGGGCTGTGGCTCGGTACCGAGAACGAGTACGACGCGATCGTGCTCGACGTGATGCTTCCCGGCATGGACGGCTTCGAGGTGTGCCGCCAGCTCCGTACGGCCGGGCGATGGGCGCCGGTGATCATGGTCACTGCCCGCGACGAGGTCAAGGACCGCGTTCGTGGTCTCGACGCGGGTGCCGACGACTACCTCGTCAAGCCGTTCAGCTTCGCTGAGCTCGCTGCTCGTGTTCGATCGCTCATGCGCCGGGGCCGCAGCGAACGCCCGGTCGTGCTCGAGGTGGGCGACCTGCGGCTCGACCCGGCGACGCACCGGGCCTGGCGCGGGGACACCGAGATCTCGCTGTCCCCGAAAGAGATGGCCCTCCTCGAGCTCCTCATGCGCCGCGCGGGCGAGGTGGTGACGCGGACCGCGATCCTCGAGCACGTGTGGGACTTCGCATACGACGGCATGTCGAACGTGGCCGATCAGTACATCGCCTACCTCCGCAAGAAGGTCGATCGGCCCTTCGGGTGCAGCGACATCGAGACGGTGCGCGGTGCCGGGTACCGCCTTCGGTCCCCCGCGAACGACTGAGCCATGCCGATCCGCGTCCGGCTCGCGCTCGGCTTCGCGCTCGCGGCCCTGGTGATCTTCGGTGTGAGTGGCATGTTGTTCGAGCGGTCGTTCCGTCATGGCGTCGAGAAGTCGCTCGATCCCGGCCTGCGGACGCAGGCCGACGCGCTCGAACGAGCGCTGCGCAACTCGGGGGGTGATGCGCTCGGTCTCGACGAGCTTGGCCCGACCGCGGTCGTTCGCACCCGCGAGCTCGTGGCTCAGGTGCTCGATGCCAACGGCCGGCTGCTGGAGTCAACCCGCGAGGCTGGCGCGACGCGTGTCCTCACGAAGGTAGAGGTGGGCCGGGCGAGTCGTTCCACGGTCATCACCGATGAGGGCCTGGGTCGCGAGGAGGAACCGTTTCGGATCCTCGCTCGTACCACCGAGACCCTGGCAGGCACGCGCATCGTCGTCGTCGGCACCTCCCTCGAGCCGGCAAACGAAGCAGTTGACCGCGTGCATGACGCACTGCTTTTCGGTGGCATCGCGGTGGTGCTGATCGCCGGTCTCGGCGCGTACGTGCTGGCCGGCTCAGCACTGCGACCGGTGGAGCGCATGCGCCGCCAAGCCGCTGCGATCTCCGAACGTGACGCCGCACCACAGCTCGCGGTGCCGACGACGCGCGATGAGCTCGCGGCACTCGGCGCGACGCTGAACGACCTGCTCGACCGCCTCCATGGTGCCCTCGAGCGCGAACGGCGCTTCGTGGCCGACGCCGGTCACGAGCTGCGCACACCACTTGCCGTGCTACAGACCGAGCTCGAGCTCGCGAGCCGCCGGCCGCGCTCGCACGAGGAGCTCTTGGCCACGGTCTCGGCCGCGCAACATGACACCGATCGATTGGTCCACCTCACCGAGGAGCTGCTCTTCCTTGCGGTGGCCGACGATGACCACCGCGACAACGCCCGAGTACGTGGACCCGTCGCCCCGGTGTTGGAAGCATCGGTGTCGGCGCTCGCCGCACGAGCTTCGGAGCAATCGGTGGCGCTGGACCTCGAGGTGGAAGCGGCACTCGAGGCATCGTTCTCGACCGAGCTCCTGCGGCGCGCAGTCGAGAACCTGCTCGAGAACGCGTTGCGGTACGCGCCAGCGGGTTCTCGAGTGTCCACCCGCGCTCGGCAGGAACACGACCACGTCGTGATCGAAGTGCTCGATGACGGCCCCGGGTTCCCGGTCGACTTCCTGCCGCACGCCTTTGAGCGGTTCCGCCGTGCCGACGACGCTCGCTCGCGCGATGCCGGTGGCACCGGCCTCGGGCTTGCCATCGTGCTCGCGGTGGCCCGGGCGCACGGCGGCACCGCGGTGGCGGCCAACCGCCTCCCACGGGGCGCGGTCGTGGGGCTGCGAATCCCGGTATCCGGCTGATTTCACATCTTCATCTCACGGGCGGCCAACGTTCAGAAGCGCACAGTGATCCCGAGGTCCCGCATCGGGGCTCGTCCCATTCCCCAACGAGAGGGCACGAGATGAAGAAGCGAACCATCGTTGCGACAATGGCCGGCGTGGTGCTCGCTGCCGGCATCACCGGCGGCGCGGTTGCCGTCGCCGGCAGCAGCGACGACGGCGAGGGAACCGCGAGCGGTCCCGCCGCCGACCAGGCCGTCGCCGCGGCTGTTGCCGAGACCGGCGGAACGGCGAACGCCGTCGAGCGCGACAACGAGAAGGGCGCGACTTGGGAGGTCGAGGTCACGAAGGACGACGGTTCCGTCGTCGATGTGCGTCTCGACGCCACGTATAAGGTCATCGCGGTCGACTCCGACGTTGAGGGTGACGCGGACGAGGGCCACGCCGACAAGTAGCGCCGCTTCTGGCGACTTCGTGCCGAGGTCCGGCGACGACACCCCCTTCGTCGCCGGGCCTCGGGCGCGTTACGACTCGATCTCGTCCACCAGGCCCCAGCGCAACGCAGTCTCGGCATCGATCGAAGTGCGGGAGAGCGCGAGGAGCGCCGTGCGGTGGCGGCCGATACGGCGGGGCAGGCTGATCGTTCCGCCGGCCCCCGGGATGAGTCCCATGCCGACCTCCGGGAGCGCGATCTCTGTATTGGGATCCGCGATCACTCGGTGCGCGAACGCCGGGAGCTCGATACCCGAGCCAAGGCACGCACCATGGATCCGCGCGGTGACACGATCCGAGATCATGGCCAGCGCACGCCCCGCGCTTCGAGCGAGTCGCACCAGGTACGCGGTCGCCGGGTCGGGGCGCGAGCCGAACTCGTCGAGGGCGCCGCCGCTGCAGAACGAAGGACCGGCACCGTCGAGCACCACCTCGGCGATCGACGGATCGGCGATCGCAATTTCGAGCGCGGCGATGAGCTCGTCCCGCATGCGGGCGCTGAACGCGTTGTGCACCTCGGGGCGCGAGAGCGTGACGCGCAACTGGTCGTCGGAGCGCTCGACGCACACGGTTGGATGGTCGGTTGACGCGCGTGATCGTGTTGGCGTGATCGCGCGCCATGCCGCGAACTCGGGCCCGGCCTGGAGCGTGGAGTACACCGCTGATTCGGCGGCGAGCCCATCGCCGACGGATCGTCCGCCAACACCTCGGAGCAAGACCGCAAGCGCGGTCGCGGCGAGCGGGTGTGCGCCGACCGTCTCGAGCGCGGCGTCGAGCATCGGATCGTGCGGCGCCACGATCACGTCGAAGAGATCGGCGCACGGAGATGCATCGTCCTCGGCCACGCCGAAGATCACGCACGGCAGCGTCGCCGCCGCTTCTCGGAGCACGGGAAGGTCGTCGGGTGATCGGTCGGTGCTGGCGTCGACGACCACCGCGCTGCCGAGGGGCCGGTTGAGCACATCGGCCGGTGACGACGAGCGGAGGGCGTTGACGAGCTCAGCGTCGTTGATGGGGGACACGGCGATGAGCGCACTCTAGAACCGGTCTGCGGGTGAGCGGCTACCTTGCACATGCTTGGCTGCCAAGGGATCCACGAGCATCTCGGTCGATGTGACCGATCACGTCGCGACGGTCACGCTCGATCGTCCGCCGGTGAACGCCGTCGACCGCTCGACCTTTGAGGAGATCCACACGGCGTTTGCGTCCTTCAACGAGGACCGCGAGGTCCGGGTGGCGATCTTCACCGCGGTCGGCGATCGGGCGTTCATGGCTGGGGTCGATCTCCGCTCGATCGGGGAGCCGACCACCGACCCGCCGCCCACGAAAGTCGTTGATCCGGGGAGCACAGCGCGCGATGCCATGTGGTCGATCACCGACTGCGCAGTGCCGGTGATCGGGGCCATCAACGGACCCGCGCTCGGGGCTGGTCTGGCGTTCGCGGCCTGTTGCGACATCCTCATCGCGGCGGACAACGCCACTTTCGGGCTCACCGAGATCAACGTGGGGTTGCTGGGAGGGAGCGCGCACTTGTCGTCCCTCGTTGGTCGACACAAGGCGCGCGAGCTGTTCTTCACCGGCGAGGTGATCTCAGCCGATGAGCTGTACCGATTGGGCGCACTGCGCACCGTGGTGCCGCACGCCGAGCTCGCGGCGACTGCCCGCGCGCTCGCGGAGTCGCTCGCGGCGAAGAGCCCAATCGCGCTGCGCCTCGCGAAGGAAGGGATGAACCGCGTCGAACACCTTCCGCTCAAGGAGGCGTACCGCATCGAGCAGGACTACACGGCGCGCCTCCGACGCTACGAAGACGCCGGCGAAGCCCGCCAGGCCTACCTCGAGAAGCGCGACCCCAACTGGAAGTGGAAGTAGCGGAGGTCGCCGCCCGACTCGGTTAGTGGTGCATCGCCACGAGTGCGCCGCCGTCGACGACGAGTGTCTCCCCAGTGATCCATGAGCCAAGGTCGCTCGCGAGGAACAGCGCCGCCCCCGCAATGTCGTCAGGCTCGCCGAGTCGCTGGAGTGGCATCGTCGCGGCCACGCGATCTTCGGCGGGCTCCCAGAGCGCGCGGGCAAAGTCGGTCTTGACCAGACCGGGGGCGATGGCGTTCACGCGCACACGCGGGGCGAGCTCGGCGGCGAACACCTTGGTGAGGTGGATGATCCCGGCCTTCGTCACGTTGTAGATGCCGATCTCCGAGTCGTGACGTAACCCACCGACCGACACGATGTTGATCACCGATCCACCATGCTCTTGCATGCCGGCTCGCCACGCCGCTTGCGTCCACACGAACGTGCCCCGAAGGTTGACCTGGAAGTTCTTGTCGAACCGGGACAGGTCGATCTCGATGGCGGGGCCATAGTGCGTGTTCGTCGCCGCGTTGTTCACGAGGATGTCGACTGCACCGAAGTGCTGGACGGTCGCCGCAACGCAAGCGGCGGCCTGTTCCGGTTCGCCGGCATTCGCGGCGAACGTGGCGACGTCACCAGGACCGGTGATCGTCGCGGCTACCTCGTCGAGCGCTTCCTGCTTGCGCGACGACAGCATCACGTTGGCACCCGCGGCCGCGAACGCCTCGGAGATCGCGAGCCCGATGCCCCGCGATGCGCCGGTCACGAGCGCCGTCTTGCCGTGCAGATCGATGTTCGGGCGGACCGTCATTGTGCATGCCTCCGAGTGGAGGCCCCACGCTAGGCGCCCGACGCCTCACGCATCTGGCTTCGATCGGACCGTACCGCGAACCACAGCTCGGGTAGGAGGGAGCGAATGACGACTCGGCGATACTCGACCGCGGCGCGGTGGCAGAACTCCTTGAGTGCAGCGAGCGACGAGGCATCGAGGCTGTGCACGTTGCGGCAGTCGAGAACGACATCGCCATCGAGCTCGCCGAGGTGCTTGGTGAGGAACCAGCGGTTGGTCTTATCGAAGGAGCCGTGGAGGACCGCGGCGCAACCGCGGTCGTCGGCCGCAAGGACTGATATCGCCGCGCCCATCCCCGTCCTTCTCCTCCAACCTATGCAGGAATATGCCCTGCACCGGCCCTCCCTAAACCCCGAGAGGATCGCCGCGTGGAGCTTCAGTCGTCGAGAAGGACGTCTTCGAGATTTGTAATCTCGAAGACGCGGCGGACGTTGTCATGAGCGTTGACAATCCGCAGCCGATCTTCGAGGCGTTGCTTGGCAGCCGTGAGTGTGGCGAGACCCTGCGAGTCCACGAATGTCGTCGCGCCCAGATCGACCGTCACTGTGCTTGCGTCGTCGATGGCATCGAGCAAGGCGCGGAGATCGGGTGCCGTCGCGAGGTCGAGCTCCCCCGAGACCAAGATCGTGTCGCCGTCGCGACGCGCCTCAAAGCTCATGAGGCTCACCCTACCGTCCGGGCCTTGACTCCATCCGGGAGGCACCTTGCAACATGGGTTTCGAGGTCGGGGCACGGGGGTACGCGGAGTAGGTGACGAAGAACGAGCACCAGCGAGCGGCTGGTCGGTAGCGTCTTGGAGCTGGAGGCGGTTCTGCTGCTCGCGCCAGAACCAACGAGCGCAGGGACCGCGCGGGACCTTGTAGAGCGGACCCTGTCGGGGTGGGGGTGCAAGGAGCTCGCCGACGACGCTCGTCTCGTCATCACTGAGCTTGTGAGCAATG
>JANOHN010000038.1:0-3199 GCA_031406505.1 Acidimicrobiia bacterium | reverse complement strand
TTCGGCGAGCGACGGCTTCTCGCCGCTGGCCGTCAGCTCCACGTAGCGGTAGACGAGGTTCTGGACGTTGAGACGTGCGACCTCCATGCGCGCGAGCTTGTCCTGGATCAACTGGAACGACGCGATGGGCTGCCCAAATTGGACGCGCTCACGCGCATAGCCAACCGAAAGCTCGAGGCACCGCTCGATGACGCCGAGCGCCATGCACGCCACGCTGGCACGTTCGGTCGCGAACGTCCCCTTCGCGCCATCGCGATCCGACCGGCCCGTGGGCTCCTGCTCGCCGAGAAGCCGGTCGCGACCGACGACGACATCGGTGACGAAGACCTGGCCGGTCGGTGAGGAATGGAGCCCCATCTTCTTGAGTGGGCCGGAACGCTCGACACCCGGCATGTCCGAGTCGAGCACGAACGACAGGACCTTGCGCTCAGAGGACGGCTCACCATCGTCCAGCTTGCAGATGAAGACGATCGTGTCGGCGAAGGGACCATTCGTGATGAACGTCTTCGAACCGTTGAGGACGTACTGGTCGCCGTCGCGCCGCGCGGTCGCTCGCATCTGGCCGAACGCGTCGGATCCCGAATCGGGTTCGGTGATCGCCCAGGCCCCGATCGTGTCGAGCGTCAAGAGGTCCAGAGCCCATCGCTGCTTCTGGGCGAGCGTCCCCTTCGCCATGATCGCTCCCGCAGTCAGGCCGACTGACACGCCGAGCGCGGTGACCGCACCAAGCGAGTACTTCGAGATCTCGATGATCGGTAGCAGCGTCATAGCGATGCGCGTCATTGGATCCACCGGTGGGCCATCGGACCCAGGTGGTGGCGATTCGCCGGTTGCTGCCGCGACCATGCGCGCGAACCGCGTTCTTGCCATCTCGTCGAGCCCGAAGGTGCGGGCGAAACTTCGAAGAAGGTCGTAGGGCAACAGATCCCCGTGTTCGAGCTCCTGTTGGCGCGGTGCGATCTCGGTGTGCACGAAGCGCCGGATCGCGTCACGGACCAGCAACTGCTCCTCGGACCACTCGAGCACGACCTACCTCGCTTCGGCTTTCCCCGCTTCGGGGCTCACAGGACGTCGGCTGCCGTCTTGTAGGCGATGATCGTGTCCCAGTCCAACCCAAGCTCCAAGAGGATCTCGTCGGTGTGCTCACCGTGCTCTGGGAATCCTCGACCTTCCGGAGCGGGCTCCTCGTCGAACTGGACCGGCGGACCCACGACCATGAAGTCGGGGCGTTTGTCCGACGTGACCCGGCGCAAGTAACCGTTCGCTACCACTTGCGGATCGGTTTGCAGCTCGAGTGGCGTCTGCACGACGGCCCAAGCTCCCTTGAATCCATCGAGTCGTCGGCGCACCTCGTGGACGGAGAACGGGGCGAACGCGTCATCCATCAGCTTGACGAACTCGACCGAGTTCTCGCGTCGCAATGCCTGCGTCTTGAAGCGCGGATCGTCGATCAGCGCTTCGAGCCCGAGCCTCTTGCACAGGTCGACATAGAAGAGATCCGAAGTGTGGAGAGAGAACTTGATGAAGCGACGGTCCTGCAGCTTGTAGTAGATCGTCAGCGGGTTCGCGGCCTGTTCTCTCGGCGGCTTTGGGACGTCCTCCATGTCGAACATGCCCGTCGCGACGATGCCAGTAGCCGTCTGCCACATCGCAGTCGCAAGCAGGGACACGTCCACGATCGGCGCAGTGCCGGTGCGTTCGCGCTGCAGGAGGCCCGCGGCGATACCCCCCACGAGCGTCATTGCTCCGGGGAGGTCTCCGATGCCGGCAACGCCGGAAGCGAGGACGGGCCAGTCCGCGCCGGCGGGTGTCACCTGATGAGCGAAGCTGCCGCGCGACACGAACGCCGTCCCGTCGTATGCAGCCTCGTCTGCCGCCGGACCGAGCGCACCGAAGCCAGAACCTCGGACGTACACGACGTTCGGGTTGACCGCGCGCAGATCCTCGGGTGTGACGCGGAGCTTGCGACGGGTCGACGGCAGCATGTTCGTCAGGAAGACATCTGCCGTGGCGATCAACTTCGAGAAGATCTCGTAGCCACCGGGGGTGGAGATGTCCAAGCCGATCGAGCGCTTGCCTCGATTGGCCTGTTCCATGATCACGCGCTTCGGATCCGTGTCCCCTCCTTCAACCCGGGGACGGATCGTTGCTCTGGCCAGGTTCCCGGGGTTGAGCCCACGCATCGGGTCAGGACGATCGGGGTGCTCGATCTTGATGACGTCCGCACCCCAGTCGGCCAGCACCGCTCCTGCCGCCGGGACGAACGCCCACGTGGCGAGCTCGAGCACCCGGATGCCGTCCATCGTGCCGCTCATCGTTCGTACGCTCCTAGTGTCGTGTCGGGCCGTCATCGGCCAGCGTGTGGCCTTCAACCCGACGCGCGAGAGGGTTCACGAGCAGGTCACGGAACGGTGTGTTCCGGGACGGATCCGGTTCGCGAGGAAGCCCGAGCGCGCGCTCGCCGATGATGTTGCGCTGGATCTCGCTCGTTCCGCCACCGATGGAACGACTTCGCGTCGTCAACGCCAGGTGGCACCACCGCCCGCCTTCCCCGAGTTGGGGGAGCCACGCCTGCCCGCCGGCGCCCGCAAGCCCCATCGCGAGATTGCCGGAACGCTGCGACGTCTCCGCGGTCGCGAGCTTCGCAACCGACGCCGTTGGTCCGGGCGCGCGCCCGGCTCGGGTCGCCGCCTGGGTTCGCTGGCGCAGGAACCGGAGGCTGCGCTGCCGGATGTACACGTCGGCCAGCTCCTGACGGACCACTGGATCGGAGTCGAGACTGCGCTCGCGGGCGAGCTCGAGGAGGCGGTCGAAGTTCTCCACTTCGCCGCTTGGTCCGCCTCCGACCGCCGTGCCGATGGTGACGCGCTCGTTCATGAGCAGCGCCGTCGAACACTTCCAGCCCTGCCCGACCTCCCCCACCACCTGGTCGAGCGGAATCCGGACGTCGTCGAGGAACACCTCGTTGAAGTGCGTCTCGCCCGTGATCTGCCGCAGCGGTCGCACGGTCACGCCCGGAGCCTGCATGTCCAGGATGAACATCGTCAGTCCTTCGTGCTTCGGAACGTCGGGATTGGTGCGCGCGAGGAGGACACCTCGATCAGCACGATGGGCACCCGACGTCCAGACCTTCTGCCCATTGACCACCCAGACGTCGCCGTCGCGCTCGGCCCGCGTCTGGAGGCCCGCGAGGTCAGAG
>JANOHN010000032.1:0-1918 GCA_031406505.1 Acidimicrobiia bacterium | reverse complement strand
GGCAGTCCGAAGGTGGCGCCGGCGTGCTGCTGGGCGACGCTCGTGATGTAGCCCGCCTCGCCACCGAAGTAGAGCTTGACCATCGCGCCTTGCGGGAGCCGACCGGCGCGCCACCACGTGAGCGCGGTCCGGAGCCATCCGGGCTCGAAGATCGCCATGCTCGGTCCGAGCCGTTGATCGGCACAGACGGCCGCTTGATGATGGATGTCGCCGTACGAGTTGGCGTACACGAAGCCAGGAGCTGCGGGGAGGCCATCGGCGTCGGCGCCGCCGAGGTTCACCGAGCCGGGGTCGATGATCCCGATCTTCAACCAGCCCGACGCCGCGAGTGGCGCCATGTGCGCGTACGCGCCCTCGACACCGGGACCGAAGTTGGTGGTTGGGTAGATCAATGCGTCCGGACGTTCCGCGAACACCGGCTCCCAGCCTTCGAGGTAGCGGGCGGCTGCTTGCTCACCAGGAGCGGCGACCACGTCGCAGTGGTTGTGCACGATCCCGGCGCCGGCCGCGAGGCAGGCCAGCGCATCGGCCGAGATCTCATCGGGGTCGCGCGGCACATGCGGATTGCGTTCCTTCGTGGTTGTGCCGTTGATCGCCGCTTCGATGATGACCGGGTCTGCCATGCCAACCCCCTTGGGTAACGCCCCAACGAGACTAGAACGGTGGCGTGCAGATCGACCTGACGCCCGAGCAGCGAGCGCTTCAGCTGGAGCTGCGCGAGTACTTCGCCGCGCTCATGACCCCCGCTCGGCGAGCGTCGCTCACTGGTGGCGAGGCCGGCGGTGAGGGCTACCGCGAGGTCGTGCGTCAGATGGGGCGTGACGGTTGGCTCGGCGTCGGATGGCCGACGGAGTACGGCGGTCAGGGTCGCACCGCGCTCGAGCAGTACCTCTTCTTTGACGAGGCGAATCGGGCCGGTGTGCCGATGCCGCTCGTCACGCTCAACACCGTTGGTCCCACGTTGCGCATGTTCGGCTCGGACGAGCAGAAGCGCGAGTTCCTGCCCAAGATCCTGGCCGGCGAGATGCATTTCGCGATCGGATACACCGAACCAGGCGCTGGCACCGACCTCGCGGCG
Source organism: Acidimicrobiia bacterium (assembly GCA_031406505.1). GTDB lineage: Bacteria > Actinomycetota > Acidimicrobiia > IMCC26256 > PALSA-555 > SHVJ01. The sequence continues at coordinate 840 of JANOHN010000032.1, read as the reverse complement.
CTCCGCACGCGCGCCATCCGCGACGGCGACGAGTACGTGATCAACGGCCAGAAGGTCTTCACCACCGGCGGGCACGATGCCGACTACATCTGGCTCGCGTGCCGCACCGATCCCGACGCGCCCAAGCACAAGGGCATCTCGATCATCCTCGTCCCGACCCACGTGCCCGGTTTCAAGCACACACCGATCTGGACGCTCGGAGGTGGTCACACGAACGCCACGTACTACGAGGACGTTCGCGTGCCGGTTGCGAACCTGGTCGGCGAGGAGAACGCGGGTTGGAAGCTCATCACCCGCCAGCTCAACCATGAGCGCGTCGCGCTCGGCCCCGCTGGCCGCATCGATCGGCCGCTGCAGGAGGTGCTGCGTTGGGCGCGGGAGACAACACGCGCCGACGGCCGCCGCGTCATCGACGACGAGTGGGTGCGCACCTCGCTCGCTCGTGTGCACGCGATCGCCGAGGCGCTCAAGCTCAACAACTGGCGCGTCGCCACCGCGCTCGACGAAGGATCGCTCAATCCGGCTGACGCATCGGCGATGAAAGTGCTTGGCACCGAGCAGCTCTGGCGCTGCCTGCGTCTGCTCATGGAAGTGGTCGGCTCGGCCGGCTACTTGCCCGCCGGAACCGCCGGGTCGCTGTTGCACGGCAGTCTCGAGCAGGCGTTCCGGCACGCACCGGTTGGCACGTTCGGCGGCGGCGTGAACGAGGTGCAGCGCGAGATCATCGGGATGGCGGGTCTCGGCCTCCCCCGAGCCCCTCGCTGACCCCGAGCGAGGAGGAGCGATCACCGTGGCAGCACTCGACGGGTACAGCACGCTGGTGACGGGTGGCGGGAGTGG
>JANOHN010000011.1:0-6790 GCA_031406505.1 Acidimicrobiia bacterium | reverse complement strand
CCCGCCCCGGCACCTGACCCTCGGCCTAGACCTTCCGTTGGACGCATCGCCCCGGGGGCGGGGGGATCCGTCCAATGGACGGGTGCGATCTGGCGGAGGGAGTGGGATTCGAACCCACGGTGAGTTGCCCCACACACGCTTTCCAAGCGTGCCGATTCGGCCGCTCTCGCATCCCTCCCGGGAACGGCGATCGTAGGTGGCCCAGATACGCTCCTTCTGCGGACCGTGCTAGGCGGGGAGCTCGTGGTGCCCTGTATCTCAAATCCACGTACGGGGAGCTGAATCCCCTTCCGAGGTTCGGGCCGCCGCACGATCGGTCCCGCACGTGGCGTCGAGGGTCGGGTCCTGCGCAACGGGATCCCGCGAACCGAGTCAGGTCCGGAAGGAAGCAGCTCTCAGCGGAATGTCCTGTGTGCCGCAGGCAAGCCTGGCCTGAGCTGCGTCGGATCTCCGATCGACGGCGCGCTCAGGTCGACGAAGGGTGCACGGTCCGCACTTCGCCCGTTCACTGTCCCACTTGTGGTGATCCGGGGGTGCAGGCGGGGTCGATGTCGGCGATCTTGAGCACCATCTGCCACGAGCCGTCGTCGAGCTGCACGACCTGCGGGTCGGTCGCGCTGGTGCCGGTCGGGAGCTCGAGCGTGAAGCCGTCCACTTGCTCCCACGTGCCGCCGCCGTCCTTCGAGTCGTAGACGACGAGTGCGCCGTGCTGTGTCTGCTCGAACCCGTAGAGCCGGAGCCGCCCGTCAGCAAGCGTGACCGGTCCCGTGGTCCCGACCCGCTGGATCGACAGGAGCCCTTCGGTGGTGAACGTCGTTCCGTCGCTGCTGACGGCCACCTCGGTGCCTTCGTTGCCGAACACGTACATCACCCATCGCCCGGCCACCTCGAAGACATCCGGATCGACGAGCCCTGGCCCCTCGAACACGATGCCCTCTTGCACGAAATGCACACCGTCGTCGGAGATCGCGCTGTAGACGGTGTGCTGCGCACCCGAGGTGATGCTCACATTGGGCGCGATCCCGAAGTAGTAGAGGCGAAGGCGGCCGTCGGGGAGCAGCACGAGGTTGGGGTCGAGGACCCTGGTGTCTGCCGGGAGGCCTTCGATCGAGAAGTCGACGCGCTCGAAGGTCTCCCCGTCGTCGGTGGAGCGCATGATCGCCGCGGACTCGGGGGGATCCGAAGCGTCGACGAAGACCAGCAGGAGGTCGCCGTTCGAGGCCATCAGGAGATCGGGCACGGAAGCCTGCTCGACGATGGGGTCGTCATCGAAGGTCCATGTCAGGCCATCGGTGCTCGTGGCGCGGTGCACCCGGTGTTCGCGCGGCCCCGAGGAGCAGGCGGGTGACACCGGCGCACCGTCAGGCGCCTCGGCGTCGGGCTCGTTGATCGGTGGTTCGGTCACGGGAACCGATGGCGCCGCGGCTTGGGGGGACGGCTCGTCGTCGAGCGCGAGCACCGTTCCCATCGTCCCGAAGCCCAGGATGGCCACGGCCACGCCACCAACGAGCACCCAGCGAGGAACTGTCACCATCTTCTGCATGGCGTGCACGGTACGAAGCCAAGGCTGAAGCGAACCTGAGAAATGCGCCGGCGACAGCACTGCCTGATGGCCTGGGTACAGTCGGCCTTGTGGCGTACCAGTCCCTGTATCGCAAGTACCGGCCGCAGCGATTCGACGAGCTTGTTGGTCAGGAGCACGTCACGACGGCGCTGCGCAACGCGGTGCGCGACGAGCGCGTCGGGCACGCGTACCTGTTCTCCGGGCCGCGTGGCACCGGCAAGACCACGACGGCCCGCATCCTCGCGAAGGCACTGAACTGCACGAACCTCGGTGCCGAGGGCGAGCCGTGCGGCGAGTGCGAGAACTGCGTGGCGATCGCCGCGGGCCGGTTCCTCGACCTGTTCGAGCTGGACGCAGCATCCAACCGCGGCATCGACAACATCCGCGACGTGATCGAGAGCTCCACGCTCGGGATGGGCGCCGGCGCACGTACCAAGGTCTACGTGCTCGACGAGGTGCACATGCTCACGGACCCGGCGGCAAACGCGTTGCTGAAAACGCTCGAGGAGACACCGAGCCACGTGGTCTTCGTGCTCGCGACCACGAACCCCGAGAAGGTGCTCCCGACCATCCGGTCGCGCACCCAGCATTTCGAGTTCACGCTCCTCTCGGTCGATCAGCTCGTGAACCGACTCGGCGACCTGTGCAGCCGGGAGGGTGTGCAAGCCGATGCCGCCGCGCTCGAGGTGATCGCAGCCGCGGGCGCCGGGTCGGCGCGCGACGCAGAGTCCTTGCTCGACCAGGCCCTCGCCCACGAGACCGGCCCACTCGAGGCCGAGGCGGTCGCTGCCCTGTTCGGCGGCGCGCCGTTCCCGTTGCGCGTGCGCATCCTCGAAGCGATCGCGGGCGAGGACGCGCCCGGCGCACTCGTCGCGCTCGGTGAGCTCCTCGAATCCGGACACGAACCTCGTCGCGCGGCTGAGGACCTTCTGGCCACGGCGCGAGACGCGTTCCTCCTGACCGCGGGCGCCGGCCGCGTTCGCGTCGACGCGCCCCAGGCCGAGCAAGAACGCCTGCGCGAGCTCGGGCTCGCGCTCGGGAACGCGGCGCTGGTGCGAGTGATCGAGACGCTCGGGCAGGCCGTCACCGACATGCGCGGCACCGAAGCTGCCGACCCGCGTCTCGTGCTCGAGGTTGCATTGGTCCGGCTCAGCCGGCGTGATGCCGGACCTCCACTCCAGACGGTGGTCGAGCGCATCGAGCGACTCGAGCGCACCCTCGCCGGTGGCGAGGCCGGCGTGCCTTCGCGACCCGCCGATGGCGGCACACGGGCATCAGCAGGCGCGGCCGCACCGGCTGCTGGTGCCGCACCCTCACCTCGGCGAACGCTTGGCGCAGTGCGCGCACAAGCCGCAGAGCCAGTCGAAGCGGATGACGAACCACCACCCGATCCCGCGCCCTCCGATCCCGCGCTCTCCAGGGTGGCGCCGGTCGAAGCCGAATCTGCACCCGAAGCCCTGGCACCGGAACCCGAACCCGACGTACCCACCACGCCGCTCGATGTCGACGACGTGATCGTTGCATGGGGATCCATCTTGCCGGAGCTCCCCGTAGCCACACGCAGCGCGGTGCAGAACGCGCAGCCGCTTCGCGTCGACGGGGATGTGGTGGTGTTCGGCGTGCCGCCCGGCGTGATCGAGGCGGCGCGCCCACGCTTCAAGAAGGAAGCAGACACGATTCGCGACGCCCTCGCTCGTCATCTCGGTCGGACGGTGCGATTCAACCTGGAGCCGGCCGACGAGTTCGCGCTCAGTGGCGGCCAACAGCAGCCCGCAGCCTTCGCCGCCGCGCCGGCCCCGGTGTCGGACGACGACTCTCCCGAGATGACCGAGATGGCCGACATCGACCTCTCGCAGAACACCGATGCTCCGCAAGAATCTCCCGCGTCAGTCGCCCTGTTGCAGCAACAGCTCGGGGCTACGGTCGTCGAAGAGCTGCCGCGCGACGCCGGCAGCTGAGAGGGAGAGGTGATGGCGAAGCAGAAGCCCTCTGGGGGCGGTCAGGGCGGGCAGCTCGATCAGATGCTGCGCCAAGTGCAGAAGATGCAAGCGGACATGGCTGTTGCGCAGTCGGCGCTGGCCGATGAGACCGCCGACGTCTCCGCGGGTGGCGGGATGGTCAAGGCCGTTGTCACCGGCACCGGCGAGATTCGTTCGATCACGATCGATCCGTTGGTCGTCGATCCCGACGACGTCGAGATGCTCGAGGATCTCGTGCTCGCCGTCTGCAACGAAGCCCAACGCGCCGCCCAAGGGCTCCAGGCGCAACGCATGGGCTCGGTCACCGAGGGAATCGACATCGGCGCGCTCGACGGCCTCCTCGGCTGAGCCAGATTCACTCCTGTGGCGTTGCACGAAGGACCCGTTCAAGCTCTGATCGATGAGCTCGGTCGCCTTCCTGGCATCGGACCCAAGTCGGCGCAGCGTGTCGCGTTCTATCTGCTGAAGGTTGCTCCGGAAGACGCGAACCGCCTCGCGAACGCGATCACCGAAGCCAAGGCGCGCATCACGTGGTGCCGCCGGTGCTTCAACATGGCCGAAGGCGAGTTGTGCACATTCTGTCGCGACGATCGTCGTGATCCCGCAGTGCTGTGCGTAGTCCAAGAGGCGCCCGACATCGTTGCGGTGGAGCGCACCCACGAGTTCCACGGGCGCTATCACGTGTTGCAGGGCGCGATCTCACCGATCGAGGGCATCGGGCCGGAGCAGCTGCGGGTGAAGGAGCTGATCCGGCGGGTCGGTGAGGAAGGTGTGCGCGAGGTGATCCTGGCCACGAACCCCAACATCGAAGGCGAGGCCACCGCGATGTACGTGGCGCGGGTGCTCAAGCCGTTGGGCGTGCGCATCACCCGCATCGCGAGCGGCCTGCCCGTCGGTGGTGATCTCGAGTACGCCGACGAGGTGACCCTCGGCCGCGCCTTCGAAGGGCGCCGCGAGGTGGATGCGTAAGCCGAGACGGCGACGGCTGTGGAGCGCGCTCAGCCCGGCCAGCGCTCGACCGGGTACTCGCTCGCGGGCACGACGAACGTGTTCGATGCCTTGTCGTGCCAGGTCTGGCGCTCTGGATCCCACAGCATCCACAGGTATCCGAGTGCCAACGCGAGCCCGGACAGGATGGCAACGAGGTAGCGAGTGACGCAGCGCCCGTAGTCGACGCGCCCCCCCGTTGTCGCGTCGACGACTCTGATGCCGACGGCGCGCATGCCGACCGTCTGACCGCTCGGGCTCCCGATGAAGTACGTCGTGTAGATGACTGCGATGACGATCCCCACCGCGGCTGCGACCCACCGGTTGGTCGCCTCTTGGACGAGCCCGTTCACGATCCCGAGCAGGAGGCCGTCGATGAAAGCGCCCACGAAGCGGATCCAGAATCCGGCTCGGGGTCCGGAAGGGATCTGCGAGGACCAGCTCGAGGAGCTCGGTGACGAGTCCCACTCACCCGGCGGAGGCGGCGGGGGCGTACCCGGCGGAGGCGGCGGGGGCTGGGTCATCAGATCTCCTCAGTGCAATGAGCGTTCGCGGCAGCGTATGCGAGCAGTTGCTACGGCGTGAGCGGAACTGCCGCGCCTTGGGCCTCGCCGAGCACCGCGCCGTACACGAGGTATGGGCCCCACACCACGACACCTTCCGGGCCGACATCCTTGTCGAGCTTGCCTTGTGTGCGGATGTAGCGCGCGAACGAGTGCCAGAGCGCGCGGTTGCGCCAGCCCGCGTCGGTGAGCGTCCACCCCGAGACGAACGACACGATCCACGCGACGACCTGCACGCCGATCACGATCGCGGTGTAAACGACGGGCTCGGTGAAGAAGAAGATCCCGATGCCCACGCCCGTGGTCGTCAGCGCGCCCGAGAGTGGGAGCAGGGGCATCCACCGCGTCACCATCCCCGCGTCGCCAGCGCGCTTCACGGCGTCTCGTCGGTAGGTGCGCCACCACCGGGTTGACGAGCCCCAGATCGGTGGTCCCTCGATCACGCCTTCGGGCGTCGCGTGCTCGCGCAGCGCGGCGAGCACGATCTGCTCGGAGCAATCTGCACCCATCGTGGTGAGCGGCACCTTGACGACCAGGCGGTCGCCGTAGGCGTGGATGTCGACGGACTTCCGGGCGGCCATCGCCAGGATCGTGCCGGCGACGGCTTCGCGCGCCGGTCGGCCCTCTCCCTCCAACACGGCCACGATGGCCGGGTCTGCATCGCTTGGTGGGTCGCTGAGCTCCTTCGGCACATCGCCGACGACGCGCCGCCGATCCCGCAGCCGGATGAGCAGCGCTTTCACCACCAGCAACCAGAAGATGGCCGGGAGACCGAACGCCACGCCCGTGAGCACCCAACGCGCCACCTCGGACTGCGTGTCGATCGTTCCCAGCGTGCTCTCGGTGGTCGCGTCGGCTGTGTCGCGGATCGACTCGGCGAGGTGGAACTGGTCGATGAACGGGATCGGGATCGGTTCCACGAACGGCATCAGCGCGGCAGGGACCGCGACATTCAACTCGTGGCGCGGCATCCAGATCGGAGCGAGGTCCGAGAAGCGGACGGTGCTGCCCTCGACGCTCACCTTCCGATCCCGTCCACCGTGCAGGTGGGGCTCAATGACCCCCGGCGCGCCCTCAGGAAAGGTGACCGTGCCCGACAGGCTCACATCGGGATCCTGGCGGGACGCGTCGGACGGAGACTTCAGCACGACCAGATCGAGCACCGCGATGTCCGCGTACCGCTGGACGGTTCCGGAGAGGTCGTAGGCAACCGTTGCCCGCTGCTTGACGATCCGCAGCTCGGCCTGGAACGTGCCACCCGACGGGGTCGCGGGCTCGCCGTCGACCGTCACGTTCGTGGCTCCGGGGATCGCCGCGAACCCACTCGCGAGGTCGGGGAGCGCGACCGTTCCACCCTCATCGGACGCGAACACGTAGCGCTGCTCCACGTGCACGACGCCCGCAGCATCGACGGACGCCGTGACGACGACCCGGTCGATCTGCGACTGGCGCCCGTCGACGTCGAAGTCGAGCTCCGGCCGGCAGCCGACCGCGAGGAACACGACCGCGACCGCCAGCGCGCACCGCCCCGCGAGCGTTCGCACTAGGTGCGTGACGGTGGGGCGGGTGCTCGCGATTACAGCGCGCGCACGACCGCCGCGTCGCCTTGGCCGCCCCCGCCGCAGAGCGCTGCCGCTCCGAGCGACCCGCCGCGACGGCGCAGCTCGTTCACGAGCGTGATCACCACGCGCGCGCCC
>JANOHN010000359.1:0-2169 GCA_031406505.1 Acidimicrobiia bacterium | reverse complement strand
GGGCGCGCGGCCGATCCCCGTTCACCATGACTTCGATCGCGCACGGGCGAGGGCGAGGCGGAGTCGGCGATCGAGTGCTTCGCAGCGCGGCGCGCGGCGGGATCCTCATCGGTGTTGCCGTCGTGATCGGCATCGTCCTGCTGCAAGTCGTGGGGGACGGCACGTCGGGTCCTGGGAGCGCAACGCCTACCGACACGAACACCAACAACGTCACGACCACGACCGGGTCGGGCGCACGGGCGCCGCAAGAAGTGGCAGTCGCCGTGTTCAATGCGTCCGGCGTGAGCCAGGCTGCCGCCACGAAGTCGAACGACCTGCGTGGCCTCGGGTACGTCATCGTGAAGGTCGGCAACGCGGCGGTAGTACAGACCGGCACCACGATTGCCTGCCGGGCCGGGTACGAGGCTGAGGCCGAGCAGCTCGCGGCGCTCCCCTCGTTCGCGGGCTCCACAATCGCGGCGTTCCCCGAACCAGCACCGGCAGAGACCGAGCTCGCCAACTGCCTCATCAACGTCGGGAAGTAGCCCGTCGGTGTGACGCTGCCCGCCGCGCTCGACCACTTCGCGCGGCTCGCCGCCCAGAGCGCGTTCGTCACGGATTTCGACGGCACGCTCGCGCAAATTGTCAACGACCCCGCCAAGGCCGCGCCACTTCCTGAATCGGTCACGTCCTTGCGAACGCTCGCGGCGAAGCTTGGTCTTGTTGCTGTTGTGAGTGGGCGTCCGGTGGAGTTCCTCCACACGCACATCCCGATCGACGATGTCGTGCTCGTCGGTCAATACGGACTCGAGCGATGGGTGGACGGCCACGTCGAGGTCGATTCGCGCGCCGCGCGGTACGTGGATGCGGTCGCGGCGGGCGCGGCAGAGGCCGGGGCGCGCTGGCCCGAGCTGATGATCGAACGCAAGGGGAACGTCGCGTTCACCGTGCACTGGCGAATGGCTCCGGGTGCCGAGCCACATGCCGACGAGCTCGCTGCCCTGGCCGCGGAGCACGGGCTCCAGACGCAACCCGGCCGCAAGGCGTGCGAGATGCGGCCGCCAGTCCCAGTCGACAAGGGCACGGTGTTCCAAGAGCTGGCGCGGCCATTCGATGAAAGGGCATTCGCCGGTGATGACCACGGCGATCTGGCCGCGTTCGCGCAGGAGTTCGGTGACCCGGACCACACTGCTCAACCCTTCTGCATCGCCGTGCGCTCGTCAGAAACACCACCAGAACTGCTCGAGCAGGCCCAGCTGATCGTGGATGGTCCCGTCGGGCTTGCTGCGCTACTCGGTGATCTCGCCGACGCCGTCAGCTCGAGCGAGCAGCCGTGAGCTGAGCGTCGAGCCAGTCGCGCGGCGTGCGCGCCGCAGTGAGCTCGCGCAGCCGCTTCGCTCGTGCGGCCCGTTCCGTCGCCGGCATCGACAGCGCGGTGTGCAGCGCGGTTGCAGTCTGGTCGAGGTCGAAGGGGTGGACCGGCTCAGCGGCTTCGCCGAGCTCGTCCCACGCACCGGCATCGCGCGACAAGCACAGTGTGCCGTCGCGCTGGTTCAGGAGCGCGCCTTCCTTGGCCACGAGGTTGAGACCGTCCTTCACTGGATTCACAAGGAGCACATCGGAGCGTGTGAGCGCGGCGACCGTTCGCGTGTAGTCGTCGTGTGTCTCGACGATCACCGGTTGCCAGCTCCTTGTGGCCCAACGCTCGTTCACGCGAGCGACAGCCTGCTCCACCTCGTTGCTGTACGCGAGGTACTCGGGCAACGTGCGTCGTGATGCGGTGAGGCGCGCCACGAACACCACCCGCTCGCGCCATTCAGGATGGTCGGCGAGTAGCACGTCGTAGGCCGCGAAGCCGCGCACGATGTTCTTCGACGGGTCGACCCGGTCGGCCCGCACGATCAGCTTGCGGTCGCCCACGATCTCGTCGAGCTCGGCACCAGCAGTCTGCGCCTCGGGCGAAGCGGCGAGTTGGGCCAGGTCGTCAGCGTCGGGAGCAAGCGGCGCGACGAACGCCGACGTTGCTGGGCCGTCGCCCAGGATCTCGCGGGCTGAGGCCTCATACGCCCGGGCCCAGCGCTTGGCGTGGAAGCCCGTGGCACACGACACCAGCGATCGGCACAACGCGGTCGCGACGTCATCGGGGAGCACTCGGATCGAGTTAGGACCGCAGAACGCGGTGTGGGTGAA
>JANOHN010000352.1:0-4287 GCA_031406505.1 Acidimicrobiia bacterium | reverse complement strand
ATCTGGGGCAACCACTCGAACACGCAGTTCCCCGACTTCACGCACGCGCAGATCGGCGGCAAGCCGGCTGGCGACGTGATCACCGACCGGGCCTGGCTCGAGACCGAGTTCATCGAGACGATCCAAACACGCGGGGCGGCCGTCATCGAGGCTCGCGGTGCGTCGTCGGCCGCGTCGGCCGCACATGCCGCGGTCCAGTCGGCGCAGAGCATCTGGCAGAAGACCCCGAAAGGCGACTGGCACTCCCTCGCGGTCGTGAGCCACGGCGAGTACGGCACGCCGGAAGGGCTCCAGTTCGGGTTCCCCGTCCGCAGCGACGGGAAGACGTGCGAGATCGTCGAAGGTCTCGAGCACGACGACTTCGCGAAGGCGAAGATCGCCGTGACGACCGAAGAGCTGGTCGGCGAGCGCGAAGAAGTGAAGGAGCTCCTCGGCTAACGAGCTGTTCGTGCCGAAAAGCCTGGACCTGGGCTAGCCCTTGGCTTCTTTGGTCTCGCCTTCGGCGGCGGGCTTCGCCTCTTCCTTGGAGGGCGCGCTGAGTCCGAGCTCCGAGCGCAGCTCGCTGAGTCGAGCGCCGGCCTCGGCGCTCATCTGCGCCTGCTCGACCTCGAGCATCTTCGTGTCGACGGATGCACCGGTGAGGTCGGACGTGGCCTGCGCCTTGGAGAGACGCTTCTCGATCTTGTCGCGCACTTGCTCGAACGTCGGTACGTCTTCGCCGATCTGTTCGTTGAGCGTGGCCATCGCCTTGTTCATCTGCTCTTGCATCTTCGCCTGATCGAGCTGGCTGAGGAGCTTCTCGCGTTCGGCCAGTTTCTTCTGGAGTGCAGATGAGTTCTGCGTGACCATCTGCTTGGCCTTCTCCGACGCCTGGGTGGCATCGAGCAGGCCCTTCTTCAACGTCTCGATCTCGGCTTCGAGATTGATCAGCTTGTTGGCGAATGACTCGGCTGCCGTGTTGAAGCTCGCCGACTTGTCGGCATTGCCCGCGCGCATCTCCTGGTCGGAGAGCAGCAGCGCTTGGCGTGCTGACTTGTTTGCCTTCTCGTACTCGTCGATGGCTCGATCGAGCTTGAGCTGGAGCTGCTTCTGGTTGGCGATGACGTTGGCCGCCGACTCAGTGAGCTTGCGATGCTGATCACGCGCCTCGGTGATCGCCTGCTCGAGCTGGACCTTCGGGTCCGCCTTCTCCTCGAACGCCAAGCCCAGCTTCGCGCCCAGGTACTTCCACCACTTCTTGATCGTTTTCCACATGGGGCCGCAGGCTAGTTGGACCGGCGCCGCCGTTCTAGATGGCTGGGCAAACTGTCGGTGAGGTGGCTATGCCCCTGCGCTGGCCGCTTGGGCCTCGCCGCCGACCTCGTCCAGTGCCACGCGGAGGGACTCCATCTCGCTGACGAGCTCCTCCACCTGGCCGCCGAGTCCGCCGAGCTCGCCGACGTCTTCGGCGCGGATGGCCAGCTCGACCGCTCGGGCGACCGCCTCGTCGAGGCGCGCGTTGAGCAGGCGAGTCCGGTCCTGGGCGTCCTGGGCCACATCGATCAGCCGGTCGGCAGTATCGACCTGCGCCTGGAGCGCTTTGACGGTCGCCTTCCGGGCCTCGTTGCTCGCACCCTGCTTGGCGGCCTCCAGGTCCTTGCGCGCGCCGACCACGTCGAGGTTGCCGATCGCGTCCACGAGGGCGTCGCCCCGCCGGGCAACCCGCCAGCACTCATCCACTCCAGCGTCGATGCGCTCGCCGATCTCCACGAGCCGCTCGCGCATCGGACCCGCCTTCGCGGTGGACACCGCCTTGCGATAGCGGCGTTGCGCGTCGAGCGCGTCGCGTACGAACGCGCGCCACGGATCCGAGATGCTCATGGGGTCGATGCGCTCACCCGCAGCTCGGCGGGGCATGAGCGTCGCGACTCGGATGAGCCAGGCAACGGCCGCGATCCCGACGACGGGGAACGCGGCGAGCCCGGCAATGATGCCTGCCGCCGCGCCGGCGCCACCGAGCAGGATCGCGGACGGCGCCGTGATGGCGTCGGCCGTCTTGCGGCTCTTCCAGCTCTCCGGAAGCGCGTCGACGACTCCCATCAAGATCGACCCATCAGAAGTTGCTGACGACCGCGTTGAACACGTTGATGATCGTGGCCGGGTCGACGGCGGAGTACGCCGCGGCGTTCGTGGCCTCGGCGATCCGCTTGAGCGTGGCTTCGTCCGCGTCACCGCCGTACGCGATCGGGAAGACGCGCACCGGTGTCGTGGACTCTCCCTCGTTGCGGGCGCGCAGGTACTTCAGCAGGCCTTGGAGATCGTTGTTGCGATCATCTTCGTTGCGGCCGTCGCTCAACAGGACGACGGCATTGATGCGCGTCGGGTCGAACTCGTCGAGCACCTTCTGATACGAGTCCTGCGTGACCGTGTACAGCGGCGTGCCCTGCGTGGGGATCAAGCGCTTGATGTTCCGTTCGAGCGCCTCGCGGTTCTCCGAGACCGGTCCGACCGGGACGAGATCGATGTAGTCGGTGGGCTCAGTCTCCGAGATGTCCGTGGAGAACACCCGCAGCCCGACCTCGTCGTCAGGTTGGAACTGACCGAGCGCGGCGACCGCGGCGCGTTTGGCGAGGTCGAGCTTCGTGGCGCCGGTGCGGGAGTCGGCCTCGTCGCCCATCGACCCCGACACGTCGATCACCAGCAGCACGCGCGCCTTCTTGCGCACCTTGTCCCACTCGTCGATCACGCCGGCCAGCACGGGCGGGCTCGGCACTTCGAGCGTCGTCTGGGGCTGCTCGGGATCGAGGCCGTTCGCCGCGGTGATGGGCGCGCCGATGGACACGGCCGGGTTGCCGGGACGGAACCCGAACTTCAGCACCCGCTTCTGGTTCTTCTTCTCGGTGACGAACGACGAGAACTTTCGAGCCGCCGCCGCTTCGCTGCCCGACACCCACGGTGCGTCGAGGATCATGAGCGGGTTGTCGGAGAAGAGCGTCCCTTCCTTCGGGTAGATCGCCACGAGGGGGACGCGCGGCTTGCGGGGCTTCTCGCCCGGGTCGAGGATGCCGTCGGGGTTGCCGCGGTTGTAGTCGACGACCGACTTCTCTTCGACGGCAACCGCCGACGCGTAGCCGAAAGGATCGCCGCGGCGGTCGGACCGATACAGGTTGTTCAGGAAGGTGAGCGTGGTGTCGCCGTAGTGCACGACCGCCGACTCCACCGCGGTTGAGTACGCCTCGACGTCGGGACGGGCCAGGTCTTCGAGCGTGAGGTCGCGCGTCTTCGCCGTTGCCGCGTAGTACTGCGCGACGGTCTCGGCCAGGCCACTCGTCGAGAAGTGCGGGTTCGTCTTCCCGAATCGGAACGGCCCCCACTCGGGATGTCCCTTGCCGGCCCACCCTGCCGGGTCTTGGGCCAACGCGAGTACGTCTTCGAAGCCGAGCGGCGTGTCGGGATACCCGAGCGCTTCGGCCATCGGTTCCGGCATCGCGATCACCAGCGGCGTGAGCATGAACGACTTGCCCGGCGTCGGGACGTACGGCTCCTTGCCCGCGTCGACGCGGCGCTGGTCGAGCACGCCGGCCCACGTGCTCGCCGATGGCGACCAGATCACCGGGCGCGGCCCGTTCTTCGCGGGCTTCGGCCAGTCGGCCTCGAGCAGGGTCTCCGCCGCACCCGACGACTGCCGCTGCACCTGGATCGAGATGCATTTCCCGTCGATACTGGCGTCGTCGGAGCGGGAGAAGCTCTCGCCGAGCTCGGTGAGCAGTACGAGCTTCTCGGGTGACGACGCGATGTCGACGACGACGCAGCCGCCCGCACCCGCGGGTGCCGCGGCGAGCACGACACCACTCGTGATCGTGACGGTGGCGAGTGCGACGGAGAGCGGGCCACGCAGGTTCATCCTCATCCGGTCACCTCTCGCCAGGTCTGGAGGAGCGCCTCGAGGGCGCCCGCATCGGGCAGGTTGGAAGTTGCCGGCAGCGGTGGTGTCGTCGGGACTCCTTGAATTCGTGTCTCGCCGTCGACGCGGAAGCCGGCATGTGCCAGCGCGGCCCTGCCTTCGTCGCTCACGACGATGTCGAAGAGGGAGTCGTTGCCGCCGATGAACGGGACGAACACGACGTCGGCAGTGGCCACGGGATCAGGGTAGAGCAGGCGAACACGGTCTCGGCGGTCGCGAGCCGCCGCTGCGAACTGTGGTCCCGCAAGTGCCTCGATGGTTGCCACGATGTCGTAGCGCGCCGGCCCGAAGGTGAGCAGATGCTCAAAGGCCGCGTCGTCCCGCTCCGCCGCGCGCTCGAGCTG
>JANOHN010000308.1:0-4222 GCA_031406505.1 Acidimicrobiia bacterium | reverse complement strand
GGCGAACGGCCACGGGTCGGCCAGCGACGTGCTCAGCACGGCTTCGTGGTCGGAAGCGTGCTCGACCGTCCAGCGCTGGTCCCGCGCCGTTCCATGGATGGCGTGGGGCGGCTTGTTGAGTGGTAGCTGGTACTCGGCGTCGTCGAAGGTGAAGGCGCCGTGACGAATCCGTCCGGCCCACGGTGCCATGACGAACGCGCCGTAGTTGTGCTCGTTCGTCTCTGGCGGCACAAGCAAGTCGAACGTCCCAACCGAAAGACGTTCGATGCGCCCACCGAGCGCGGGGTCGATCTCGACGCGCGCCGACCCCGCGGTGAGCGCTATCACGCGGACTGCTTGATCAAGCCAGGCGTTCGATCACCGTGGCGTTGGCTTGACCGCCGCCCTCACACATCGTCTGGAACCCGAAGCGGCCGTTCGTGGCCTCGAGGTGGTTCAGCATCGTCGTCATGATGCGCACACCACTCGCGCCTAGCGGGTGACCAATCGCGATCGCGCCACCCCTCGGGTTGTACTTCGTCATGTCAGGCTTGAACTCCTTGGCCCACATGAGTGAGATGGCAGCGAACGCCTCGTTGCACTCCATCACATCGAAGTCGTCGATCGACATGCCTGTTCGCTCGAGCAGTCGGCGCGTGACTGGGTTCGGCGCTGACAACACCATCACCGGGTCATCGGCGAGCACCGCGAAGTGCGCGAAGCGAGCACGAATCGGCAGACCAAGACGTTCGGCAGTCGCGCGATCGGCGATCAACATCGCCGCCGCGCCATCACTCATCTGTGATGCGTTACCCGCGGTGATGTCGGGGGCCGGCTGATCCTCCGCCATCCACACCGGCTGGAGGTTGGCGAGGATCTCGGGCGTCGTCCCCGGGCGGATCCCCTCATCGGCTTCGAACATCGCGCCCGTCTCGTTGCCTTGCTCGTCACGGACGGGTACCGCCAGGATCTCCGTCGCGAAGTGCCCGTTCTCGGTGTTCTCGTGCGCGCGCCGGTGACTCTCCACCGAGAAGGCGTCCATCTCCTCGCGCGTGACTCCGAACTTGTCGGCCAGTACTTGCGAGACCCAGAACTGCGTGCCGAGCACGCCGTCGCACACGTCGAGAAAGGCCGGGCTGAACGGTCCGATGCCGCCCTTTGCGTTGCTCCCCATCGGCGCTCGCGTCATCGACTCCACGCCGCAAGCGATCCCGAGGTCGTACGCACCCGCCATCACACCCTGCGCGACGAAGTGCATCGCCTGCTGGGACGAACCGCACTGACGGTCGATGGTCGTTGCCGGGACGTGCCACGGCAGGCCCGCGGCCACCCACGCGTTGCGGGTGACGTTGCAGCCCTGCTCCCCCGCTTGGCTCACACAGCCACCGACCACGTCGTCGATCGCACCCGGATCGACGTCGACGCGCTCGAGCAGCGCCTTCAGCGTGAACCCCAGCAGATCACTCGGGTGCCAACCGGCGAGCGCTCCCTTGCGCTTGCCGATCGGCGTGCGAACGGTGTCGATGATGACGGCTTCGCGGTGGTCCATCATTTGGGTCGATTCCACGCCGGCGTCCCGACCGTCCGGTCACGCCTCCACTGCGTCTCCATGCGCGCATGCTAGCGAGGGCCACATTCGGCCAGTCCACCTCGACTGCCGTTCATGGGGTAGAACATCGCGCACACGACACGATTCGTCCCAGGAGCTTCGAGATGGCCGACGTCCCCGAACACGATCACATCATCGACACCGGCAAGAGCCACCTCACGCTCGACGAGCTCGGTCACGTACAGCCTGGCATGGCACGCGTGATGCCCGAGGTCGGTGCACGGATCTGGAAGTGCTTCTACGCGGGCAAGGCGAAGAACAAGCCGCTCGCCGCGTTCCAGCTCAAGGAGGCCGTCAACCTCATGGAGATGGGCGTGCTGCTCCGACCGAAGTACACCGACAACATGTACAAGTTCATCGAAGAGCAGGTCGACGTGGTGAAGAAGGCCATCGATGCAGAAGACTGGGACGCGTTCGAGGCCGCATTCCACGAGATGATCGATTGCGCCAACGCGTACCACGAGGTCTACGACAAGCCATACCTCAAGTGGAAGATCCCCGACATGCCGCCGCCCGACCTCGACCTGACGCCCCGCGGCTGACACCCCTGCGCGACGGCCTGGCGCGCGATGAATGCAGCCACGCTCGTCAAACAGGTCCGCGCGCTCGACGGTGAGCTCGTCATGGACGAGCTCTGTCGCCAAGCGGTGGCGCAAGGCGTCGAGCTGGCGGCCGCGGTCGGCGATGGCATGGTCACCGCGATCACCGTTGGACCCGAGACGGCAGAGGACGTGCTCCGCGAAGCAGTCGCGTGGGGTCGCACCTGTAGCGTGATGACCGACGGCGTGCTGCTCACCGGTCCGGCGTTCGACGGCGCCGACAGCCTCGGCACGGCACGGGCACTTGCCGCGGTGATCGCGCGTGAGGGGCCGTACGACCTCGTGTTGCTGGGCGCCGAGTCGAGCGATATCAGCACGGGCCAGCTCGGACCGCAGCTCGCGGAGCTCCTCGATCTCCCGTTCGTCGCCGCGGCTCGCTACCTGAGCATGCAAGGGACCTGGCTGCATGTGCGCGGTCGCCACGAAGACGGGTGGATGCAGGCGCGTGTGCAGCTCCCCGCGGTCGTCTCGTGCGCCGCTGGGTTGGTGGATCCGTGCGAGGTTGCGCCCGCCTCACGCGCGCTCGTGCCGAAGGATCTGATCCGCACGTTCACGGTGGACGACCTGGAGCGCGGTCCGTGGGGAACGGAGGCGAGCCCGACGACAGTTCGGGCGATGCACGCGGGCGACCACGAGCTGCCCGGCGCACCGACACGAGTCCCTCCGTCGCACGACCAGCATGGTTCACCGATCGCGGTGCTCATCGAGCCCAATCGTTCGGACCTGGCCCGCGGCCTGCTCGGCGTCGCCGCGGTCATCGCCGACGGCCGCGGCGGGCATGTCGTCGCGATGATCACACGTTCGACGGAAGCGAACCACGACACCAGCGCGTGGGGCGCCGACGCGGTCGTGGTCCTCGACGGCGAGCTCGTGGCCGAGGACGTGGCCCGCGGTGTCGCCGACTGGGTTCGCGCGGCCGAACCATGGGCTGTGCTCGCACCGAGCACGGCATGGGGTCGAGAGGCCGCCGGGCGGGTGGCAGCCCACCTCGGTGCGGGCCTCGCCGGCCACGTCGACGGGCTGTCCGTCGACGGAGACCGACTCGTCGCGTGGAAACGCACCGACCGCGGGAGCGTCGTGGCCGAGATCGTGTCGTCGTCGGCCGTGCAGCTCGTCACCGTGCGACCCGACACGCTCGGTGCACCCGAACCGCGCGCGGTCACGGAGATACCCGTCGAGACGCGGCGTGTACTACCGCGCGGGCGCGTGCGGGTTCTGTCGCAAACCCGATCGCAGGTGACGCCGAGGTGAACGAAAGGGAAACGATCGCTCGAAGCCGCTCGCTGCGCTGACCCCGTCGGTAACCTCCGCCCGTGGAGCACTCGACGTCAGACCCGGGTCCGTTCGCAGGTGTGGAGGGACGCGACTCGGTCGACTACCTGCTGCGCAACACCCAGCAGCAGCTCGTGGCACTCGGGGGTCAGGCCGACTTCAAAGCCAGCGTGATGATCACAGCGTCGTCGATCGTTGCCAGCATCGCGGCGTCACAGATCGGTGATGACGACCTGCGGTGGGCGGCGATCACGTTGATGGTGCTGCTCGTCCCAGCATTGCTCGCATCGGTGTTCGCCGTGTTCCCGAAGTTCCCGATGCATGCGGCACCCGACGGCGACCTTCCCGAGAGCTTCAATCCATTGTTCTTCGGGGACTATGCGCGACTCTCGAAGGGCCGTTATCTCGACGAGATGTCTGAGATCGTGCGAGACGACGGCGCGATCTACCGAGCGATCGTCGCGGATATCTACGACCAAGGCGTGTACTTGGTGCGGGCGAAGTACCGATACCTCCGTATCAGCTACGCGTCCTTCATCGCCGCGTTCGTCGCCGGCGGCATCGCTCTGCTCGTGACCGCGGCCACGAACTGACGATCAGCTCTTCGCCACAGCTTTCTTTGGTGGCCGCCAGAACGCGGCGAGGAAGGCGATCGTTCCACCGATACCGATGACCGCAGCGACAATCGCCGCCTTTCTCGGATCGAACGGGAACACGAGGTCGAACGCGTCATCGAGCGACCACTTGCCGGGTCCGAGCGCGC
>JANOHN010000298.1:0-4748 GCA_031406505.1 Acidimicrobiia bacterium | reverse complement strand
GCTTGGCCGCCCCTCAACAAACGAACCGCGAACCCGGTCGCGCCGGGAGGGGCACACGGGGAGGGCCTGCCCTCCCCGTGCTACTAGATGTCGTAGTAGAGGTAGAACTCGTAAGGGTGTGGACGCAGGCGCACCGCGTCGATCTCGTTCTCCCGCTTGTACGCGATCCAGGTGTCGATCACGTCCTGGGTGAACACGCCACCCGTGAGCAGGAAGTCGTGATCGGTCTCGAGCGCGTTCAGCGCCTCGTCGAGCGAACCGGGAACCTGCGGCACGGCCGCGAGCTCCTCGGGCGGCAGGTCGTAGAGGTCGCGGTCGACCGGGTCGGGCGGCTCGATCTTGTTCTGGATGCCGTCGAGGCCGGCCATGAGCAACGCCGCGAACGCGAGGTACGGGTTGCAAGACGGGTCGGGGCACCGGAACTCGAGCCGCTTCGCCTTCGGGCTGTTCGAGAACAGCGGGATGCGCACCGACGCCGAACGGTTTCTCGCGGAGTACACGAGGTTGACCGGGGCCTCGTAGCCCGGCACAAGCCGCTTGTACGAGTTGGTCGTCGGGTTGGTGATGGCACAGATCGCCGGCGCGTGCTTGAGCAGGCCGCCGATGTACCACCGACACAGGTCGGAGATGCCGCCGTAGCCCTTCTCGTCGAAGAACAGCGGCTCGCCGCCCTTCCAGAGCGACTGGTGCACGTGCATGCCCGATCCGTTGTCCTGGAACAGCGGCTTCGGCATGAACGTGACCGACTTGCCGCGCTGCCACGCAACGTTCTTGACCACGTACTTGTAGAGCATGAGCTTGTCGGCCATCGTCGTCATGTCGTCGAAGCGCATGTCGATCTCGGCCTGACCCGCGGTGCCGACCTCATGGTGCTGCACTTCGATCTCGATGCCTACGGCTTCGAGCTGCTTCACCATCTCCGAGCGAAGGTCCTGGTAGGAGTCCATCGGCGGAACGGGGAAGTAGCCCTCCTTGTACCGCGGCTTGTAGCCGAGGTTCGGTGAGCCATCGAGCTCGAATTCGCGCCCTGAGTTCCACACACCTTCGGACGAGTCGAGGAAGTAGTACCCCGAATACTGGTTCTGATCGAACTGCACTTTGTCGAAGATGTAGAACTCGGCCTCAGGACCGAAGTACGCCGTATCGGCGATGCCGGTGCCCTTGAGGTACTCCTCCGCCTTCTTCAAGATGAAGCGCGGGTCGCGCGAGTACGACTCACCCGTCACCGGATCCTTCACGAAGCAGTTGACGTTCATCGTCGGGTGCTCACGGAACGGGTCCATGACCGCGGTGTTCGGGTCGGGGATCAGGATCATGTCGGACTCCTGGATCTCCTGGAATCCGCGAATCGATGAGCCGTCGAAGCCGTAGCCCTCGTCAAAGCCCGCTTCGGTGAGCTGGTGCATGGGCATCGAGAAGTGCTGCATGACACCCGGCAGGTCGCAGAAGCGAAGATCGACGAACTCCGCGCCATTCTCCTTCGCGAGCGCCAACACGTCCTTGGGGCTGCGGTCTTCCACTGTGCTTCCCTCTTTCGTTCCTCAGGTGAACTGGACCGCGGGGAGCCTGTCACATCAGGCGTTTCCCTCCCATTGCCTCACTGTGAACGGCGTGTGAACTGGCGGCCCGATCGGCGTTCACATGCCGTTGGGCTTGGCTGGCGGCCAACCTCACCTGCAACAATCGTTCGGATGCAGGCACAGACCGACTACGTGCTGAGGACCGTCGAAGAACGCGGCGTGCGATTCATCCGTCTGTGGTTCACCGACGTCCTCGGCTTCCTGAAGAGCTTCGAGATCACCCCGGCCGAGATCGACATCGCGCTCGAAGAGGGCATGACCTTCGATGGCTCGGCCATCGAGGGGTACAGCCGGGTCCAGGAGTCCGACATGCTCCTGATGCCCGACGCGAGCACGTTCGAGATCGTGCCCTGGCACGACGACGACGCTCCAACCGCACGAATCTTCTGCGACGTGCACCGCGTGTCCGCCGAGCCCTTCGACGGCGACCCCCGGTTCGTGCTGAAGCGCAACCTCGAACGCGCCCGTGAGCGCGGCTTCACCTTCTACGCCGGGCCGGAGATGGAGTTCTTCTACTTCCGGAGCTCCGAGAGCCCGGACCCGCTCGACCACGCCGGCTTCTTCGACCTCACGCAGATGGACACCGTCTCCAACCTGCGCAAGACCACGATCCTCACGCTCGAGGCGATGGGCATTCCTGTCGAATACAGCCACCACGAGCTCGGGCCAAGCCAGCACGAGATCGACCTGCGCTACACCGACGCGCTCACCATGGCCGACAACGTCATGACCTTCCGCCACGTCGTGCGCAAGGTCGCCCAAGATCTCGGTGTCCACGCCACGTTCATGCCCAAGCCGCTCGCCGGCGACTTCGGATCGGGCATGCACACGCACCTCTCGCTCTTCGAAGGCGACGTGAACGCCTTCCACGATCCAGGTGACGAGAACGGCCTCTCGAAGGTCGGCAAGAACTTCATCGCCGGCTTGCTCACCCACGCCCGGGAGATCACCGCGGTCACGAATCAGTGGGTGAACTCGTACAAGCGCCTGAGCGTTCGCCCTGGAGGTCTGGGTGGGCCAGGCGGCGCGTACGAAGCGCCGGTGTACGTGTGCTGGGCGCGCAACAACCGTTCTGCACTCGTGCGGATCCCGATACCGAAGAAAGGCAAGGAGAGCTCGACGCGCATCGAGTTCCGCTCGCCCGACCCCGCGTGCAATCCGTACCTCGCCTTCTCGCTCATGCTCGCCGCCGGGCTCAAGGGCGTGGAAGAGGGCTACGAGCTCGCGCCCGAAGCCACGAACAACATCTTTGCGCTCACACCCGAGGAGCGTGCTGCCGAGGGCATTGCGGCGCTGCCGCAGTCACTCGGCGAGGCCCTCGACGCCATGGAGGGCTCCGAGCTCGTGGCCGAGACGCTCGGGGAGCACGTCTTCGACTACTTCATCCGCAACAAGCGCGACGAGTGGGCGGAGTACCGAGCGCAAGTGACGCAATGGGAGCTCGACCGATACCTCGGGTCCCTGTGAACATGAGTGGCTTGCCGCTCCTCGTCTACCCCGACCCACCGGTTCCGCTGCTCGCGCAGACGTTGGATCTGTCGGGTCACACCTGGAAGGCGGTCGCCAACGCGTCGGTGGCCGCAAACCAGGAACCGACCGACGGTTGGGCCGGCGCGGTCGTGATGGCCGACGACGATCCCGAAGGCGCGTTCGCGATGTGTCGGGCGCTGCGCAAGCGCGACGGCGCGCTCGCGCCCGTGCTGCTACTCGTGACGGGCGCGCAGCTCAGCGAGCTCGAGCACCGTGAGGATCTCTTCGACGACTTCTGCTTGTCGCCGTTCCACCCGAAGGAGCTCGAGGCGCGGCTGCGTCACCTGCTCTGGCGAACCGGCAACGGCTCACACCCCGAGATCGTCGAGTACGGCGATCTGGCTTTGAACCTCGAGACGTACCAGGCGGCGCTCGACCACAAGCCGCTCGACCTCACGTTCATGGAGTACGAGCTGCTGAAGTTCTTCGCCACGCACCCGCTCAAGGTGTTCACTCGCGAGCAGCTGCTGTCGCGTGTGTGGGGGTACGAGTACTACGGCGGCGCCCGCACCGTCGACGTGCATGTGCGACGTCTGCGGGCGAAGCTCGGTGAGGAGCACGCCAGCCTCATCCAGACGGTGCGCTCCGTCGGCTACCGCTTCGGGCAGACGCGGAGCCTCGCCTCCCTGAGCTAAGCGCTCGCGACCTCGCCGTCGCTGGCTTCGGGTGCGTCCGACGACAGCGATCCGAATGCGGCGCTCCAGAGCGCACCGGTGAACATCACGCCGACCGGCACCCCGATCACCATCGCGAGCACGAGCACGATTCCCACGACCATCACGTCGACGCTATCTCGACGTAGTTGCGCAGGAGCGTCGGTCGCATAAGGGTCCCCCCGTCAACCAATCAGTGAGGGGGTCAGATCGTGGATGAAGCCAAGTTCGCTCGGGGGGGACTGCTCGCAGGGTTGGGCGCGGCCGTGCTCCTCGTGGTCAGTGGATTGCTCGCTGGTGAGCCGCCGATGATCACCGACGGTGACGGGAAGATCGTCAACTTCCTGACCGACAAGGCCGACGCCTTGAAGATCGGCTCGTACCTCGGAGGCTTAGGAGCGCTCTTGCTCCTGTGGTTCTTGGGCAGCCTCTACGGGAAGCTCCGCACCGTGGAGGGTGGTTCCGGCCGGCTGTCGCGAGTCGGGCTCACCGGCGGCATCATCGCCATTGCCGTCGTGCTCGGTGCGCTCGCCTTGCAGGCCAACGCGGCATTGGTGCCGAGCTCGGGCGCGTACGGCTACCGGCTGTCGTTCCAGTTCTTCGGGTACGTCGGCTTCGCGATGGCCGTCTTCGTCTCAGCCGTGTCGGTGGTGATCTGGAACAGCGGCTTGCTGCCGAAGTGGTTCGGCTACGTCGGCGAGGTCATCGCAGTCGGTTGGCTGGTTGGAGCCGCTGCGGTATCAACCACGAACGACGCGATCGCCGTGATTGGCTTCGTCGTCTTCCTCGTGTGGACGTTCTGGCTCGCGGCATTGAGCGTGATGCTCTACCAACAGGACGCGTAGTCAGGCAGCGCTCGACGACGGGCGGAGTCGACCAGAGGTTTAGGCACGGAGTCGTCGCGCGGCGCGCGTGCCGCGAGCGGGAAACTGCTCGGGGCGCGCGCCGTCGACGGCGGCCACTGCATTCCATGCCGCGGCAGCCA
>JANOHN010000279.1:0-2127 GCA_031406505.1 Acidimicrobiia bacterium | reverse complement strand
GTCTGGTGCATCGCCATACCCATAGAAGAGGTCAACCGTACCGGCGCCCGGCTTCATCCCTTGACGCGTAAGGTCCGCGTCGTGGCGACGGACCCGGCGATCCGAGACGAGCTCATCGCGACCGTGCGGCGGTTCGTGGAGCGCGACGTGATCCCCGTGGCGTCAGATCTCGAGCACGCCGACGAGTACCCCGAGGCGATCGTGGCCACCATGCGCGATCTGGGGCTGTTCGGGGTCACCGTCCCCGAGGAGTACGACGGCCTAGGCCTCGATCTCCTCACGTATTGCGGGGTGATCGAGGAGCTGAGCGCGGGATGGATGACACTCTCGGGCGTCCTGAACACGCACGTGATGTGCGCCAACCTCCTGAAGGCGAACGGCACCGAGGAGCAGAAGCGTCGATGGCTCCCGCGTCTCGCCGCGGGCGAGATCCGAGGCGCGCTCTCGCTCTCAGAGCCCGACGCCGGGAGCGACACGAGCGCGATCACGTGCAAGGCCGCGCGCGATGGCGACGAATACGTGATCAACGGCACTAAGACGTGGGTCACGAACGGGGTGCGAGCCGGGATTGTGGCGCTCGCGGCCCGTACCGAGGAGGGCATCACGTGCTTCATGGTCGAGAAGGAGCCCGGCGCCGAGCGGTTCGGTGGCATCAGCGTGAGTCGCAACATCGGAAAGCTCGGATACAAGGGCATCGAGACGGTCGAGATGGCCTACGACGGTCATCGGGTTCCGGCCGACGCGGTGCTCGGCGGCGACGCCGGGCTCGGGCACGGGCAGCACTTCATCCTCTCGGCGTTGGAGGTGGGCCGCATCAACATTGCGGCTCGGGCCGTCGGCGTCGGGCGTGCCGCGTTCGAAGCCGCGATCCGATACGCGCAGCAACGCCATACGTTCGGCAAGCCGATCGCGCAGCATCAGGCGATCCAGGCGAAGCTTGCCGACATGGGCACGCAGCTCGAAGCGGCGCGGCTCCTCACCCACAGCGCAGCCGAGCGCAAGGACCGCGGTGAGCGCTGCGATGTTGAAGCCGGCATGGCCAAGTTGTTCGCGAGCGAGGCTGCGTTCGAGATCGCCACCGAGGCCATGCGCATCCACGGGGGCGTCGGCTACACGACCGAGCTGCCGATCGAGCGCTACTTCCGCGACGCGCCGCTCATGATCATCGGCGAAGGTACCAACGAGATCCAACGCCTCGTCATCGCCCGCGGCCTCCTCCAGCGCTACGCCATCGACGACTGATCAATAGGCTGGTGGCCGTGACCGTCTATGAACGACCGTTCGGTCGATACTTCGAGGACTTCGAGCCGGGCGATGTGTACAAGCACTGGCCCGGCAAGACGATCACCGAGGCCGACGACCATCTCTTCTGCATGATCACGATGAACCACCACCCGCTCCACACCGACGCCTGGTTCGCCGAGACCCAGACCCAGTTCGCCAAGAACGTGGTGGTCGGCAACCTCGTGTACTCGTTGGTGCTTGGCATGAGCGTGCCCGACGTGAGTGGCGTCGCCATCGCCAACCTCGAGGTGGAAGAGCTCAAGCACAGCAAGCCCACCTTCCACGGCGACACGATCTATGCGGAGACGAAGGTGCTCGCGAAGAAGGAGTCGTCGAGCAAGAACGACCGCGGCATCGTGACGGTCGAGACGCGCGGATTCAACCAGCGCGGTGAAGAGGTCTGCTACTTCCGGCGCAAGGTGATGGTTCCCAAGCGCGAGGCGGCACAGCCCCGGCAGCGGCCGTACACGTCTCCCGAGTAGGGATGGATGAGGACTGCCTCTTCTGCGGCATCCTCGCCGGCGCGGTTCCTGCCACCGTCGTGGCCGAGACCGAGCACACGGCGGCGTTCCTCGATCACCGCCCGATCTTTCCCGGACACACCCTCGTGGTCCCGCGCGTGCACGCGGAGACGCTGCGCGACCTGTCGGCAGAGCTCGTCGAGCCCTACTTCCTCGAGGTGCAGCGCGTCGCGGCTGCGGTGCAGGACGGGATGGACGCGCAGGGCACGTTTGTCGCGGAGAACAACATCGTGAGCCAGTCGGTCCCCCACCTCCACGTGCACGTGGTGCCTCGTCGGCCCAAGGACGGGCTTCGCGGCTTCTTCTGGCCCCGCTCGAAGTA
>JANOHN010000262.1:0-3369 GCA_031406505.1 Acidimicrobiia bacterium | reverse complement strand
TCGGTGAAGATCTCTTTGATCAACGGGAGGTCGGAGAGGAAGCCAATGAACTTGGGGATCGTCGCGATGAGCAGGGCGCCGAGGATCGGGCCGTACGTCGTGCCGATGCCGCCCACCACGATGATGGCGAGGAACTGGATCGACAACGGGAGCCCGAACGAGGCTTCGTCGGCCACCGCGTACTGGATGTAGAGCCCGTAGAACACACCCGCGAGCGTGGCGAGTGCGCTCGAGATCACGAACGCACCAACCTTGGCTCGAAAGAGGCTGACGCCCACCACTGCTGCCGCCACATCACGGTCCCGAACCGCTTGCAACGCTCGCCCGGGCCGTGATCGAACGATGTTGCGACAGAGCAGCCCGACCACACCCACGACTGCCCACACGAGATACATCAGGCTGTGATTGCGGCTGAAGAGCTCGGTTCCCTCCCGGAATGGAAGGTCGCCGAGGAAGATGTCGTCGTCGCCGCCGAGATCCGCGAAGTTCAAACCGAAGAGCTTCACTTCGATGGGCATCGACGCGCCCGAGTTCCCCCCCGACAGCACTTCCCAGCTCTTGAGCACGTACAAGGTGACGAACACGAGGGCGAGCGTGGCGATGCTGAGGTAGACGCCGCGCAAGCGCAGGGCGGGGAGCCCCACGATGAAGCCCACTGCGGCACCCAGCGCGAGGGCAACCAGTGCGTACTGCCAGAACGGCCAACCGAGCCCGCCTTCCGGAAGCGACTCTGCCGTGCGGCCGAAGTAGCTGGCCGTGAACGCGCCAAGCGCGATGAACCCCGCGGTGCCGAGCGACGGGAGCCCGGTGTAGCCCGTGAGGAGGTTCAGCCCGAGGGCCGCGATCGCCGAGTAGCCGGCGACCACGAAGATGCTGGCCCACGAGTCGTTGACGAACAGCGGCAGCCACAGGAAGAGCGCGACGAGTGCCGCCAGGGACAGCAGTCCGGACGGCGATCGCACAAGACGGACGTCTTGCGCATAGTTGCGCAGCATCCCGCGTGCTCGGGTCATCTACGCCCCGCTCTCGGCGCTACGCGCCGGGCCGCTCGGGCCCCGGCTCGGGCGCCGCAGGGTACCTGCGTCGCGATTCCTCGCCTCATAGGCGCTGAACCTTCTGGGTTCCGAACAGGCCGTACGGCCGAACGAGCAGCACCACGAGCATCACGATCCAGGGCAGCACCTGATGGAAGCCGGGCTTGAGCCACGCGGGCGCGAGGTCGGCGTAGTAGCCACCCGCCAACACTTCGGCAACGCCGATCACCAGCCCGCCAACAACCGCGCCGCCTGGAGAGTCGAGACCTCCGAGCACCATCGCGGGCAGCGCCTTCAAGGCGATGATCCCGATCCCCACACCCAAACCGGTCTTGGGCCCGGCGTTGGCACCCAACATCGCGCCACCGAGCACGGCCACCACACCGGCAATGGCCCACGAGAGCGCGATGATCCCGTTGACGTTGATGCCTTGCATCAACGCGGCTTCCTGGTCGACCGCGGTGGCGCGCATCGCAACGCCGTACTTCGTGTAGCGGAAGAACAAGAAGAATGCCGCCAGCACGATCGCGCCGATCACGATCGCGGCGATGCTGATCTGGAGGATTCGTACGTTGCCGATCTCCAGCTTGTCGAGCCCGAACGGCGTGTCGATGCTCGGCTGCGGACTCCGCCAGATCGTCGTGACGATCGGCTCGACGAGAAGCAGCACCCCGACGGTGACGAGCAGGATCGCATGGAGCGGTTGACCGATCATCTGGCGAAGCACCAGTCGCTCGATGATGATCCCGAGCACCGCGCCGAACAGCATTCCGACGAGGAGGGCTACCCAGAAGCTCAGGCCCCACGTGAACGTCGCGTTGTACACCATGAACGCGCCGAGCACCACGAGTCCGGCTTGGGCGAAGTTGATGACGCCCGTCGCGCGGTAGATCACGACGAAGCCAAGGCACACCAGTGCATAGATGGCGCCGAGCGCCAGACCGGACGCCAACAGCTGGAAGAACTTGGTCATGACGACGGTCCCCCCTGAGGCGATGTGTACATCTCGTCGACGATCTCGGCGTATCGCGTGGTTGTTGGCGCGCGACGCACCTTGAACGTAGGAGTGAGCGTGCCGCCTTCCACGTCGAGGTCGTGCGGAAGCAACGCGAAGCAACGGATCCGGTGGGCTTCGTCGAGCTCTGCGTTCGTCTCGTCGACCAGCGCGCCGAGCAGCTCACGCACCTCGGGACGTTCAGCGAGGGTGCGGTACGTGGTGAAGGGGACACCGTGCTGTGCCGCCCAATCACCGACGACTTCGGCGTCGATCGCGATCAGCGCACCGAGATGCGGACGACCGGCACCGACCACCACTGCCATCCGTACATACCGCGACGCGGCCAGGCGAGCTTCCACCACGTTCGGGTCGATGCTCTGCCCACCGGAGGTCGTCAGTCGATCGCAGGCGCGCCCACTGATCACGAGCTCGCCGTCAACACCAAGCGTGCCGGTGTCGCCGGTGTGCAACCAGCCCTCTGCGTCGCGAGTCGCGGTTGGCGCGGTGACCGTGTCGACGTAACCGGCGGACACCACGGGCCCCCGCACGAGGATCTCGCCGGCCGCGCCCGTGCCGTCTATCCGCACTTCAACGCCAGGAACTGCGTGGCCGGCCGACGCAGTCCCGGCATCGCCCGACCGACCGACGGTCGCCACACCCGCCGTCTCGCAGAGTGCGTACGTGGCTTGCAACGGGACCCCGACCGACTGCCACCACGTCGCGAGCTCGGCTGGTGACGAATCGCCCACGCTCAGCGCCACGCGCACCCTCCCGAGCCCCAGGCGTTTTCGAAGCGGGCGGATCACGAGCAGCCTTGAGACCGGGCCGCGCGGTGCTCGGCCGTCGCCGCGCGCCACGCTCGTCGCGGCCCGCTTCACCCTCCCGGCGATGCGCAACCCGCTCTCGACCGTCCCGCGGAGGCGCTGCCAGAGTCGGGGCGTCCCCAACACGATGGTGGGTTGCACTTCGCACAAGTCGTTGACCAGCGCATCGCCACCCTCGCCGAAGTTGACGGTGGCACCGGCTCGCACCGCTTGCGCGCCGACGAGCGTGCGTTCCGAGATCTCGCACAAGGGCAACGACGAGACGATCTCGTCACTGGAGCGCAAGCCCAACGCGTCGACGCCCGCGTTTGCCGCGGCCACGAGGTTGGCGTGCGTCAGCAGGACACCCTTCGGATCGCCACTCGTCCCTGGCGTGAAGACGATCGTCGCGATGTCGGTTGGATCGAGCGCAGCCACGCACGCAACCCAGGAACGCACGTCGCCCTCGCGCATCTGATCGGCTTCGGGCGTACCGATCGCCTCGAGCGCCTCGAAGCTGCTGGCCGGGTTGTCG
>JANOHN010000261.1:0-3434 GCA_031406505.1 Acidimicrobiia bacterium | reverse complement strand
GAGCGGCCCGGCGCACAGCGCCGAGAGCGGAAATAGTGGCACGCGACCTGCTCGACCTCGTCTGGCTCGTGCCGCTGTTGCCGCTCATCGGCGCGGCGGTGCTGATGCTCGCGGGCAAGCGCATCGGCGAGCCGAAAGCCGGGTGGCTGGCGTGCGCCACCATGGCCCTCGCCTTCGTGTGGTCGGTCGTCATGTTCTTCTCGCTGCACGACCTGCCCGCGCCCGAGCGCGCGCACATAAGCACGGTCTTCACCTGGCTGCCGTCGGGTGGCCTGCACGTGGACATGGGTTTCCTCGTCGACCCGCTCTCGGTCACGTTCATCCTCTTCGTGACCGGTGTCGGCACGCTGATCCATGTGTTCGCGGTCGGTTACATGCACGGCGACGAACGCTTCTCGCGCTTCTTCGCGTACATGAACCTGTTCTGCGCCTCGATGCTGATCCTCGTGCTCGGTTCGAGTTTTCTTGTCACCTTCCTCGGTTGGGAAGGCGTCGGGCTGTGCTCCTACCTCCTCATCTCCTTCTGGTTCGAGCGGCGTGGCGCGGCGTTGGCCGGCAAGAAGGCGTTCATCACTACGCGCATCGGCGACCTCGGCTTCATGATCGCGATGTTCCTGATCTTCTCGAAGGTGGGCAGTCTCGACTACTCCGCGCTCGGCGCGGCGAGCGGATTGGCGAGCGGTACAGCCACGGTCATCGCGCTGCTCCTGTTGCTGGGCGCGGTGGGGAAGAGCGCGCAGTTCCCGCTGCACTTCTGGCTGCCCGACGCGATGGAGGGCCCCACGCCGGTGTCGGCGCTCATCCACGCGGCGACCATGGTGACTGCGGGCGTGTTCATCATCGCGAGAGCTCACCCGTACTTCGAGGCGAGCAGCGACGCCATGACCGTTGTCGCGTGGGTCGGCGCGGGCACTGCGTTGCTTGCGGCGACCGTCGCGCTCGTGCAGCCCGACATCAAGCGCGTGCTTGCGTACTCCACGATCAGCCAGATCGGCTTCATGTTCCTCGCGCTCGGCGTGGGCGCGTACGCCGCGGCCATCTTCCATGTGGTCACCCACGCGTTCTTCAAGGCGACGCTGTTTCTCGGCGCCGGCTCGGTGATCCACGGCAACGGCAACAACCAGGACATGCGGATCATGGGTGGGTTCCGCAAGCTGCTCCCGATCACGTCGGCGTCGATGGTGATTGCGTGGCTCGCGATCGCCGGTGTCCCGCCGTTCTCCGGCTTCTGGTCGAAGGACGAGATCCTGACGAAGGCGTTCCTCGTCGACGAGTACGGCGTGTGGGCGTTCGGTGTGCTCGCCGCGCTGCTCACCGGCTTCTACATGACGCGCCTCATCTTCCTCGTGTTCTTCGGCAACGAGCGCTGGATACAAGTTCCAGTTGTCTCGGGCGGGAGTGACGATGCGGAGCAAGCGGCCGCGGACGGGGTATCCACGGACGCAGCGAGCGACGCCGTAGAGGAGGAGTGGGATCCGGAAGAACCCACCGTCGCGTTCGGCCAGCCAGTGCGTGCCGTCAAGGTCTCCGAGGGGCACCCTCCCCACGAGGCACCGCCCACGATGACGATGCCCGTCTTCGTGCTCGCCGGACTGGCGATGGTCGGGGGATTCCTGAGCATCCCATTGCATGGACTCGAGTTCCTCGTCGAGTGGCTCCACCCAGTGTTCTCCGACGTGCCCGAGATCCACTCGCCGAGCTTCACGAAGGGACTCGCGCTCGCGGGCGCGTCGGTCCTCGTCGCGCTCATCGGCATCGGGCTAGCCGTGAAGCTCTACCGACGCGGGCTCGAGGCGCCCGACCAGGACCCCGCGGTCGCGCGCCTCGGCGCCCTCGGTCGCGTGTTCGGGAACGCGTATTACTTCGACGACCGCGTCAGCCGGCTGGTCGGTGGTCCGCTGAAGCGGGTCGGCACGTGGTTGAGCGACACGTTCGACGCGCGCGGTGTCGACGGTGCGGTCAACGGCGTGGGCGCGCTCGTGCAGCGCGGTGCGCTCGGGCTGCGGCGGGTGCAGAGCGGGCTCGTACGCAGCTACGCGCTGTGGATCGTGATCGGGGCTGTCGGCCTGCTCCTCTTCTTCCTCCTCTACGCGGGCCGCTGACGTGGCTGACTTCCCGATCCTCAGCGCGCTGATCGTCACGCCGATCCTCGGCGCGGTCGTGGTGGCGGTGCTCCCGAACCGGCGCCCCGAGTACGTCCGGATCGCGGGCTACCTGTTCTCGATCGCCACGCTTGCGCTGGCGATCTGGCTGCTGGGCAACTTCGAGAGCCGGGCCGGCTACCAGTTCGTGGAGAGCGAGCGCTGGATCGGCGACCTCGGTGTTCGCTACAAGGTCGGCGTCGACGGCATCAGCCTCTTCATGATCGTGCTGAACGCGTTGCTGTTCCCGATCGCGTTGCTCGCCTCGGCGTCGATCACGGAGCGCACGAAGGCCTTCTTCGCCTGGATGCTCGCCCTTGAAGCGGCGCTCATGGGCGTGTTCCTCTCGCTCGACCTCATCGTGTTCTTCGTGTTCTTCGAGTTCGTGCTCGTGCCGATGTACTTCCTCATCCTCGGCTGGGGTCACGGTCGCCGTACGTACGCCGCACTGAAGTTCTTCATCTTCACGATGGCGGGCTCCGCGTTCCTGCTGGTGGGGCTCCTCGTGCTCGCGTTCCTCCACTCGGATGCCACCGGCGTGCTCACGTTCGACCTCGGCGTGCTCACGAGATGGGCGCCCGCCGGGCTCGATCCGGGCGCGGCCAAGGCGCTGTTCTTCGCGTTCTTCGCCGCGTTCGCCGTGAAGGTGCCGCTCTTCCCGTTGCACACGTGGCTGCCCGACGCGCACACCGAGGCGCCGACCGCGGGCTCGGTCATCCTCGCCGGCGTGCTGCTGAAGATGGGCATCTACGGGTTCTTGCGCTTCTCGCTCCCGCTGTTCCCGCAACCATCGGTCGACTTCGCGCCCGTGCTGCTCGTGCTCGCGACGATCGGGATCATCTACGGGGCGATCGTCGCGGCGATGCAGCCGAACGTGAAGCGCATCGTGGCGTACTCGTCGGTCGCGCACATGGGCTTCGCCGTCCTGGGCGTGTTCGCCCTCACCACCCAGGGCCTCGACGGTGGCGTCTTCACGATGATCAGCCACGGCCTCACCACCGGCGCGCTGTTCCTGCTCCTCGGGATGCTCTACGACCGCCGCCACACGTACGAGGTGTCGGCGTACCGCGGTCTGTGGAAGGTGATGCCGGTGCTCGGCGGCTTGTTCTGCGCGGCCGCGTTCGCGTCGATCGGGTTGCCCGGCTTCTCGGGCTTCATCGGCGAGTTCCTCGCGCTCATCGGCACGTTCATCGTGGAGAAGCCGTACGCGATCGTCGCGTCCATCGGAGTGGTGCTCGCGGCGGTGTACCTGCTGTGGGTGTTCCAGCGCACGTTCATGGGCCGCCCGACGGG
>JANOHN010000245.1:0-6816 GCA_031406505.1 Acidimicrobiia bacterium | reverse complement strand
AAGACAGCCACCAACGAAAACTTGCGCAAGAAACCAGAACCAGACCGCACGCTCGACCCCCCAATTTGAACTCGCTCATGTCCGTGCCCCCGCAGTCACGCGGGTTATCCACGGAGCAACCAGGAGTATCCACGAAGCGGGGCCTCCACACAACCGCACCCTTCGTGGAGGCATCCGCTCGAGTGGAGCTGCCAACCCTCTCTATAGGGGCCTTCGGGGCGGTCAGCGGGCGGTGGCCCGTCGGAGCACCTCGCTGAACGGCAGCTCGCGGTCGGAGGACGGCTCGCGCGGGAGGCCGAGGAGACGTTCGGTGATGATGTTGCGCTGCATCTCGTTCGAGCCGCCCGCCAGCGTGTTCCCTCGGATGCCCAGCCACCTCGTGCCGGCGTTGTCGAGGCGCACCTCGTCGCCGTCCCACACGACGCCATCGGGGCCGCCGACGGCGAGCGTCGTGCGTGCCGTCTCGACCGCCGACACGGCGCCGTGCAACTTCGACAGGGATCCCCACGGACCCTTGTGGGTACCGAGCCGGATGCCCGCCGAGATCCGGGCGCTCAGCAGCGGCCCCACGACGGAGGCAATGTACGCGTCGGCGAGGGGCCCGGCGAGCACGCCGTCGATGCCCCGGTGGCTGGCGGTGGCAACGAGATCGGGCACCGAGAGATCAGGCGTGATCGACGCCGGCCTGGCGTTGCCGGTGAGATAGCCGTACCCGATGTTGGCGACGGCGTTGCGCTCGTGCACGAGGAGCGCTTGCGCAACCGCCCACCCTTGGTTCTCCTCGCCGATGAGGTTGCTGCGCGGCACGCGCACGTCGTCGAAGAACTCCTGGCAGAAGCTGGCCCGCGTCCCGTCGGCGGCGCGGATGTGCTCGATCGTGACGCCAACCGTGTTCCGGAGCGGCACCGCGATCATTGACAGGCCCTGGTGCTTCGGCACGTCCCAGTCCGAACGGCACAGGCAGAGCCCGTAGTCGGCGAGATGAGCGCCGGTGCTCCACATCTTCGCCCCGGTCAGGAGGTACGTGTCGCCGTCGCCCTTGAGACTGGTGATCGCACCAGCCATGTCGGAACCGCCGCGTGGCTCCGAGAGGAGCTGGATCCACACCTCGTCGCCTCGCAGGAGCGGCGGCAGGAATCGCAGCTTTGCCTCGTGCGAGCCGTGGTCAAGGATCGTCGGGGCGAGCATCCCGATGGACACGTGGTTCGTCGTCGGCACCTGGCGGCAGAGCGCGGCGGCCGCCTCGAAGAAGACCTTCTGGTGTTGCAGCGTGCAACCACCGCCCCCGTACTCCTTCGGGAACGCGATGCCGGCGAAGCCATGGTCGAACAGCAAGCGCTGGAGCTCGCGACTTTCGACCGGCTCGTCGTCGAGCGATGGCAGCGTGGCGGCGATCCAGGCCCGGGCCCGGGCTTCGAACGCGTCGAGGGATTCGAGTGTGTCGTGGTCGCCCATCTCAGGCAACCGCATCTCGGGTGGGGGCGATGCGCCCGACGATGCGCTGCTTGTGCTCTTCCGGCGTGCCGTAGGTGGCGCGGTCGATGAGGGCGCGCCGGCTGTACAAGTGGAGGTCGTGCTCCCAGGTCACGCCCATTCCTCCGGTGATCTGGACGCAATCGTCGATGATGTCGAGGCAGTGCTCGCCAACGTAGGCCTTGGCGACCGACGCCAAGACGACGGCGTCATCCCGTTGCTCGTCGACTGCCGCGGCCAAGTCGTCGGAGACCGCCTTCGAGCCTTCGAGCTGCACCGTCATGTCCGCGACGCGATGCTTCAAGGCCTGGAACGAGACGATCGGGCGGCCGAAGGCGATGCGATCGTGGCCGTATTCGATTGTGAACTCCAGCGCTCGGTCGGCGCCACCCACCGTCTCGGCGCACTGGAGCGCGAGCGCGAGCTGAAGCTGCCGCTCGATCGCGGCCGTCGCGTTCCCTGGCTCGCCGACGATCGCGCTCACCGGCAGCCGCGCTCCGGAGAAGGTGACGCGCCCGAAGCGCCGCGTCATGTCGATGCTGCGCCCGCGCACGATGGCCATCCCGGGTGTCCCGGCGGGCACCAGCACCTGGCTGACCCCGTCGCCGCTGCGGGCGGTCACGAGGAGGTGGTCGGCCACGCCGACCGCCTCGACGTAGGCCTTCTCGCCGTGGAGCACGACCTCGTCACCCTCGATCGTGGCCGCCGTCGTCAGCTGCTCGGGACGCCAGTGTCCACCCGGCTCAGTGTGCGCCCACGCCGCGAGCGCCTCCCCCGACAGCAGACCGGGGAGGATCTCCGCGCGTTGGGCGTCAGTCCCGTGCCACGCCAACCCGGCGGCAACGACGTTCACGGGCAGGAATGGCCCGGGCGACACGAGCCGGCCCATCTCCTCGGCCACGATCACCGCGTCCTGCGTCGGGTTGCCGGAGAGGCTGCCGCCACCGATGGACTCCGGCACGAACAGCGACGTGAAGCCCAATTCCGCGGCTTTCCCCCACCAGGCGCGATCGAAGCCGTCGACGGTGTCGTACAGCTCGCGCACTGTCGTCAGTGGCACCTCGCTCTCGAGGAACCGCCGCGCGGTGTCGCGGAAGAACGCCTGCTCGTCGGTGAGCTCCAGGTTCAACGGCCACTCCCGACGGCGATTGGTAACAAAACTTCAAAGAATTGTAGCGTCGAGGGCATGCCCCAGCTCTCGGACGCGGCATTCGCGGGCATCGCAATGACCCAGCAAGGCGACCTCAGCGACCGCGATCCGGCCGACGTGTACTGGGAGGTCGTGGGGGAGGCGCTCGCCGACGCCGGCCTGACATTGGCCGATGTCGACGGCATCATCGGCGACGCGCCCGCGGGTGTCGGCCTTCGGTCCGCGCTGCCCGGGGGGGCGGTGGCCGACCTCGTCGGCCACCCGTTGCGCTTTCACGCGATCACGAGCATTGGCGCGTCCGGGCAATCGGCAGGGATCGGGCTCGCCGCGCTGGCCATCGCCCATGGGATGGCGTCGGTCGTCGTGATCCCCACCGTTGCTGCCGGGCAGGCCGCCGGTTCGAGCTCACACGATCGCAACGCCGCCATCGCGCGCATGGCCCAGTTGGGGAGCCCGTACGAGTATGTATGGGGTACGACGCGCGTCGCCGACTACGCCGTCGTGGCCCGTCGCCACATGCACGAGTACGGCACGACCGAAGAGCAACTGGCCGAGATCGCCGTCGCGCAGCGGTACGGCGCCACGCTCAACCCGCTGTCGGTCAACGGCAAGCGCGGCGAGATCGCCATCGACGACGTGATGCAGTCGCGACCCATCGCCGACCCCTTGAAGATGTTCGACTGCTGCCTCGTCAACCAGGGCGCTGGGTGCATCGTGATGACCCGAGCCGCCGACGCCGGCGCCCAGGGCGCCCACCACCCCGTCGTACTTCTCGGTTGGGGCGAGGGGCACAGCTACCTCGACCCGTGCACGGCGCCGAGCCTCGCCCGCTTCGACGGCGGGCGCATCGCCGCCGATACCGCGTTTGGCATCGCCGATGTCAGCAGGGACGACATCGATGTGGCCGGCATCTCCGACCACTTCACGATCAACGCCATCGTGGAGCTCGAGGCCGCAGGCTTCTGCGCCACGGGCGAGGGCGGTTCGTTCGTCGAGGGCCAGGCGACGCGCATCGGCGGACGCCTGCCCGTGAACACCGACGGCGGCTTCCTCTCCAACAGCCATGCCGGCAGCTGCGGCGTGTTCACCGTCATCGAGCTGATCCGCCAACTCCGTCACGAGGCTGGCCCGCGCCAGGTCGAGGACGCGTCGCTCGCGTACGCGCACGGCGTTGGTGGAGTGTCGCAGGTGCAGTACGGCGCGGTGCTGGGGCGGGTGTGACCTCGATGTACGAGAAGTTCGTGCCGGAGATCACGCCGCTCCATGAGCCGTTCTGGTCGGCGATCAAGCAGCACCGCGTCGACCTCCAACGGTGCGACGAGTGTGGCGAGCTTCGGTTCATCCCGAGCGAGCTGTGCCCGTGCGGCTCGCCCAAGTACACATGGACGCCGATCGCCGGCACCGGCGAGGTCTATACATACACGGTCGTTCACCGGGCACCAACGCCCGCGTACCAGGCCGATGCGCCCTATGCGATCGCTCATGTCACGATGGACGAGGGGCCTCGGATGATCAGCAACGTCGTGGGCTGCGACCCCGCGGCCGTCGTCATCGGTATGCCGGTGGAGATCGTCTTCGACGACGTCACACCCGATCTGACCCTGTACTACTTCCAGCCGCGCGCTGAGCGCCCCAACCGCTAGGAGTCTGGATGCTCTACATCAACGGCGAGTGGCGGCCCGCGGCCACCGGGCACACGTTCGAGTCACAGAACCCCGCGACGGGCGACGTCATCGACAGCGTTTCCGATGCCGGGGTCGAGGACGCGCGCGCCGCGATCGATGCCGCGCACGGCGCGTTCGACGAGTGGGCGGCGCGGACGGCGTACGAGCGCTCGTCGTTCCTCTACCAGGCGTATCACCTGATGCTCGAGCGCCGTGAGGCGCTGGCCAAGCTCATGACGGAGGAGCAAGGCAAGCCGATTCGCATGGCCCGCAACGAGGTCGGCTACGCAGCCGACTTCCTGCTGTGGTTCGCGGAGGAAGCGAAGCGCAACTACGGCGAGACGATCCCATCAGCCCGGGCCGATCAGCGGTTCCTGGTCTTGCGCCAGCCGGTCGGCGTGGTCGGCGCGATCACACCGTGGAACTACCCGATCTCGATGCTCACCCGGAAGATCGCTCCGGCCTTGGCCGCCGGCTGCACGGTCGTCCTGAAGCCGGCCGAGCAGACGCCGCTGTGCGCGATCGAGACGTTCAAGGTCTTCGAGGACGCCGGCATCCCAGCCGGCGTGGTGAACCTCTTGCCCACGTCGGACCCGCAGACCGTCGGTGGCGAGCTCGTCGAGAACCCGAAGGTGCGCAAGATCGCCTTCACGGGCTCGACCGAGGTGGGGAAGCTGATCGGCGCCCAGGCCGCCCAGCACGTGAAGCGGGTCAGCATGGAGCTCGGTGGCCATGCGCCGTTCATCGTGCTCGACGACGCCGACCCGGTCCACGCCGCGAAGGGCGCGGCGGCGGTGAAGTTCCTCAACACCGGACAGGCGTGCATCTGCCCCAACCGGCTCTTCGTCCAGCGCGGGATCGCCGACGCCTTCACGTCCACGCTCCAGCAGCGGTTCGAGGGGCTCAAGGCGGGTCTCGGCACCGTTGACGGCGTCACGGTAGGCCCGCTCATCGATGCCGCCGCGCTCGAGAAGATGGAACGCCAGGTGGCCGACGCCGTCGACAAGGGTGCCCGGGTCATCACCGGGGGTAGGCGGCTCACCGACGACGGTCTGGACCGCGGGTGCTTCTACGCCCCGACGCTCCTCGCTGACGTCACGCCAGACATGGCGATCTACCGCGAGGAGACATTCGGCCCGATCGCCCCGGTGATCGTCTACGACACCGACGACGAGGTGATCGCGATGGCCAACGACACCGAGTACGGCCTTGCCAGCTACGTCTACACCAACAACTTGTCGCGCGCGTTCCGGGTGTTCGAACAGCTGAAGTTCGGCATGGTTGGTGTGAACGACATCAATCCCACCTCGGCGGCGGCACCGTTCGGTGGCGTGAAGGGGAGCGGCCTCGGCGTCGAAGGCGCGCGCGACGGCATGCTCGAGTATCTCGAGACGAAGCTGGTCGGGATCTCGATCTAGACGCGCCGGCGCCGGCGTCGGCGCGTGGTGGTCATCCGCCCCGCGCCTCTACGAGCGCACCGCGATTCACCTTCGTTGCCGCGCTCCGCGGGATCTCGTCCACGATCTCGATGGACTTGGGGACCTTGAACGGATGCACGCGCGCCTTGGCGTAGGCGCGGATCTCCTCGAACGATGGCGGGTCGTTCGGCACGGCGGGCTTGATGATCGCGTGCACCCGCCGCCCCCACTCGTCGTCCTTCAGGCCGACTACGACGACGTCCGCGACCTTCGGGTGCTCGATGAGCGCGGTCTCGACCTCGGCCGGGAAGATGTTCGCGCCACCGCTGATGATCATGTCGACCCGTCGGTCCACCAGGTACAGGAAGCCGTCCTGGTCGAGGTACCCCATGTCGCCCACCGAGGCGAAGCCGTCCGAGGTCGTGGGCAGCGGTGCCGAGCCGATGAAGGTGGACCCGCCGGTGCCGGCGGACCGGAGGTAGATCTCCCCGATCTCCCCCGGGGGGAGGTCCTGCTGTTCGGCGTCGAGGATGCGCACCTCGGTACGGCGCGTTGGGCGCCCGACGCTTCCCTGGCGTTCCAACCACTCGTCGGCGCGGATTGCCGTACGCCCGACACCCTCGCTCATGCCGTAGCCCATGTGCAGTCGCTCGGGCCCGATCAGGTCCACCCAGCGGTGGACGAGGTACGGCGGCATCGGTGCGGCTCCCTGCGTGATCCACTCGATGCTGGACAGATCGCGTTCCTCGATGCCGGGGAGGTCCGCGATGCGCTTGAGCATCGTGGGCGTGCAATTGAACGTCGAGATCCGGTGGCGCTCGATGATGTCCACCGCGCTCGCCGCGTCGAACTTCTCCATCACCACGACGACGTCGCCGGCGAGCAAGCAGTAGAGGCCGTGAAAGCCGTTGACGTGGTACATGGGGCCGAGGACGAGCACGTGCTGGGGGCGCGGGATCGTCCGCCCCCATTCCTCGGCGAGCGGTGCACTGAACGCCGCGTCGTACACGCCCGGGAGATTGCTGAGGATCACCTTCGGCAGTCCCGTCGATCCGCTGCTGCAGACGCCGTACGCGCTCGGCGCGATGACGTCGGGCAGCTGCTCGACCTC
>JANOHN010000178.1:0-3859 GCA_031406505.1 Acidimicrobiia bacterium | reverse complement strand
CACCTGGTCCTTGGTGCAGAGCCTCTGGGATCATCCACACCGCGCGCAGTGGCAACCCGGCTTCGGTGGTCTCGGCTTGCACACGATCCTCGTCGACCCACGCGACCCCGAGCGGCTGCTGGTCGCGATCAGCGCGGGCGGGGTGTACCGCAGCGATGACGGCGGGGAGACGTGGACGGCTCGCAACGTCGGCGTGCCGTTGGGCGATGACCCGACGTCCTCCCCCGAGTTCGGGCAGTGCGTGCACAAGGTGTCGCGCGATGGCCACGACCCGGATCGGCTGTTCATGCAGAACCATGGTGGGCTGTTTCGCTCCGACGATCGGGGTGACACCTGGAACAACATCGCCAACGACGTGCCGTCCGACTTCGGGTTCCCGATGGTCACCCATCCACGAGTCGCGGACACCGCCTACGCGATCCCGCTCGATCCCGAGTACCGCTGCGTGCCGAACGCCAAGTGCTTGGTGTGGCGGACCCAGGACGCGGGTGCTTCGTGGGCGCCACTCGGTACGGGGCTGCCACAAGAAGGTGCCCACTTCACGATCCTGCGCGATGCTTTCTGTCGCGATGACGCCGACCCGCTCGGGCTCTACTTCGGGACCCGTACCGGCCAGGTGTACGGATCGGACGACGAGGGCGAGTCGTGGGAGCTGCTCGTCGAGCACCTGCCGGCCGTGCTGTGCGTGCGCGCCGCTTCGGTCGCCTGACCCAAGCCCGCGTGGGAGTCGTCACCGTTCGCATCCCCGCCGCGCTCCGTCAGTTCAGCGACGGGCAAGCGGTGATCACGCTCGACGCCGCCGACAACGCGACCGTGAGTGCCGTACTGGAGCAGTTGGCGGCACAGTGTCCTGGCGTCATCGACCGTGTGCTCGACGAGCAAGGCGCGATCCGCCGCCACGTGCACGTGTACGTAGGTGATGAGGACACACGAGTGATGGGCGGGCTCACGGCTCCGGTGCCCGACGGTGCCGAGGTGAGCATCCTGCCTGCGGTCTCGGGCGGAACTGAAGGTCCGACGAAGGTCTTCAGGCGGGGTGTGCGTCTCCTGCGCCCCAAAAGGCGCGCATGGTGGTGATGCGGCCGTCGTCGTCGAACGTCATCACGTCGATCGTCGGCGCGATGAACTTCGAGTCGCCGACCTCCGCGTGGGCCTCCATCGCGAACGCGGCCTGGTTGCCGCAGATCCCCGGGCCTTGCACCATCTCCAGGGTGATGCGCTCCGTCATCGAGTGGCTGATGTCCCAGAATTCGCCGATCGATTCGCGCCCCGTGCGCACATCGGTGCCGACCGGGTCTTCGACCGTGGCGTCGGGCGCGAACAGGTCGAGCCACCCCTCACGATCACCCGCGCTGAATGTCGCCAGGTAGCTCGTCACCGTCGCTCGGACCTTGTCTTCGATTCCCACGCTGATCTCCTACCTTGACGCCGTCGCCGCGAATGCGGGACTTCCTGAATCCTTCGGTGCCTCGTCGAGCGGCACTTTGACCTCGGCAATCGTCGGGCCCACCTTGGCTGCGATCGGTGTGAGCACGTCGACGTCGAATCCGTAGACGGCAGCAGCGTTGTCGGTGACGACGCGGCGCACATCGGCTTCGTCCCAACCTGCGAACGCCTGGCGCAGTCCCTCGGTCGTGTACGGGTACGTGCTCTCGTGGTGCGGGTAGTCGCTGCCCCACATCACGCGATCCAAGCCCACCGTCTTCATCGCCTCAGCTTCGGTCGGGTTCGGGAAGCTCACACCCACGTGGCAGTTGCGGGCGAAGTATTCACTCGGTTTCATCGACAGGATGGCATCGTCGTCGTACTTGATCTCGCCGATGCGTCCCGACGCCATCTGCTTGTGAAAGCCGTCGAGCATCTTGAGCACGCCGGGGATCCACGCGCAGCCCTGCTCCGTCATGATGAACGTGAGGTTCGGGTGCCGCTCGAACACGCCGCCCATGATGAGGTGGTGCAGCGGCCGGTGCGAGAACCACGACGTCTCGACGATCCACATCGTCCACGCCACTGAGTACTTGCCGTAGTCGGGCGCGCCTTGCCCTGAGTGGTGCGTGATCGGCACCTCGAGGTCGACGCATGCGCTCCAGAGCGGGTCGTAGTACGGGTCCCACATCGGGAGCAGGTCGGTGTCGTCGGGACGCCCGGGGAGCAGCACGCCACCGCGGAGTCCGTGCTCCTTGGCGAACTGCACGTCCTTGATGGCTTCGTCCACGTCGTTGAGGAAGATCTGCGCCACGCCGGCACGCCGCTCGGGTGCGACCGAGCAGAAGTCGGCAAGCCAGCGGTTGTGCGCGCGGATGCCAGCGAGGCGCCGCGGGAACTCCTCGCTCGTCGGTGGGCGTGCGACCACGGCTCCGGTGGGGAAGAACGGCGGAACGGTGTTCGGGAAGATGACCTCACCGACCACTCCGTCGGCTTCGAGCTCGCTAAACCGACGGTCG
Organism: Acidimicrobiia bacterium; assembly: GCA_031406505.1. Lineage (GTDB taxonomy): Bacteria > Actinomycetota > Acidimicrobiia > IMCC26256 > PALSA-555 > SHVJ01. The sequence goes on along the minus strand of JANOHN010000178.1, from coordinate 1,415 downwards.
TTGTCCCAGTTGCGGGTGCGGAGGTGGCCGTGGAGATCCTTGAACGGGTTCTTGTAGCGATTGCGCCACGCGTCGAACTCGTCGCGGAACGCTGGATCGAGGTACTCCGTGTACTGGTCCATCGACCCACCCGCGTGGGTGTCGGCGGAGATCAGCACGTAGCGGTTGTCGGTCGTAGTGCTCATGCAGGGATCTTGAACACTTCGAGCGCGTTCTCGCGTAGGAACTTCGGCCAGACATGGTCGCGGAACGGAACGTCGGGGAGCTCGTTGAAGATCCGCTCGAGCGAAAGCCCCATCGGGTAGTACCCCGCGTACATCACTTTGTCGCTGCCACGCGTGTTCGCGTAGTCGACGACCACCTTCGGGTAGTACTTCGGGGCGAACCCCGACGTCATGTAGTACAGCCCCGGCCACTTGAGCATCAGCTTCACGGCGAGGTCTTCCCAAGGCTCGGCGCCGTGGCGCATCACGATGCGCAGGTCCGGGAAGTCGAAGCACACCTGGTCGAAGCGCATGACGTGCTGGCACTCCGACGGGAACCGCGGTCCCGCGATACCCGCGTTCGCGACGATTGGGATGTCGAGGTCGATGCACGTCGCGTAGACCGGGTACACCTTGGCGTCGTCGATGTTCACCTGCGGCAAGCACCCCGATGGGAAGAACGTAACCGCGGTGAGGCCGTGCTCGTCCTTCGCCTTGCGTATCTTGCGCACGCAGCCCATCACGTCGTTGGGGTCGATCTCGAGCGAGAAATGGAAGCGACCCGGATACCGCTTGGCCGCCTCGATCGACTGCTTGCCCAGTCCGACGAGACCCTTGTCAACGCCGCACTTGTCCATCTCGGCGATCGTGACCTCGATCGGGTCTGCGCCCTCGTCGGCGTCCTCAGGAACCTCTTTGAACATGTACCCCGCCGGCATCGCCAGCGACTCGGTCTCGGTGTCCTTGATGCCCTTCATCAGGTACTCGTAGACCTTGTGGTGATCGCGCATCGGGAAGCCGATCATCAGGTCGACCGCACCGACGCCCTTGGGGAATCCCATCCTCACTCCTGCTCGCGAGAGGTGCCGATTGTTCCCCATCCACACCGAATGGCGCACATGCCGTGGAAGCACCACGTCTACGGTGCGACGGATGAGTGCGCGGGCGACGGCGCGCACGAGCACGCCGTGGAGTTCTGGCGCTCGGTCGGCTACGAGCTCGACGCGCGCATCGAGCGATTCGTGAAGACCGTGACGAACGCGGGCCAAGAGATCTGACCGCGCGCAGGCCCGAGCGGACCTGCGCGCGGAGATCGAGTTGCTACGGCTTGTCGCTCGCTGTCGGCGTGGTCGCCGGCCCACCCTGCTTCTCTTGGCGCTTGCGCCAGAAGAAGACGATGCCGCCGATCGCGGCACCCAGCGTCGCCAGTCG
>JANOHN010000164.1:0-3317 GCA_031406505.1 Acidimicrobiia bacterium | reverse complement strand
CCTGCGATCGCCCGGGTGCGTGAGCTCCCCGACGTTGCGCGAGATCGCGGCTTGGCGCTCGTGGTCGTACACGGCGCCCTTCGGCGCGCCGGTGGTGCCGCTGGTCCAGACGATGCAGGTGGCGTCGGACGCGTCGAGATGAGGGACGTGCGTCGGCGGGTGGGCCGCGAACGCCTCCCTGAGCTCGGTGACAGGGAGCACGCGGCCCGGATCAGGACCCGCGGGGATCGTCGCACCGTCGCCGAGCACCGTCACCTTTGGCTCGGTGCGGGCGACAATGCTCGCCTGCTCGGCCGGCCCGAGGCGGAGGTTCACCGCCGACGTGATCGCGCCGATGCGCAGCGCGCCGAGATAGCACGCCGCGAACTTGATCGACGAAGGCAAGAGCAGCACGACAACGTCGCCTCGGGTCACGCCCCGATCGAGGAGGGTGGCCGCGAACCCGTCGGCGGCTCGGTCGAGCCAGGCGTAGGTGCAGCGTTTCCCCGCGTGCACGTACGCCTCCCGCTCAGGCTCAGCCATGGCCGCGTCGCGCAGCAGGTCGGCAGTGAGGCGCAAGCCCGGCACGCGGCGGACTGTACCGGTCCCTTGCCGGTCAATCTGACGCCCCGTTAGATTCACGCGCACATCCGAACCGAGGGGGCACTCATGGCGCGCTTCACCGATCGAGTGGCGATCGTCACTGGCGCAGGGTCCGGTCTGGGGCGGGCTACGGCGTCGCGGCTCGCGGACGACGGGGCCACGGTCGCGGTGCTCGACCTCAACGAGGGCGCGGCCAAAGAGACAGCCGCCGCCATCGAGTCCGACGGTGGGAGCGCGAGCGCGTACGCAGCCGACGTGGGCGACTGGGGCTCGGTCGAGCCGGCAATTGCGGCCGTGGCCAAGGACTTGGGGCGCCCGCAAGTGCTGGTGAACTGCGCCGGTGTCGGCACCTTCGTGCGCTCGGAGCAGGAGACGGCCGAGAACTGGGCGCGGATCATCGGCGTCAACCTCACCGGCACATTCCTGATGTGCCGAGGCACCTTGCCCCACATGCTCGACGGGGGTGGGGTGATTGTGAACGTCGCATCGAACGCCGGTCTCATGGGGCAGCCGTACTCGGCGGCGTACTGCGCGTCGAAGGGTGGCGTGGTCAACCTCACGCGCGCGTTGGGCGTGGAGTACCGATCCCGGGGCGTGCGCGTGAACGCCGTCGCACCCGGGGGCATGAACACCCCGATGATCTCGACGTTCGGCTTCCCGGAAGGCGCGACTGCGGAAGACTTCGCCGGCATCACATCGCCGATCGGCTACGCGGAGCCGGAAGAGCAGGCCGGGCTGATCGCGTTCATCGCGTCCGACGAGGGTCGCTACATGGTCGGGCAGATCATCTCGATGGACGGCGGCATCACGTGCGGCTGAACGCGCGCTGGTGACGAAAGAACTGGGTCTTTGGGGACTCGTCGACGATCTGGCCCAGAAGAGTCCTGATCTCCAGCTCGCGGTCGATGAAGAGGGACGCTCACTCACCGCACTCGAGTTCCGCGACGCGACCGAGCGCGCCGCGGCCGGACTTCATGCGATGGGAGTCGGTGCGGACACGCCGGTGTCGTGGATGCTTCCGACTTGGCTCGAGTCAGCCACACTCGTCGTCGCGCTCGCGCGACTCGGTGCGGTGCAGAACCCGATCTTGCCGATCCTCGGTGTGCGCGAGATGCGCTTCATCACGAACCAGACCAACGCAGAGCTGTTCATCGTCCCGTCGGTGTGGCGCGACCGCCCGTTCGCCGACGAGGCGCGCGACATCGCCCGCGACCAGACCGGCATGGCGGTGCTCGAGGCGGATCGGAGTCTTCCCGAAGGCGACCCGTCGACGTTGCCGCTGCCACCACCGTCGTTCGAACCCGCCGACGCGCCGGTGCGGTGGGTCTTCTACACGTCAGGCACCACCGCCGATCCGAAGGGGGCGCGTCACACCGACTCCACGGTGAAGGCGTCGGCAGTGGGAATGATCGAGGCGCTCGAGATTGTCGCCGGCGATCGGTCCGGGATGGTGTTCCCGTTCACGCACATCGGCGGGATCGGCTGGCTCTTCACCATGGTGATCACCGGTGTCACCGGGCTGTTCGTCGAATCGTTCGCACCCGCGACGACGATCCCATTCCTCCAGCGCGAGCACGTCACGCTGGCTGGTGCCGGCACGCCGTTCCACATGGCGTACCTCGCCGCGCAACGCCAGCAGCCAGACACACCGTTGTTTGCTGACGCGCGCGCGTATCCGGGCGGCGGCGCGCCGAAGCCGCCGCAGCTCCATTACGAAGTGAAGGACGAGCTTGGTGGGGTCGGTGTCGTGTCGGGATGGGGTCTCACCGAGGCGCCGATCCTCACCATGAACACGATTCACAGCACCGACGTGCAGCTCGCCGAAACTGAAGGCCCGACCACGCCGGGCGTGCAGTTGCGCGTGGTGAAGCTCGACGATTCCGAGGCCGGGATCGGTGACGAGGGTGAGTTGCGAGCGAAGGGCCCACAGGTCTGCAAGGGGTACCTCGACGCATCCCTCGACGCCGACGCCTTCGACGAGGACGGGTGGTTCCGCACCGGCGACCTCGGCGTGATCGACGCGGACGGGTACGTGCGCATCACCGGTCGGCTCAAGGACGTGATCATCCGACACGGCGAGAACATCTCCGCCAAAGAGGTCGAAGACCTCTTGTTCACGCACGGGAAGATCGCAGACGCCGCAGTGATCGGGCTCCCCGATCCTCGTACTGGGGAACGAGCGTGTGCGGTCGTCGTGCTGACCGCCGGCGAGGAGGCACCGACGCTTCCGGAGCTCTTGGAGTTCTTGACCGAGAAGGGGCTGACTCGGCACAAGGTTCCCGAGCAGCTCGAAGTGGTCGATGCGCTCCCTCGCAACTCGTCGGGCAAGGTGCTCAAGCACGAGCTCCGCGCGACCTACGGCAAGGAGTAGGGCTCGCCGCTCTCGTCAGATGCTCTAGGGATCACGCGGTCGATTGGTCCAACGGCCGCGTTCGAAGGTCCGGAACCAGCCGCCGGCGACCACGGTCCCGCCGTCGGTGGGGATCACATGGCCGGTCAAGAAGCGCGAGAGATCGGACGCGAGGAAGAGGACCACGTCGGCGTTGTCGGCCGGCGCGCCGACGCGTCCGATCGGCACCCAGATCGGCCACCGGTCGACGAGCTCGGGCGGGACCATCTTCTCGTAGTCGACCTGCGTGGTCTGCGTGACGTCGGGTGCGATCGCATTCACTCGCACGCCGCGCGATGCCACCTCCAACGCGAGGCAACGAGTGAAGTGGAGCACCGCGGCCTTG
>JANOHN010000133.1:0-22469 GCA_031406505.1 Acidimicrobiia bacterium | reverse complement strand
CGCTGAGCCAGTCGTGGTCGACCTCTCCGCGCTCTGGGCGGGACCGTTGTGCGCACGGCTGCTCGGTGCGCGCCGGGCACGCGTCGTCAAGGTGGAGTTGCCGGGTCGGCCCGATGGCGCGCGTGGTGGCGATCCGGAGTTCTGGGACCGGCTCAACGGCGCGAAGGAACAGCGCACGCTCGATCTCGCGGCACTCGCCGACCTGCTCGACGGCGCCGATGTGCTCATCACGTCGGCACGGCCGCGCGCACTCGAGCAGCTGGGCCTCGATCTCGAGCGTCGGGCGATGGAGGACGGGCTCCTCTGGATCGCGATCACCGGGTACGGTTTGGCGAGCGAGTGGCGCGATCGCGTCGCGTTCGGCGACGACGCGGCAGTGGCGGGCGGCCTCGCCGTCGCGGCCGGCGGTGTCGATGCACCGGTGTTCGTCGGCGACGCACCCGCTGATCCACTTGCTGGTCTCAACGCCGCACATGCGGCGAGCGACGCGCTCGACGCAGGCATCGGAGGAGTCGTCGACGTGAGCATGTGCAACGGCGTCGCGGCTGCGCTCACCGCCTCGCACTACGCTCCGCACGAGGTCATGACGGCAACAGAGTGATGTGGAAGGCGGGACGTGATGGCTCGGATCGACATCCCCGAGGGGGATCAGCCGGAGATCGTGCGGGTCTGGGGGCTGCGCCCCGAGATGGGCAAGGCGGTTGCCGACCTGTCCTATGCCGTGTATTCGCAGAGCGCACTTCCGGCCCGCGTTCGTGAGTCGGCCCGAATGCGCATCGCGCAGATCAACGGGTGCGTGGTGTGCATGGGGTGGCGAATCCCGGAGCTCGCGGAGCAAGGCGTCGACGAGAAGTTGTACGCACACGTCGAAGAGGCGCACTCGCACCCGCAGTACTCGGAGCAGGAGCGCCTGGCAGTGGAGTACGCCGAGCGCTTCGCGCTCAATCACCGCTCGATCGACGATGCCTTCTTCGAGCGCCTGCGGACGAACTTCACCGACCCCGAGATCCTCGATCTCACGATCTGCATCGGCAACTGGGTCGCGTTCGGTCGCCTCACGATGATCCTCGACCTCGACGAGGCGTGCGAGGTACGCCCGCGCATCTCTGCGTGAAAACCCTCGAGATCGATCTCTTCGATCTGGAGCTGTTTGCCGACGGGCCGCCACACGACGTGTTCCGTCGGCTGCGCGACGAGGCGCCGGTCTGCTTCCTCCCCGAGCCCGACGGTCCCGGCTACTGGGCCGTCACCGGGTACGACCTCGTGTTCGAGGTGTCGCGCCACCCGCAGCTCTTCGGGTCGAACCCCAACACGATGATCAAGGACATGCTGGGCCCCAACAGCGGCGCGAGCGAGATCATGCTTCACCAGGACGCGCCCCGGCACACGCAGCTGCGCAAGCTGGTGAACCGGGGCTTCACGCCCCGCCAGATCACGACCCTCGAGCCGCGCATCCGCGCGATCGTCGGTCGGCTGCTGGATGCGGCCGCGACCAAGGGAACGTTCGACCTCGTCGCCGAGGTCTCGGTGGAGCTACCGCTCCAGGTGATCGCGGAGCTCGTGGGTGTGCCCGAAGCCGAGCGCCACACCGTGTTCGCGTGGACCGAGAAGATGATGAGCCTCGACGACCCCGAGCTCGGCGGCACCATCGACGATGCACGTGCCGCGATGACCGAGATGTTCGCGTACGCCGACCGCCTGTGCAGTGAACGCGCCGGCGGCGACGGCACCGATCTGTTGAGCGTGCTGCTCGCGGCCGAAGTCGACGGCGACCGACTCAGCCAGATGGACGTCGACCTGTTCTTCATGCTGCTGATGAACGCGGGCAGCGAGACCACCCGCAACCTCGTGACCGGTGGTGTGAACACGTTGTTCCAGCATCCCGACGAGCGGGCACGGCTCTTGGCCGACCCCGAGCTGCTGCCATCGGCTCTCGAGGAGATGCTGCGCTGGATCACGCCGGTCATGCACTTTCGACGCACGGCACGCGCCGACACCCAACTCGGTGGGCAGGCGATCGCTGAAGGCGACAAGGTGGTCATGTGGTACGTGGCGGCCAACCGCGACGAAGCCGCGTTCCCCGAAGCGGATCGCTTCGACGTCGGCCGCACGCCGAACGAGCATGTTGCCTTTGGTGCCGGTGGTCCGCACTTCTGCCTCGGTGCGAGCCTGGCGCGCCTCGAAGCACGCGTGATGTTCGAAGAGCTCATCACCCGATTCCCCGACCTCGAGCCTGCGGGTCCGCCGCGCCGACTGCGCTCCAACTTCATCCACGGCATCAAGGAGCTCCCCGTCCGTATCCCGACTGCGTGAGCGCAACATCGCAGTGAGCGACGCGCTGAACGGTCGGATCGCGGTGGTCACCGGTGCCGAGCTGCCGCTCGGCCACGGGCTCACGATGGCGCTCGGAAGAGCAGGCGCCCGGGTCGCGTTGCTCGGCGCCGCCGATCGGCTTTCATCCGTCGTCGCCGATCTCGACGCTGCGCACGTGCGGACGGTAGGCGTGGAGGCCGATTGGTCGTCGCGGGAGACCGTCCAGGACGCCTTTGACGAGGTAGCCGACGCGCTCGGCCCGGTCGACATCCTGTTGCACGCAGCCGTCCCAGAGATTGCGTTTGAGCGCCTCGACCTCGTCGACGTGGACGATGCGCACTTTCGGGCGGTGTGGGAGACCACGATGCGCACCACGCTCTTCGTGCTCCAGGCCGCGTTCCCGCAGATGCACGGTCGTGGGGGACGCGTGCTCTTCGTGATTCCCACCGTGGCGATGTCGGGGGCGGCGCACCTCACTCCGTACACGATGGTCGCCGAGGCGCAGCGTGTGTTCCTGAAAGCGACGGCGCGTCAGTGGGGTCCCGACGGCATCACGCTGAACGCATTCGCACCCGCGCCCGATCACTTCCCGATCGGGGTTGCGTCTGACGAAGTGTCGCTCGCGCCGCCAGCCCTCGGTGGTGTCGGCGATCCCGAGCGTGATCTCGGACCGATCGCCGTATTCCTCGCGAGCGACGCCGCGCACTTCGTGACCGGCGCCACAATCGGCGCCGACGGTGGCATCTGGATGGCGCCGTGAGCGGCGACCGACTCGCAGGCCGCACTGCGATCGTCACCGGCGCAGGCCAAGGTGTGGGGCTCGGCATCGCGCACGCCTTCGCCGCGGCCGGCGCGAACGTCGTGATCGCGGCGCGCCGGGCCGAGACCGGCGAGCCGGCAGTACAGGAGATCCGCGAACGCGGCGGCGAAGCCACGTGCATCGTCACTGACGTGACGAGTCGCGCCGACATGACGGCGTGCGTTGCGCAGACCATCGAGCGCTACGGCACGCTCGAGATCATGGTGCACAACGCGTTCCGCGGTGGCACACCCCATCGAGTGGAAGACGTTGGCCTCGATGTGTGGGACCAGAACTCGGGCACCGCAGTCTGGGGCTCGTTCTACAGCGCAGTGCTTGCGTTCCCGCACCTGCGCACCGCTGGTGCGCGCGGCCGGCTCATCCTGCTCACCTCGCCATCCGGTGTCGAGGGGAGCGCGAACATCCCGATCTACTCCGCAGTGAAAGCGGCGCAGCGCGCTATGACCAAGAGCCTTTCCAAGGAGTGGGGACCGTTCGGCATCACCGTGAACGCCGTCGCACCGGTTGCCGAGACACCTGCGCTCGCCGGCGCGTTCGCAGAGAACCCGGTGCTCAAGGAGCGGGTGGAGGCACGGGCGTCGCTCCGCCGCATCGGCGATCCCGAGCACGACATCGGTGGCGTGGCGGTGTTCCTCGCCAGCGACGACGGTGGCTATGTGACCGGCCAGACCGTCGTGTGCGACGGCGGCAGCTTCATGGGTCTCTAAACCCGACTTAGAGCGCTTCGAGGTCGGCTTTCACCTGACGCCGCAGGATCTTGCCGGTCGCCGTGTGCGGGAGCTCGTCGCGGAGAGCGAGCAGCTCCGGCGTCTTGAGGGAACCGATGCGATCGTGCACGAAGGTGCGTAGCTCGTCGGTCGTCGCCGACGCGTTCGCGCGCAGCGACACCATCGCCGCGACTCGCTCGCCCCACTCCTCGTCGGGGAGGCCGACGACGGCGGCAGCTGCGACCGCGGGGTGATGCAGCAACGCATCCTCGATCTCCGCCGGTGAGATGTTCTCGCCACCGCGGATGATCGTGTCGTCACCGCGTCCTTCGATGAAGAGGTAGCCGTCGGCGTCGACCCGACCGCAGTCGCCGGTGTGGAGCCACCCGTCGCCGTCGCGATGTGAGCCCTCACCCACGTAGTCGCCCGACACCTGTGCACCGCGCACGTGTACCTCGCCTGACGTGCCAGCAGCGACCTCGCGGCCCTGTTCGTCGATCACGCGCACCTCGATGCCCGGGACCGGCTGGCCGACCGACGACAGGCGCGCCTTCGCAACGTCGTCACCGTGGAGGGCATCGCGGTGAGCTTCGGGCCCGAGCACGCAGACGGTGCTGCTCGTCTCGGTGAGGCCGTACGCATTCACGAAGCCGGTGTCGGGGAACAAGCGCAGTGCGCGTTCCAACACGGGCGCCGGCATGCGGGCACCGCCGTACGCCAGGTGGCGCAGGCTCGGCACTCGCGCGTCGTCGTCGTGCTCCATGGCCATGACGATGCGGGCGAGCATGGTGGGGACCACGAAGGCGTGTGTGACGGCCTCGGCTCGGGCCGTCGCCAGCCATTCCTCGGCGGAGAAGTGCGGCAGTGGTACGACTCGTCGACCCGCGTACGTGGAGCTCAGGATCGCCGTGACCCCCGCGATGTGGAACGGCGGTACTGCCACGAGCGCGGCTTCGTCCTCACCCGCCGACGCGAACTCCACCGTGTTCAGCTGGTAGGCGAGGAGCTGATCGTGGCTGAGGACCGCGGCCTTCGGCTCGGCCGTGCTGCCGCTCGTGAACAACAGGACAGCCGGACGCTCGGGCTCGTCGGGGAAGGCGCGGTCGGTTTGGGGCGCGAGCTCGAGCCACGCGTCGTCGGCGACTTCAGCCGGTTGCAACCGTTGCAACAGCTCGACGCGAGCGGCATCCGGCAACCGGTAGTTCAGCGGGGCGTACGCGGCGCCGCCCCACGCGGCTCCGAACAGCGCGACCGGTGTGAGGGTAGTGGTCTCGTGGACGAGCGCCACCGTGTGCGCGCCCGAGCGCTCCACGTGCGCGCCCACACCCGTGGCCAGCTCACGCACTCTCGCGTACGTGAGGCCATCGGTCGATGATCCGAACGCCACGCGGTCGCCGAGGCCGTCGGCGGCCATCTCGAGCAACATCGCGATGTTCATGCTCGTGCCAATCCGATCCGCTGGTGAGGACGGGTCAGTCGGAGGACGGCAGCGGCTTGGCCTGTGCGACCTCCATCGGCTGCCCGTGGCACGAAACCTCGCCATCGCCGGCCTTGGTGACGAGCACCGTCGCCTCGCAGGTCGGGCACTGGTAGCGCTTGCCCAGCTGGTTCGCCATGGCCTATCCCTCGCGGGGCGCCATCGGCGCGCCACAGCACGACACCTCGGCGTCGGTGGCCTTCACCACGATGATCTCGGTGCCGCAATCTCCACAACGGAGACGGCTCCCAACGGTTGCTCCTGCCATGCGGCGACAGACTACCGGTGCTACTCGGCGCCGGCGTAGTTGGACATGCCCGGTCCCGGTTGGGGGAGATCGAGCATGTCGGCGAGCACGCGGGTGACCGCATTATTGACCGCGATGTCGTTGTCCGGCGGGAGGATCTCGAACTCGACGAGCAGGGAGGCGATGCGCATCATCACCACGGCGAAGCGCAGGCCGGCGAAGATCTCGTAGAACTCCAGGTCACGGGCGGCTCGGCCGCTCACCCGCTCGTACCGTGCTGTCATCTCGTCGCGCGTCGGAAATCCCTCCATGCGCGGGGCCGGCATCCCCTCGTGGAAGTGGCGATCGAGGAACAGCCACCACCCAAGGTCCATCATCGGGTCGGCGAGCGTGACCATCTCCCAATCGAGCACCGCCACGACCTGATAGTCGGGGCCGAAGAGCTGGTTGTTGATGCGGGCGTCGCCCCAGCACAGTGTGATCTCGGGATCCGATGCCGGTGCGTGCGCCTGTACCCACTCGAGCGTCGCGGTGGCGACGGGCGACACGGGATCATTGCCCGCGGCCCACTTGTACGACGCCTCGTAGTACTTGAGCTGCTGCTCGAATCCGAGCGCGCCGTACTGGGGCTTGTCGAGGAAATCGAAGCCGAGCTCGCGCCAATCGACCGCGTGGATGGCGACCATCGCGTCGAGCCCATGCTCGACCAACATGCGGCGCTGTTCGGGCTTCGCTTCGTCGAGCAGCCAGCCCGCGAGGGTGTACGGCGGCGCGTCCTCGGGGGCTCGCCCGTCCATCTTGGCCATGACGAAGAACGGTGTGCCGAGCGTCGTGGGGTCCGGCTCGAACCACTTGATGGGTGGCACCGGCACGTTGGTGCGCTCGCCGAGGGCGGAGATCACGCGGTATTGCGATTCGAAGTCGGATTCGAGGAACACGGTGTGCTGCGTGGGCTGCGGCCGCACGACGAGCGCCTCGGTGTGGCGCGTGCCGCCCTGGTTCCACGACGCGTCGAAGATCAACGTCTCGTTCGAGAAGCCGGTCGACCCCGGACCACCGATCGGGCCGACCTCCACGTCGGTCGCGCCCGCGACCTTCGTGCTGAGCCAAGCAGCGAGGCGGCCGCGGGTGTCCTCGAGGTCGCGCTGTTCCGGGACGGGCATCTCAAGAGCTCCCCATGTCAGACAGGTCAGACGAGCGCGCCGAGGTCCACAAGTTTTGCTACCTCATCGGGACCGAAGCCCCATGCGGACAGGACCTCCACCGTCGCGGCACCGGGATGCTCGGCGGCAACGGGCGCGGATGCGGCCGTGCGTGAGAAGCGCGGTGCCGGTGCCGGTTGCGGCACACCGTCGAGCTCGAGGAACGAGCGGCGCGCCACGTTGTGTGGATGCGACGGTGCTTCCACGGGCTCCAGCACTGGAGCGATACAGGCATCTCGGCCCTCAGCCGACGCGCACCACTCATCGCGTGAGCGCGTGGCGAGGATCGCCGCGAACTGCTCCCTCAACGCCGGCCAGCTCGCGGGGTCGTCGCGGTTGGGCAGCTCGGCGGCGTCGAGCCCGAGCACGTCGAGAAGCGCGGCGTAGAACTGGGGCTCGATCGCACCCAGCGCAATCCACCGTCCGTCGGCGCACTCGTACACGTCGTAGAACGGGGCACCGGTGTCGAGCAGGTTCGTGCCGCGCTCGCCCCAGAAGCCCGACGCCCGCGCCGCGTAGAACGGCGTGAGCATCAACGCCGCGCCGTCGACCATGGCCGCGTCGACCACTTGGCCCTTCCCGCTGCGTTCCCGCTCGAAGAGCGCGGCGACGATCCCGAGGGCGAGGAGCATCCCGCCACCGGCGAAGTCCCCGAGGACGTTGATCGGCGGTGTGGGCGGCTGCCCGGCCCGTCCGAGCGGCTCGAGCGCACCCGCGAGCGCGATGTAGTCGATGTCGTGACCGGCGGCATCGGCCAGCGGCCCGTCTTGACCCCATCCGGTCAGGCGCCCGTACACGAGTCGGGGATTGCGGGCGCACGCGACGTCGGGTCCGATGCCGAGACGTTCGGCGACACCGGGCCGGTACACGTCGATCAGCGCGTCGGCTTCGTCGGTGATGCGCAGGAGCGTGTCGACGCCCTCCGACGCCTTCAGGTCAATCCCGATCGCGCGCTTCGAGCGGTACATCGCGTTCGTGGCCGGGCGGCTGTGATCGGTCGCGCGCGCCACGTCGGCCCGCTCGACTCGGAGCACCTCGGCGCCGAGATCCGCGAGCACCATCCCACAGAACGGGCCGGGCCCAAGACCCATGAGCTCGACGACGCGCGCCCCTGCCAGTGGCCCGGTCACGCTGTGTCGGCTCCGTGGCTCGTTCTTGGGCAAGCGGGAGATTCTAAACTGACGCCTCGTCACATGAGCCGGGTCGCCTGCCACCGGGGCGACCATCAGGAAGGACCGCCGCCATGGGTCAGCCCGTCATCGTCGAAGCCGTGCGCACGCCGATCGGCAAGCGCAACGGCTGGCTGTCCGGCCTCAAGGCGACCGAGACCTTGCGGCACGCGCTCATCGAGGTGATCGCGCGCTCGGGCATCGACCCGATGGTGGTCGACGAGGTGGTCGGTGGCTGCGTGACCCAGGCGGGCGAGCAGGGCTCCAACGTCACTCGCAACGCGTGGCTCAGCGCAGGTCAAGACCGCCTCCCGTACCAAACCGCGTGCACCACGGTCGACACGCAGTGCGGCTCCGCGCAGCAAGCCAATCACTTCGCCGCCGGGCTCATCGCTGCGGGTGGCGCGAGTGTCACGATCGCGTGCGGCATCGAGCAGATGAGCCATGTGCCGCTTGGCGCGAACGTCTACAACGGCCCCGGCAACGGACGCACCGAGCCCTGGCCGTGGGACGACCCGCCCAACGGGCAGTTCGGCGCCGCCGACCGAATCGCCGACAACCGCGGCATCACCCGAGAAGACCTCGACGAGTGGGGCTTCCACTCGCAGCGCAAGGCCAAGGAAGCGTGGGCCGAGGGCCGCTTCGAGCGGGAGGTCGCGCCAATCGAGACGCCGGTGATGGGCGACGACGGTGAGCCGACCGGCGAGAAGCAGCTGATCTCGCGCGACCAGGGCTTGCGTGACACGACCATGGCGGGGCTGGCCAAGTTGACGCCGGTGGTCGACGGCTCCAAGCACACGGCCGGCTCGTCGTCGCAGATCTCCGACGGCGCTGCTGCGGTGCTCTGGATGGACGAGGACAAGGCGAAGGCGCTCGGTCTCAAGCCGCGCGCCAAGCTGCTGCACCAGCTCGTGACCGGTTCCGACCCGTACTACCTCCTCGACGGACCGGTCGACGCCACCACGAAGATGCTCGACCGCTCGGGCATGGCCATGAGCGACTTCGACGTGTTCGAGATCAACGAGGCGTTCGCCGCAGTCGTGCTCTCGTGGGCGCAGGTGCACAAGCCCGACCTCGACCGCGTGAACATCAACGGCGGCGCGATCGCGCTCGGGCACCCGGTCGGCTCCACGGGTTCTCGCCTGATCACCACCGCGTTGCACGAGCTCGAGCGCTCCGACCAGGAGTTCGCGTTCGTCACGATGTGCTGCGGTGGATCTCTCGGCACCGCGAGCATCCTGCAGCGCTTGTAGGTCCGCCTCAGCGCGACGTCGTGCTCGTCGTCGACGAGGTTGACGTCGAAGTGGTGGGTGGTGGCGACGGCTCGAGGTCGGGATCGATCTCGGATTCGTCGGCGAGGTCGAAGATCGTCAGCGGATCGAGCGTGTCGAAGTCGATCGCGTCGAGCGTGTCACGCTCGAACACCAACCGGACCACACGGAGCGGTTGGTCCGGGTCGTCGGGGTCGGGGAGGAGCGCTCGGAGGGTGATGGGCTCGTCGCCGAGTCCGTCGAAATCCTGGATCGCACGGAGCAACGCCGTCGCCTCGTTGCGCGCCGCGTAGCGCTGCTGGAGCGCGGACAAGGTCTCGTCGAGATCCCAGGACACGCGCAGGAGCTCACCGGCTTCGTAGGTGACGCGCACGCGCGGCGGCGTGTCGGGCGGTGGTGGTTCGGCGTCGCCCAGCAGCGTTGCCTCGAGCAGTGTTTCGAGCTGCTCGCCGATCGTCGGTGGCTGAGTCGTTGACGGGGTCGGCGGACTAGTCGTGCCGGTGGTGCCCGTCGGTGCGGGCGCGCCGGTCGGGGTCGGTGCGCCGGTCGGCGGCACGATGATGACCGTCGTCGGGACCGGGCGCGTCGCCGGCGTGACCGACGTGGAGACGGGCACCGCGGTCGTCGGGGGCAGCGTGGACGAGATCGTGGTGGTGGGTGGCGTCGAGCTCGCGCTCGTTGAGGTGCTCGGCTGGTTGGGGCCGATGGCGATCTTGCGCTGGTCGTCGCCGCCGCTGAACACGGTGACGGCCAAGAACGCGATCAGGAGGCCGCCGCCGAACACACCGGCGAGGATGGCCAACGAACGTTGTTGCGGCTGGAGCGGCATCGCCCGCTCGACGGTAGTCCGGACCGGTCGAGATCTCGCGTCAGCCGGCGGCAGCCCAATGGGCTTCGAGGAGACCGGCCGTCTCCGCAGGGTGCTCGAAGATTGCCCAATGACCGCCATCGAGCACGTGCATCGGGGCTCCCGCCGCGGCTGCGACCTCCTCGCCCCGCTTCGGCTTGGCGTACGAGTCGTCGCGACCCCACAGGATGAGGCCGGGCCGCTCCCGGCCCCGCTCGTCGGGGTCCCACTCGGCGCCCACGTCGATCGCGGAGCGATAGAGGCGCAGGATCGCTTGCTTCATCGTGTCGTCGACGCGCGCTGCGCACGCGGCGGGGTCGGGATGTCCCGCGTCGCGCATGACGGGCTCCACGACGTCGGGCGTCATCAGCTCCATCACCTGCTCACCCACTTCGGGCGTCTGCCACTGCTGCGCGAGGTCGTGCCACTGGAAAGCGCCCGCGGTGGCGCCGTCGGCGAGTGTGTAGGTGCGCACGAGGTCTGGCTGCGTGGTCGCGACGCGCTGGACCAGCATCGAGCCCCAGTCGTGGCCCACGATGTCGACCGGCTGGCCGACCTCGCGCACGCGCTCGGCTACCCAGTCGGCGTATTCCTCCTTCGTGGAGGTGAACCCTTCGGGGATCGGCGCGCCGCCGAACCCTGGGAGCGCGAGCGCGATGGCGTCGGTGCGCTGCAGCTCGGCGATGATGGGCTTCCAAAGCTCGCTCGTGTCGGGCACGCCGTGTACGAACACCGCTGGCATCGTGCTACTCCGCGTCGCGCATCTGATCGAGTCGGTCGGTGGCTTCGACGAACTCCTCGATCAGATCGAAGACGACGTCGCGCACCGGGCGCACCGAGTTCATCCGGCCCACGATCTGCCCGACCGGCATGCCCTGGAGCTCGCTGTTCTGTGCGCGCGCGATTCGGCGCTGGGCTTCTGACGTTGCCATGTACTGGAGCGGCATTGGCAGGTAGCCCGGAGAGTCAGGGCCTTCCCACGCTTCGGTCCACGCGGTGCGGAGCTGACGTGCGGGCTTGCCGCTGATCACTCGCGAGCGCACGGTGTCGCGTGAGGTCGCGGCCAACAGCTTGTCCATGACGAGCGGAGTGGTGCCGCTCTCGGCCGTCGTGAGCCAGATCGATCCGGTCCACACACCCTCGGCGCCGAGGGCCATCGACGCGGCCATCTGACGACCACTTCCAACACCGCCGGCTGCGAGCACCGGGACGCGATCACCGATCGCGTCGACCACCTCGGGCACGAGCACCATCACGCCAACGTCGCCGGTGTGACCGCCGGCTTCGTACCCCTGCGCCATGATCATGTCGACGCCTTGGTTCACCTGGCGCTCGGCTTGCTGCACCGAGCCGATGAGCGCGGCCACCTTCACGCCGTGCTCGTGGGCTTCGTCGACGATGTCCTTCGGGGGAGGCCCAAGGGCGTTCACGAGCAGTGAGATGGGATGCGCGAGCGAGATGTCGACCTGGGGGCGCGCGCCTTCGTGCGTCCACCCGAGGAGCCCGCTCCCGATGTCCTCGTCGGCAGGGAGCGGAGGCACGTTGTGGTCGTTGAGCACCTTCTCGATGAAGTCCTTGTGCTGCTGCGGGATCATGTCGGCGAGCTGCTCGGCCATGTGGTCGGGGTCGAGGTCGCCACCTTGGCCCGCGTAGCTCGCGGGCATGACCACGTCGACGCCGTAGGGCTTGCCGTCGATGTGCTCGTCGATCCAGTTGAGCTCCATCTCGAGTTCGTCGGGTGTGAACGCGAGCGCCCCAAGCACTCCCATCCCGCCGGCCTTGCTGACTGCCGCGACGACGTCGCGGCAGTGGCTGAACGCGAAGATCGGCAGGTCGATGCCGAACATCTCCGTTGCGCGCGTTTTCATGCTTTGACCTCTGCCTTCGCCGCAATACTTGCAGCCCACCGGTAGTCGGGTTTGCCGCTCGGCGAGCGTTGGATGGCGTCCACGATGTGGAGCTCACGCGGCACCTTGTATCCGGCGATCAGCGTGCGGCAGTGGTCCTGGATCGATTCGATCGTGGGTGCGGTGCCTTCGCGAGCTTGGACCACTGCGGCGACGCGCTGCCCGAAACGATCATCGGGCACCCCGACCACGGTGCAGTCGTACACATGGGGATGCGCCTTCACCGCACCTTCCACCTCTTCGGGATAGATCTTCTCGCCCCCCGAGTTGATCGACACCGAGCCGCGTCCGAGGATCGTGATCGAGCCATCGGCCTCGACGATCGCAAAGTCGCCAGGTATCGAGTAGCGCGTGCCGTCGGGCGCGGTGACGAAGGTCTCGGCCGACTTCACCGGATCCTTGTAGTACTCGAGTGGGATGTTGCCCTTGCGGGCGAGCTTGCCGATGACGTCGGAACCCGCAGGAACCACTTGCAGGTTCTCGTCGAGCACCACGGTGTCCATGATGGGCGTCACGGTCGGCCCACCCTTCATCGCCGTGTTGCCCTTCTCGACCAGCGAGTACCCGTTCGAACCGCTCTCCGACGCGCCGACCGCTTCGGCGACGACGAGGTTCGGGAACCGCTCGATGAACTGGTCCTTGACGGACGGGGAGAACAGCGCCGCGGTGCTGCCGAGAGAGAACCAAGCCGACAAGTCGAGATCGGCCAGCTCCGGGTCGTCGAGCGCTTCAAGGAGCGGGCGCGCCATCGCGTCCCCCGTGATCATCACCGCGTTCACTTTCTCTGCAGCAATGAGCTCCCAAACCCTTCGCGGCTCGAACTTCGCGACGAGCACCGTCTTGTTCCCGCGGCACGCGCCGGCCATGACGCCCCACTGCGTTGCGCCGTGCATCAGCGGGGCGATCGGGAGCATCGTCGAAGGAACGCCGGCAAGCGCCTGCTCGACGAGTGCGCCGGGATGCTCGAGGCGCGTGTTCGTGACGGGGTCGATGCCGCCACCGAGCGCGAAGAAGACGTCTTCTTGACGCCAGACCACACCCTTGGGCATGCCGGTCGTGCCCCCCGTGTAGAGGATGTACCGGTCGTCGCCCGATCGCGTCGAGAAGTCGCGCTCGGGTCTGCTCTGGGACAACGCAGCTTCGTATTCGACGGAATCCAAGCCCGAGAGGTCGCCATCCGATCCGTCGGCGATCACCACGGAGTGCGTGAGCATCGGCAGACGGTCGAGCACACCCCGCACGCGGGGGGCGAACTCGCGCTGGAAGACCAGCGCCTTCAGGTCGGCGTTCTCGAAGAGGTACGCGAGCTCGTCTTCGACGTAGCGGTAGTTGATGTTGACCCACACGGCCCGCAGCTTGAAGACGGCCCAGAGGGTCTCGACCCATTCGACGGAGTTGTAGGCATAGATGCCCACGTGATCGCCGGAACCGACCCCGTGCGCGGCCAGATGATGCGCGAGCCGGTTCGCCCGCTCCTCCATCTCGGCGTACGTGCGCCGCTCGCCCTCGCACACGAGGTACTCGCGGTCGCCGAAGTGGTCGACGGCGTGCTCGAACAGATCGGCGAGGTTGTAGTGAAGGGCCGAGGAGTCCATGTGTCGCGAATCTATGTGACGGCCTGACGGGTCGTCAGATGTCGCGGGATTCAGCGGGTGAGATCGGCGAGGAAGCGCAGGGTGTCGGGGTCGGTGTCGCCGACGAGGAGCGTGGTCACCGGGGTCTCGCGCCAGGCTTCGAGCCGCTCGGCGATCCTCTCCTTGGGTCCCACCAGGGCGATCTCGTCGGCGAACGCGTCGGGCACCGCCATGATCGCCTCGTCGCGCTTGCCCTCGAAGAAGAGGTCCTGGATGTGGAGCGCCTCTTCCTCGTACCCCATCCGGGCCATCAGCTCGGCGTGGAAGTTGCGCGACTTGGCGCCCATCCCGCCGATGTAGAAGCCGAGGGCAGCCTTGATCGGCAGAAGCGCGTTGGCGACGTCGTCATCGACACTCACCGAGACATTCACCGCGATCTCGAAATCCGGCCGCACGTTCGCGAGCTGGGCCTCGTAGACCTCGGGGCGGTAGGGCGAGAAATAGAGCGGCACCCAGCCGTCGGCGATCTCGACCGCGAGGGCAACGTTCTTCGGTCCTTCGGCGCCGAGATAGATGGGAATATCGGCTCGGCGCGGGTGCGTGATCATCTTCAGTGGCTTGCCGAGCCCGACCGCGTCGGGACCTGTGTAGGGGAGGGGATAGTGCGGGCCCGGTGCTTCGACGGGCACGTCGCGGGCGAGCGCCTTGCGGATGATCTCAACGTACTCACGGGTACGTGCGAGCGGCTTCGAGAACGGGCGCCCGTACCAGCCCTCGACTACTTGTGGACCGCTCACACCGATGCCGAGACACGCGCGCCCTTCCGACAGTCCGTCGAGGGTCATCGCGTGCATCGCCATCGCCGTCGGCGTACGCGCCGAGATCTGGGCGATGCCCGTGCAGAGCTTCACGCGCGAAGTGGCCGCGGCCACGGCTGCGAGCGGGGAGAACGCATCGGAGCTCCACGATTCACCGGTCCAGATCGAGTCGAACCCGACGGCCTCCGCCTGCGTTGCCAGCTCTACGAGCTCGCGCGCCGGCCGCGGCGCTGCGGTCCAGTACCCGAGCTGGAGGCCGAGTCGCAGTGTGTCGGTCACGGCGTCAAGGTAACGCAGCGGTGCGCGGTCGAGGACGCCGACTGATTTGGTGGTCGGTACCGGTGGCATGACAACCTGACCGGCCGTATGGACAGAACTCCGGTGATCGTCGGCGTCGGGCTCTCCGAGTACCCCATCGCCCCGGACCTCGACGGCGTGCAGCACCACGCGCTCGCCGCCCAGCGCGCCATCGCCGACGCGGGGATCGAGAAGTCGGAGATCGACGGTTACGTCAACGCCGGTGGTGGCGGCGGGATGATGGTCGACGATGCCATCACGATGGCCGAATACCTGCGCATCGACCACACGTACATCGACAGCACGATGACCGGCGGTTCGTCCTTCGAGTTCCACGTGCAGCACCTGGCCTCGGCGATTCGCGACGGCGCATGCGACACGGCGCTGGTCACGTACGGGTCCGATCAGCTCTCGCGGATGGGTCGCCACCTCGGTACGGGTGGGTTCCAGCGCGCGGGCCAACGAGTTGCCGGGCCGATGCAATACGAGGTTGCGTACGGAAACTCGCTCGTCGGCAGCTATGCCATGCACGCGACGCGGCACATGCACGAGTTCGGCACGACGTCGGAGCAGCTCGCCGAGATTGCCGTTGGCGTGCGTGAGTTCGCGATGTTGAACCCGAAGGCGATGTACCGCGATCCGATGACGGTCGACGACGTCATCAACTCCCGCATGATCGCCGACCCGTTGCACAAGCTCGACTGCTGCGCGATCACCGACGGAGGCGGCGCGTTCGTGATCACGACCGCGGAGCGGGCCAAGGACTTGCCCCAAGACCCGGTGTATGTGCTCGGCGCGGCCGGCGCGCAGACGCATTGGAACGTCTCGCAGCAGCCGGACTTCACGACGTCGGCTGGTGCGAAGGCGGCACCGATCGCGTTCGGGCAGGCCGGCCTCACCCACGACGACGTCGACATGCTGATGTTCTACGACTCGTTCACGATCACGTGTCTGATCCTGTTGGAGAGCCTCGGCTTCGTGCCGCGGGGTGAGGGCGGGCCGTTCGTGGCCGAAGGCAACCTCAAGCGCGGCGGCAAGTGGCCGCTGAACACCGACGGCGGCGGATTGTCGTCGTGCCATCCGGGCATGCGCGGGATCTTCCTCATCATCGAGGCGGTGCGTCAGCTTCGGGGCCAGGGCGGTGAGGCTCAGGTGCCGAACTGCGAGGTCGCGCTCGCCGCGGGATCGGGCGGCTGGTTGTCGTGCATCGGCGTGGCGATCCTCGGGAGGAATCACCCGTGAGTACGGTCGCTGGCGAGCGTGCGCGATGAGTGAAGTGCGCGAGGTCGAGGAATGGACGAAGCCGCTCCCGGCAACTGATCCGGTGAGCGCGCCGTATTGGCAGGCCGCGTCCGAGGGTCGACTGCTGATCCAGCAGTGCCCGAGATGTGGACACAAGCAGTGGTACCCGCGCGCGCTGTGTACCGCGTGCGCGGCCGATCCGGAGTGGCTCGAGTGCACGGGTCGGGGCGAGATCCACACGTTCACCGTGGTTCGCCAGTACGGCGCCACGCCGTTCCGCGACGAGCTGCCCTACGTGATCGCGATGGTTGAGCTCGAAGAAGGGCCGATGATCATGGGCGCCGTCACCGACTGCGATCCCGACACCGTGTACATCGGCATGCCCGTCAAGGTCTACTTCGTGAAGGCCACCGACGACATCGGCATCCCCTACTGGCGACCGACCTCCGACGCCTGAACGATCAGCGCGGCCGCGAGCCGTCTCGGGGCGCGATGAACACGATCTCGGCTTCGGCTAAGCGTTCACCCTCGCACTCCGAGTGCGCCCACACGTAGATCTTGCGCCCGTCGACGTGATCGACGCCCGCGACGTAGTCGATGCGCTTGTTGAGCGGTGTGGGGCGCAACATCTTCACCGTGAGTGTGCCGGTGTGCCCGGCGCTGCCCGACAGCGTCTGGGCCGAACCCATGAGGTCGTCGAACGCCGCTGCGACGAAGCCGCCGTGCACGTGGCCGATCGGCCCCTCGTACGCGGGCGAATACGTGGCCCAACCCACGAAGTGATCCTCGTGGGCCTCCCATTGCACCGGTGCGGCGAGTGGGTTGCTCCGACCGCTGATCCCACTGCGTTCGAGGAGCGCGCCGTCGTCGCCGCCCACGGAACCGAGCCCGCCCTTGGCGTGCAGGCTGGGGAGCGCCTCGAGCTGCGTCGCGAGCTGTTCGATGCTCGTGGTCGCGTCTTCGATTGTGCTGCCGTCGGCCTCGCTCGGGTCGATGTGCGCGGTTGCCTCGATGACGCGCTTCACGGCGTGAACCAGCGCATGCTTGCGAGCGCGCGCTGGGTTCTCAACCGGGTCGTGCGCGTCGTACGTGGCCAGCGGGTCAAGTGGCGCGCTCATCGCGCCGGCGCTTCGTTCGCGGTGCTCACGGTTCCAGCACGACCTTGATGGCGCCGCTGGCGCGGTCGGCGGCGACGCGGAACGCCTCGGCGGCGTCCGCGAGCGGGAACCGATGCGTGATGAGCGTCGGTGCGATCTCGGAATCCGTCGCGAGGAGCGCGGCGGCGTCGTCGAGGTCGTGACCGTCGTCGTGCGCGCAGTAGCAGTACGACCACTGGAACCCGAGCTCCTTCATGAGCGCCGGGAGCGCGGGGATTGCCACCGGTTCCCAGTGCGTGCTGAGGAACACGATCGTGGCACCTGGGCGGCAGAGGTCGGCGGCCGTCGCGAGCGCGCTCTCGGTGCCGGCGGCGTCGAATACCACGTCGTACTCACCGGTTGCGGGACGCGCTCCGAGTCGCTCGCCCGCAGCGATCTGCGCGTCGTGCCGCGCCACGATTCCTACCTCGCCTGCGAGCGGACGGGCTGCAGCGACCGCGGCCAGTCCGATCGCACCGGCACCGACCACGGCCACTCGCTCGCCGCCGGTGAGGCCGGCCAGACGGATGCCGTGCATGGCGACGCCCAGCGGCTCCACCAGGCACGCGTCCTCAACCCGCAAACCCTGCGGAAGGGGGATGAGTGTGTGCCCGGTGGGTGCGATCGCGTCGGCCAAGCCGCCATCGGCGCCGAGACCCAAGATGCGTTGGAACCCCGTTCGGCAGAGGTGTGTGGCGCCACGCGCACACTGGTCGCATTCACCACATCCCTTGGAAGGGTCGACGGCAACTGCCGTTCCATCGTCGAGCACGCCGGCGAACTCGTGCCCGAGCGTGCAGCTGAGTGGTCCCATCGCGAGCATGTGCAAGTCGCTGCCGCAGATGCTCGCAGCCTTCACGTGCACTGTGGGGCTGTCGCCGCTCGGTTCGGGAACATCGAGCACCTCGATGCCGTGCTCCGTGTGACGAACTCCTCGCATCGCGTGTCCCCCTGTTCGGATGCGAATCTCAGCCGCCGAGGACCTGGCTGGGCTCGATGGCGAGGTAGCACTCGAGGTTGCGGTGCAGGCTCACGATGCGACGCTCCTCGCGCGACAACGTGAGATGGGTGAGCCCCGGCTGATGCAGGCCGCGCTGCACTCGCTGGAGGTTGGCGATGTCCTGGTTGAACACCGCACCCAAGTCTGCAGTTGTCGGATCGAGTGTCACGTCGATCGGTCGCGGGCCGCGGTCGGTAGCGGTCGCCGCCACCCGCGGGCACGAGATGATGTCGAGGAAGCATTCGTCGGGCGTCGCGCCTGGCCGGGTACGAACGATCGACAGGTGCTCGGCCAGGAACACCGGCGAGATGTTCGGGAAGCAGTTGTACTGGTGGAGATCGGTCACCTCGTCGTCGGTGAACCACCCGAGATCGACGCCTTCGCTCGCGCTCTTCTCGCGGATCAAGCGAGCGAGCAACGCGCGCACTGATTCGCCCGCGGTGCGCGGGGGGATCGGCCCCGGTTCATCAGGGTCGGGGCGCCCAGCGCGCGCGCCCTGCGTGGCCACGAACGACGCCCAGATCTCCTCGTCGGTCGCGCCGTTGCGCAAGCGCGGGCTGGGTACGCCGTAGGGCTGACCCAACTTGCCATGGCGCGCCCAGTCTGATTGCGGTGAGTTCACGTCGTCGGTGGACCCGAGCATCTGTCGATGGATCCCTTGCACGTGATAGGTCTCACTGAACGCGTCGATGCCGGTCTTCCAGTTGCACGGCAAGGGGAGCGTCACGATCGCGCGGCACGCGAACTCCTCCGGTCGAAGGAACGCGGAGTCTCCCATGACCGGTGCGAGGAACTCCTCGAGCGGCTCGGCGTCGAGGTCGAGGTTCACGAAGACCAAGGAGCCCCAAGTCGCGAGCTGCGCTTCGAACAGCGGGTAGTCGTCGTTGCGCAACGCGCCGAAGCCCTTGCGCGACGGCACCTCGCGAAGTTGGCCACTGAGATCCCAGCACCAGCGGTGGTAGTTGCAGCGGATCTCGGTCATGCCGGTGCCGGATCCCGCGCACAGCTCGTTGCCGCGATGGCGGCACACGTTCTGGAAGGCGCGCAGTGTCGAGTCCGCTCCTCGCACGATCAGCACCGAAAGCCGACCGCACGTGTACTCGTACCAGTCGCCGGGATCGCGCACATGGTCGACGGTGCACGCGAGCTGCCACACGTGGGGCCAGAGCCGCTCGAGCTCGAGAGCCGCGAAGTCAGCCGACGTGTAGCGCACCGCCGGTACGAGGGTGGGGCCTGGCGTGCTCGTGAGCTCGCCGATCGTGCTGCCGACCGGGGTCTCGTCGGTGAGCTCGCCGGGCATCGCGGGCGCGCTCCGCAGGTCCCGAATGTCCGTCACGGCCAAACCCTATTTCTGGTCGCGCTCGGTCGTCGCCCAGAGCCGGCCTCCGACACGCAGAACTGCTCCTCGGCTCGACCGTCAGCACGGCGGGATCGGGGTGCTCGGAGCCGCGGTGGAGGATCTCGGGTGACGCCGGCAGTTGGCGCTATTGCAACGCGTTCCAATTCCGAGAAGAATGCGCCGCCAGAGGCTCGGCCCTGTGGGGGCCAGACGAGCCGATCAAGGGGGGACGAGTTGAGTCGATTTCGCTGGGGAGTGCTCGCGACGATCGCAGTGCTGGTCACTGCGCTGATCGCGCCGGTCGCGGGTGCACAAGGTGGTGATGCCCCGCTCGAGGCGACCGAAGTCGGTGTCACCGCCGACACGATCACGGTCACCGTGGTCGCGGCCATCGAGGTGCCGGGCTTCCCGGGGCTCTTCCAGGGCAACCACAACGGTGTCGACGCTTGGGCCGAGTACATCAACAACAGCTGCAAGCCAAAGAACACGTGCGTCGCTGGCCGCGAGATCGTGGTCAAGCATGTCGACTCCAAGCTCAGCGGTGACGCGGCCCGTGCTGCGTTCCGTCAGGCTTGCCAGGACAGCTTCGCTCTCATCGGTACCGGCGTGCTGCTCCTCCAGAACTTCGACGACATCAGCCAGTGCGCAGACCAGGCGGGCGCGGTCACCGGTCTTCCCGACTTCGCCGTCACGACCACTGAGCCGAACGAGGTGTGTTCCGGCGTGACCTTCGCGGTGAATCCCGGCGCGCTTCAGTGCGAGACGAAAGACGCGCACCCACAGACGTACATCGCCAACACCGGCCCCACGAACTACTACGTGAAGAAGTTCGGCGAGCAGAAGGGCTTCTTCTTGTACCCGGCTGATAGCGCGTCGGCCAAGAACGGCCAGGTGCCGATCTTCGAGTCACAGGGCCAGAAGGGCATCGAGCTCACAGGGTCGCAGGACGTCTCGGCGCTCGCGCCGCAGAGTGCATACACCTCGGTAGCCGGCGCGCTGGCTGACTCGGGCGCGACCTACGCCAAGAGTGGTCTCGCCTTCGACAGCACGGTCAAGCTGCGGACCGAGGCCGCGAGCCAGGGTGTCGCCAGCGTGAAGATCTGGGACTGCTCGCTCCAGTGCTACGACGAGCGACTCCTGGCTCCTGAGAACGCCACCATCGTCGAAGGTCAGTACGTCTACATCCCGTTCCTGCCGTTCCTCGGCAAAGGTTCCGAGGTCAAGCAGAACAAGATGCTGAAGAACTTCGTGAAGTACACCGACGATCCCGACGGCTTTGCCGTCCAGGCGTTCGCCGCGGGTCTGTTCTTCACTGAGGCGGTCGAGACGGCAACCAAGGGAGACAACAACAACCTGACCCGGCAAGGACTGCTCGATGCTGCCGAGGGCATCCATGCGTTCGACGCAGACGGAATGATCTCGCCGACCGACGTGGGTGGGCGGATCCCCAACTCCTGCTTCATGCTGAACCAAGTGAAGAACGGTGAGTTCGTGCGCATCTACCCGAAGAAGAAGGGCACGTTCGACTGCAAGAAGAGCAACCGCGCGGAGATCAAGCTCGACATCATCGCCGAATAGCGAGGCAACTCGAAGACCGATGACGGGTCGCCGGACCATAGGGTCCGGCGACCCGTACATTCTGAGCACACGGGCCGCGTCGTCGGCCGGGGGGTGACGAGCGGGTGGCGGCGATCGTGGAGCGCGTGACGAGCCGTCAGAGCCGGTGGACGCTCGTCGCCGGGTTCGCGGTCGCGGCATTCGTCGTGTTCTTCGCGAGTGAGTTCTGGCGCGACGGGCAAGAGGTCAGTACTTCGAAGGTCGTGCGGTTCTTGATCATCGGAATCGTGCTGGCGTCGATCTACGCGATCGCCGCCGCCGGGCTGGTGGTCACCTACACGACGTCGGGCATCTTCAACTTCGCTCAGGGCGCAATCGGCATGTTCTTTGCCTTCGTGTACTGGCAGATGAAGGCGGCCACCGAGTCCGGCGGCTGGGGGCTGCCATCGGTCCCGTCGCTGATTGTCGTGGTCTTCGTGGTCGCGCCCTTGCTCGGCGCGGTGATCGAACGACTCGTGATGCGCGGGCTGGCCGATGCCCCCCTCGTGGCCAAGCTCGTGGCCACGATCGGCCTGCTCGCGTTCTTCATCGGGCTCGCCGACATCATCTGGTCGGGGAAGACCTATCGCACTGTCGGAACGTTCTTTGGACAATCCGGCATCTCGATCCCGTCGTTCAAGTCCTCGGCCCAGATCGATGAGACGTTCATCCAGTGGTACCGCATCATCACCATCGGCATCGGCCTCGCCGTTGCCGCGCTCTTACGCCTCTTGCTGTACCGCACGCGACTCGGCGTCTCGATGCGAGCCGTCGTCGACAACCGCGAGCTCGCGGCCCTGAACGGCGCCAGGCCGGGACAGGTGTCGATGTTCGCCTGGGCAATCGGCTCGTCGATGGCCGCGATCGCCGGCATCCTCCTGGCCCAGGAGTTCGGCAACTTCGACTCGCAGGTGCTCACACTCTTCATCGTCGAGGCGTTCGCAGCCGCGATCATCGGTCGACTCCGGAGTCTTCCGCTCACGCTCCTTGGTGGAGCGGTCATCGGCCTGTCGCTCTCGTTCCAGCGTGAGTTCCTCGCGTTCCCCACTCGGTGGGCCGGGCTCGGGAAGCAAGGCGTGATCCCTGGGATCATCCTGTTCCTCTCGTTGTTGTTCCTGCCGCAAGCCCGAATCGAAGGCAGGAAGCTGGCTCGCGCGGTGACGGCGCGGGTCCCGGCGATGAGAACCGCCGGGTACGGATTTGCGGCGTTCTTCGGGGTCGTCGCGGTGCTCTGCGCGATCGTCAGCGACTCGAACCTGATCCACATCGAGGCCGGCGTGGTGATCGCGTTCATCATGCTGTCGCTCGTGCCGTTGACCGGTTGGGCCGGTCATATCTCCTTCGCCCAGGTCACGTTCGCGGGTTTTGGCGCGTGGGCGGGCTTCGAGTTCTCGCATTCTGGTGGCAACGCCTTCGGACTCGACTTCTATCCCGCGGGTAGTCCGCTGATCCTCGTGATGGCGGTGGTGGTGGCCGTGCCGATCGGGCTGCTCATGGCGCTGCCGGC
>JANOHN010000114.1:0-6674 GCA_031406505.1 Acidimicrobiia bacterium | reverse complement strand
AGAGGTTCAGCAGGATCCACTGGTTGGCGATGATCGCGTCGATGCTCACCTGCTCGGGCACGTCGCAGAGGTCGGCGTCGACATCGGTGACCACCTCGGTGGAGTCGCACTCCTCAAGCGGATCCATGGTTTGGATCTCACCGTCGATCGACGTGAGCTGGATCCCGTCGATCACCGACGTGAACGTGCACTGCTGCGGAGTGTTGCCGTCGCACTCAACCATGAACGCGGTACCGACCACCGCCGCGGTCGCGCCGGCGCCTTCTTGCTGGAACGTCTCGCTCTCGGTGAGCGCGCTCGTGCGATTCCACGTGCGCCCACTGTCGAGGGTGCCCTTGATCTGCCGGTTGCCTGCGTCGTCGGTGAGGCTCACGATCGTGAACGTCGTGTTCACGTCGAGGCGGGTGAACGAGTCGTCGGTGTAGTTCACCTGGGCGAAGCCCGCGGCGTCCGTCTGCACTTTGTCGCCAACTCGAAGCTTCAACCCATCGGTCGCGGGCTTGAACTCGTCCGTGCCCTTGCGCCGCACCGAGACGTTCGGCTTGAGGATCGCAAGCGTCGCCACCGATCTCGCCTTGGCAGCTACGACCGACCCCGCATTCGCGGCAGAGCGCGCGGCACCCGCAGGCATGCTCGCCACTGCGGCGAACCCTGCATCGACTACGAGCGCAGCGAGCAGTCCGGCGGCTATGCGGCGACGACGAGGAATAGGCATGAAGCCCCCCAGCACGATCAGTCCGCCGGCCCAGCCCGTCGGACCGGAGGACGGTAGCCCCTCTTGGAGTTCCCGGGCCAGGCGCCCCAGACCCTGGGATCGGACCGCCCGCGACGAGCGGTGCGTCATGGCGACGCGGCGAGCCGGGTCAACTTGGGGCGTAGCCATCCGGCGACGTACTGGCCACCCTCGGGCGAGAAGTGCACGCCATCGCCTTGCACGACGATGCCGTTGATCGTTGCGTGAATCTCCCCGTCAGGACTGAGGAAGTGGTTGAGATCGAGAAGGGTGATGCGATCGTCGTCAGCGGCCAAGCCTTCGAGGATCTCGTTGAAGTGGTCGACGCGCTCGGGGACGAACGCCGACCGAGACACGTCGGGGACGACCACCGAGTATCGGTACTCGTAGTACGGCACGGTCAGGAGCACGACGTGCGCGCCACCCGCCGACAAGAGGTCGACCGCGCGCTCCAGGTCGGCGCGCAGCAGCGCGTCGGACTCTGGAGTGTCGAACGGGATCCACCGCCCGTCTATCTCGCGATCGAACGCGTCCCACGCACCAACGAGCACTACCGTCACGTCGGGCACGAACTCCGCTGTGGCTCGGCTCCAACGCTCCGGCCAGTCGGCGCACTTCGGGCTGATCGTCGGCAGCTCCCCGGCGATCCACACCTTTCCCGTGGTGATGATGCCGCAGCCGAGCGCGCCCTCGTCGAGCACAGTGATTCCGTTCGCGGCGAAGTCGGTCCGGATGCCCTCCGCGAGAGAAAGCGCGATCGAGTCGCCGACGACGAGCACGCGCGTCAGTACCGCTTCACCCGCGAGCGCGGGCAAGGTCGCCTCCACCGGCGGGTCCGCACGCGCGACCGCCACAACGTCTGCCGGTGCCGGGCGCCCGCCGAGCGTCGACACCACCAGCAGCGCGACCACGACCGCGGAGGCGGCGGGTGCGATCACCCACGCGCGGCGCCGCCGCAACGCACCATTCCGGATCGGCAGCTCCACGAGGTAGTACGACGCCGTCGCGAGTGCGAACGTGATCGCGAGCCGCACCAGGAGGAGCGCCGTACCGTCGAGCCCGACGCGCTCGCGGACGAACACCACGTACACGGGCCAGTGCCACAGGTACACGCCGTACGAGACGCGGCCCACCCATCGCACCGGAGCGAATGACAGCACTCGACCGAGAAGCCCCGGGTCCGGCCGCGCGATCGATGCAATGACCGCCGCCACCGAGACCGCGGCGAGCAGGTATCCACCGCGGTACATCCACGTCTCGCTGTCGCGCACGGTCACCCACATCCATGCGCTCACCGCGGCACCAGCGAGGGCAACGATCCCGATCGCGCGGCGCAGACGGGGCGAACGGGCAACCCCACGCCGATGCACCACGACGGCGAGCGCAGCCCCGATCAAGATCGCCTGCGCACGCGTGTCGGTGCCGTAGTACACGCGTGACGCGTCTTCACCGGGTGTGAACAGCACTCCCATCGCGAGCGCCGATGCTCCGGCGAGTGTGAGGCACGCGGCAGTGAGGCCCCTCGTCGAGCCTTGCCGCCAGCGCAGCCACGCGAAGGTGAGCAGCGGCCACACCAGGTAGAACTGCTCCTCGATCGCGAGCGACCACGCGTGGCGCAGCGGCGACGGCGCGCCGAACTGGTCGAAGTAGCCCTGACCCGAGCCGATGAAGTGCCAGTTGGCGATGTAGCCGAACGTCGAGAGCGCGTCCGCGCGCAGACGGTCGAGCTGGTCGAGTGGTGCCAGCCACGCCGCGTATGCCGCAACCGCTACAAGCACGAGCATCAGCGCGGGGAGGAGCCGCCGAGCGCGTCGCGCCCAGAAGGCTGCGAATCGGATCGTGCCGTCGGCGCGCCACTCCCCCAGCAGCAGCCCGGTGATGAGGAAGCCGCTCAGGACGAAGAACGCATCGACGCCCAGATAGCCGCCGCGCATCCACGTGACGCCGCCGTGATAGAGGAGCACGCCCGTCACTGCCGCGGCGCGCAGGCCGTCGAGCGCGGGAAGGTACGGGGCGCCGGCGCGGGTACGGGCCGTCATGCAATCGACGGTAACGGGCTACGAGATCGCAGCCAACGCGGGCCCCGACGATGCAGAGTGGAGCCGGGGAGGAGATTCGAACTCCTGACCTGCTCATTACGAGTGAGCTGCTCTACCAACTGAGCTACCCCGGCGGACTGCGCATCCTACCGAAGGGGCGCGGTGAAACCCCGGGGAAGATGGAGCACGAGCCGTTCGAGCAGCAACCCTTCGTTCGGATTGCGCTCCAGTGCTTGGCGCGCTTCGCGGCACGCGTCGAGCGCCCGGTCGCCGGCACGGGCTTCCACTCGCATCGGCACGTGATCGAGGTTCCGCGGTGGCGCGTCGGGCCCGGCGAGCGCGTCTCGATAGACGGATTCGAGCGCGGTCACACCTTCGACGATGGCTTCCCGTCGAGCCATGCGCTCATGACGGGAATGGCGCGTGGTCATGCGGCGGCGCTGACGGCTCACCTCGCGCGGCAGGTAGCCCGCTTCGCTCGCGGCGGTCTCGAACGCCTCGAGCTCCGATTCATTGCGCGACTTCACCGCGGCGATCGCGTCGCGCACTGCCGCACCAAGCTCTTCGGCGAGCTGCGCGGCGACGGCACCGGACCCATCCACCCGCGATGCCGCGCTCACGAACGCGTCACGCAGCGCGCGCGTGGCACCCACGAACGTTCGGGCACGCCCTAGCTGACCACCGGAGAGCCGCGCCGCCAATGCAGCGCTTTCGGGATCGTTCCCGTCGGCGACGAGCGCGTTCGTGATCGCGACCTCGCCGAGCGGGGCGAGGTCGATGCGCTGACATCGTGAGCGAGTGGTGTCGAGCAGATCGTCGGGTGCCGAGGTGACGAGGAGGATGACCGTGGTCGCCGGCGGCTCCTCAATCGTCTTCAAGAGCGCGTTCTCGGCTTCGAGCTGGAGCCGCTCCGCTTCGAGCACCACGAGCACCTTGCGCGCCGAAGTGGACTCGGTCGGGCTCGCCCACGCCTCGGGAACGATCTCGGTGCGCACCTGTGCCGCCGAAATGACGGTCGACTCCGGCTCGAACTCGACGACGTCGGGGTGCGCACCCTTCAACACGAGGCCGACCGTGCGCCCGTCGAGCTCGGGGGCGATCAACGCGGCGGCGAAGCAGCGCGCGGCCATCAACAGGTCGGCGCCCTTCGCACCGACGAGCAGGTACGAGTGCACGGGCCGGGCGGCGGCTCGCTCCATGAGCGATACCGCGCGCTCCTGGCCGACAAGGCGGATCCAGGGCTCGGTGTTCGTGGTGGCGACATCGGTCATGGAGCGAGACGATCGCACACCACGGACCACACCGCGTCGGAGACCGCGTCGGTCGTGCCGTCGGCGTCCACAAGCACCCAGCCTCGACTGCGCGCGAGCTCGCGGTACGCCTCGTGCACCGCGACCGCGAACTCGTCGCCCTCGCCCTCGAGCCGGTCGGTCGGCGTGCCGCGGCGCCGGCGCGCGGCTTCCGGTGAAAGATCCAGCACGAGCACGAGGTCGGGTTGGATGCCGGCAGTTGCGAGCCGGTTGAGCTGCTCCACTTCGGCCACACCGAGACCGCGGCCGACACCCTGGTACGCGAGCGACGACGGCACGAAGCGATCGCTGACCACCCACGCGCCTCGCGCGAGCGCGGGGCTCACCACCTCCGCGACGTGCTGCGCACGATCGGCGGCCATGAGCAGCGCCTCCGCGACCGGATCCACCGCGTCGTCGCCATCGAGCAGTAGCACGCGTATGAGCTGCCCGAGGGGCGTCGCGCCGGGCTCGAACGTCACCACCACGTCGAGGTCGCGCTCACGCAAACGACGGGCAAGCCGCTCGACCTGCGTGCTCTTGCCCGTGGCGTCGCCACCCTCCAACACCACGAACTGCGGCTTCGCACTCACGCGACGCCGGCCTCGGGTGACGGTGGTGCGGTGTCGGCGCCAGACGCCTCGCGATCAAGGCGTTCGGCCTTCATCACGGAGTGCCGTGCCCACCAGCCCGCCGCGAGCGTCATGAGTCCTCCACACCAGAGCGCGACCCGAACCCCAGGGAGTGCGTAGGTCGCACCGCCCACCGAAACAGTGTGGTTCTCGGTGAGCATCCCGACGATCCAATCCCAGAACTCGGCCCAGAGCGGCGAGACCACGAGGGTGAGGAGCAGGCAGAGCCGGATCACCGTATAGAGGGTGGCGAACGTGCGACCGCGCAGCTCGTCGTGCGCACTTTCCTGGAGCGTCGTGAACCCCGTCACGTACGACATCCCCGCACAAGCGCCCACGAAAGCGATGGCGATCGCCGACAGCACGACCCACGACAACGTGGCGCCCACGATGAGGAAGAGCCCGGTACCAATCAAGGAGAACTCGAACACGAGCTCGCGTTTCACGCGTTTCTGGAACGCGAGCAACGCCACCACGCCTGCCGCGGTGCCGAAGCCGAGGGCGGTCTCGAGCACACCGAAGGTGGCACTGTCGCCGCCTAGACCCTGTCGGGCGAACGCCGGACCGAGCGGGATCATCGCGCCCGCGCCGATCAGTCCGATCCCCAGGCCGATGATCACGCCGCGGACCCGCGGATGCGTAGCGATGAAGGCAAGGCCCTCGCGGATGTCGCGCAGCGTCTCGGTCCAGTCCACCCGTCGCCTGCGCACCTCGCGATCGTGCGGGATGGGGAGACGCCACACGATGGCCGCCGACACGAGGAAGGTGCACGCGTCCATCACCAACGCCAGCACCTCTTGGTCGAGGCGCAACCCCGACAGGGCGTCGAAGTCGGCGAGCCATCCGGCAAGCGCCGACAAGAGCAAGAAGATGACGGAGGCGAACGGGAAGGTCGCGTACGACGCGACGAGCGTGAGCGTGTTCGCCGACGTGAGCTTGTCGCGCTCCACCAGGTTCGGCACCGAGGCGTCCTTCGCCGGCCCCCACAACAAGCTGAAGATCTCCAGGCCGAACGAGATGAGCACCAATCCGAGCAGGCTCTCGACGAACGGCAAGAGCAAGAGCAACGACGCGCGGCCGATGTCACAAAAGACCATTACCTTGCGCCGGTCGAGACGATCGATGATCACCCCGCCGAGCGTCCCGAGAAAGAAGCCCGGGACGACACGAGCGAACATCACCAGGCTGATGGCCGCGCCCGAGTTGTTGGAGATGCGGTCGGCGATCGCGAGGACCGCGATGAGCCCGATCCAGTCGCCGGTGCTCGACACCACCTGCGCTAGCCACAAGCGGAAGTACGAGCGCGAGCCGAAGACGCGCCACGACGGCGGCGGCTCCGAGCCCTCACCCGGTGCGACGTCGATCGGCGGTAGGTCCGAGTTCACGACCCGTTCAGGCTAGAGGGTGCTCTCCGGCTGGTCTTCGTCGGTGGGCGGCGGCACGGGCTCCGTAGCCGCTGGTTCCGCGGGCGCCGAAACCTTCTTCTTCGTTGCCCGCTTCTTCCCCGCTTTGCTCGTCTTGCTGGTCCCCTTCTTGACCACTCGCTTCGTGGTCTTCGGCGGACCGGAACGCTTGGCTGGGCGCTTGGTGGCAGGACCGCGCGCCTCGCGCTCGCGCAGCAGCTCGACCGCTTGCTCGAGATCGATCGACGCGGGCTCGATCCCGCGCGGAACCGTGGCGTTGATCGTGCCGTCGGTGACGTACGGACCGAACCGACCGTCGAGCACGCGCACGTTCGCGCCGCTCTCGGGGTGCGGGCCGAGCGCGGCGATCGGCGGCTTCGCGGCGCGACCACGGCGTTGCTTGGGCTGGGCGAAGATCGCCTCGGCCTGCTCGAGCGTCACCGAGAACAGCTGCTCTTCGGCCTCGAGGCTGCGACTGTCGTCGCCCTTCTTCAGGTACGGGCCGTAGCGACCGTTCAACGCGGTGATCTCGGCGCCTTCCGACACACCCACGATGCGCGGCAATGCGAGCAACGCAA
>JANOHN010000083.1:0-9850 GCA_031406505.1 Acidimicrobiia bacterium | reverse complement strand
TGGTGCACGACCGAGTAGTTGCCACCGAGCTGCGGGTATTCGTTCTTCAGCGTGTTGAAGCAGTGCGGGCACTGCGTGACGATCTTCTTGACGCCCATGCCGTCGAGCGTCTCGATGTTCTGCGTCGCCAGCATCTGGAAGTGGTACTCGTTGCCCGAGCGGCGGGCCGGGTCGCCGGTGCACAGCTCGCCCGGTCCGAGGATGGCGAAGTCGATCCCCGCACGGGTGAGGAGCTTGGCCACCGCGCGGCTCGTCGTCTTTTTGTTGCGGTCGTCGAACGAGCCGGCGCACCCGACCCAGTAGAGGTACTCATGATCGAGTGGCGCGCTCCCGTCCACGATCGACACGCCGTCGAGGTCCTTGGCCCAGTCGGCCCGCTCCCCCTGGTTGAGTCCGTACACGTTCGACGAGTTCTCCATCGAGCGGTAGGTGTTGCCGAGCTCGGTCGGGAAGTCGCTCTCCATGAGCGAGAGGTACCGCCGCATGTCGAGGATCTTGTCGAGGATCTCGATGTTCACCGGGCAGATCTCGTCGCACGCCTTGCATGTGGTGCACGCCCAGAGCTCCTCGGACGTGATGCGCTCGAACATCGAGTTGGCGTTGATCGTGATGTCGCGATCAACGCCAACCGGCGGCGAGACGGCAGTTGCGCCGGTGGCGGCCATCACCTCGCCCACCTTCAGCACGATCTCCCGCGGGTCGAGCGGCTTGCCCGTGGCGTGCGCGGGACACACCGATGTGCAGCGACCGCAGATCGTGCACGCGTCGGTGTCGAAGAGCTGCTTCCACGTGAAGTCCTCGACGGTCGAGGCGCCGAAGGTGTCGAGGTCGGTCTCCATGAGGTTGGGCATGGGCTTCATCGCGCCCTTCGGGCGGTCCGTTGCCCGCAGGTACATGTTCATCGGCGACGTGACCATGTGGCGGAGCTTGGTGGTCGGCAGCAGCACGAGGAACGCCACGAAGGCGGCGAAGTGCACGATCCACATCGCCCGGTGCACGTCGATGAGCGTGCTGCGCGACCAGCCGTCCACGAGGTCGGCGATGCGATACCCGACGAACGAGAACTTCTCGAAGTTCGGCATGCCGCTGAGTGCGATGCGGAACCCCTCGGTGAGGAAGCCCGTGAGGCCGATGACGAGGAAGGTGCCGAGGATCGCCGCGTCCTCGGGCTTGGTCTTGATGCGGATGCGGTACGGCCGCTGCACGTAGCGCCGCACCATCGCCCACACGATGCCGACGACGAACACGACGCCGAAGAAGTCGGCGGTGGCCGCGTACGCGCGGTACACGTCGCCGTGCAGGAACTTGAGCGCTTCCGGAAGCTGGTGGTTGATCTCGAGGATGACGGTCGCCGCGAACAGCACGAGGAACCCGAAGTAGATGCACGAGTGCATGAGCCCCGCGGCGGGATCCCGCAGCAACGTCTGCATCCACACGCCGGCACGGAAGTCGCGCAAGCGGCGATGCACGTTCTTCTTCGTGGTGCGGCGATCGTCGGGCTTGCCTCGCTCGTAGTTCTTCACTCGCACGGCGATGAGCCACGCGCACGCGAACAACGCGATCGCGACTACCGCATAGAACATCCAGTAGACGGGATCAGGAACATTGACGAAGTCGGGGCGGTGGACCGGGTTCTCGTCGTGCCACTCGGTCAGCCGCGGCAGGATCCCCGACACGGGGACGAGCACGAACGCGAGCAGTACACCGACGATGACAACGAGCTGATGTGGCTTCGGCCGGCGCACGGCCCGAAACTAGTGCCGGAACCGGCTACTGAACGGCTTGGGCGTCGTATGCCCGCAACCGGCGGGCGAGTCCGGCGAGCAGCTTGTGCGCGAAGCCCGGCACCTCGTCGATGAGGGCAGCGAACTCGCGCTGACCGAGCACCACGACCTCCATGGGCGTGGCCGCGGTGATGGTGGCGTTGCGTGGCGCCCGGTCGAGGAGGGCAAGGTCGCCGAAGAAGTCACCGGGCCCGAGGGTGGCCACCTCTTTCCCGTGGCGCGTCACCTTGGCGTTGCCGTCGATGATCACGAAGAACTCCGCGCCGGCGGCACCCTCGCTCACCAGCACCTTGCCCGTGTCGACCCGGATGTCCTCGGCCCGTCGGGCAACTTGCTGGAGGTCCTTCTTCGAGCAGGCCGAGAACAGTGGGACCTCGGCCAGGTGGTCAACGAACGAGTCCTTTGCCATGGCCAGGGAATCTAGCGACAGCGCCGCGTCCGCGCCTTGCCGAGGCCCTGATTGTGGGGGCTCGAGCAATCCGCGGAGCGGGGGAATAGCCAGGCACCCATAAAAGTTGATACGTTCACACTCAAGTCTCAAAGACCTCGGAGGATGACCCCATGCCCAGAGCCGTAGGCATCGACCTCGGTACCACCAACTCGGTCGTCGCGACGCTTGATGCGGGCGAGCCGACCGTGATCCCCAACGCCGAGGGTCAGCGCACCACGCCCTCGGTCGTGGCCTTCTCCAAGTCGGGCGAGGTGCTCGTCGGTGAGGTGGCCAAGCGCCAGGCGATCACCAACCCCGATCGCACCGTGCGCTCCGTGAAGCGGGAGATGGGCACGAGCTGGTCGATCGACATCGACGGCAAGGCGTACTCGCCGCAGGAGATCTCGGCCCGCATCCTCCAGAAGCTCAAGCGCAACGCGGAGGCCTACCTTGGCGACACCGTCACGCAGGCAGTCGTCACCGTGCCCGCGTACTTCGACGACGCGCAGCGTCAAGCCACGAAGGAAGCCGGCCAGATCGCCGGCCTCGAGGTGCTGCGCATCATCAACGAGCCCACGGCCGCGGCCCTCGCGTACGGGCTCGACAAGGACACCGACCAGACCATCCTCGTGTTCGACCTCGGCGGCGGCACCTTCGACGTCTCACTGCTCGACATCGGCGACGGCGTCTTCGAGGTGAAGGCGACGGCAGGGAACACGCACCTCGGTGGCGACGACTGGGACCAGCGCGTCGTCGACTGGATGGTGCTGGAGTTCAAGAATGCCCACGGTGTCGACCTCGCCGTCGACAAGATGGCCGCGCAGCGGCTCAAGGAAGCCGCCGAGAAGGCGAAGATCGAGCTCTCCGCGGCGCAAGAGACCACGATCAACCTGCCGTTCATCACCGCGACGCAAGACGGCCCGTTGCACCTCGAGCAGACGCTCTCGCGCTCGAAGTTCCAGGAGCTCACGGCCGACCTGCTCGAGGCGTGCAAGGGCCCGGTGGAGCAAGCGGTTCGCGACGCCGGCATCGACACGGCGAAGATCGACCACGTCATCCTCGTGGGTGGTTCCACGCGCATGCCCGCGGTGGTCGACCTCGTACAGGAGATCATCGGCAAGGACGCCCACAAGGGCGTGAACCCCGACGAGGTCGTCGCCATCGGCGCTGCCATCCAGGCCGGCGTGCTCAAGGGCGACGTCAAGGACGTGCTGCTCCTCGACGTGACGCCGCTGTCGCTCGGCATCGAGACCAAGGGTCAGATCATGACCAAGCTCATCGAGCGCAACACCACGATCCCGACCAAGCGGTCGGAGGTGTTCACGACCGCCGACGACAACCAGTCGAGCGTCGAGATCAAGGTGCTCCAGGGCGAGAGCGACATGGCGTACCGCAACAAGACCCTCGGCACGTTCCAGCTCGTCGGCATCCCGCCGGCCGCGCGCGGGGTGCCGCAGGTCGAGGTCACGTTCGACATCGACGCGAACGGGATCGTGCACGTCTCGGCCAAGGATCTCGGGACGGGCAAGGAGCAGCAGATGACCATCACCGGTGGCACTGCCCTCAACCGCGACGAGATCGACCGGATGATGAAGGAGGCCGAGGAGCACGCGGAGGAAGACCGGCAGCGTCGGGAGGTCGTCGAGATCCGCAACAACGCGGACTCGCTCGTCTACCAAACCGAGAAGCTGCTCAAGGACCAGGCCGACAAGGTCTCCGACGACGACAAAGCGCAGCTCGAGGCCGCGCTCGGCGAGGTGAAGACCGCGCTCGAGGGCGAGGACACCGATGCCATCAAGGCCAAGCACGAAGCGCTGACGGCCGCACTGCAGGCGTTCTCGCAGCAGCTGTACCAGTCCGCGCAGCAGAGTGCCGCGGGTGACGCCGAGGCCGCGCCCGACCCGGCTGCTTCCGACGACGAAGTCGCCGACGCCGAGATCGTCGACGAGGGCGAAGAGCAGAGCGCGTAATGGGTGCTGAGCGAACGCCCGCGGACGGGGCGGCGAGTGGCTTTGCCGTTCGCCGTCCAGGAGACGGAGCCCGCGACGTCGACCAGAGAGATGGTTCCCCGGCCGCAGAGAGCGAAGCCATGGAGGAGGACGAAGTATCCGTCGAGGAGGCCGAGGCTTCGGTCGAGGCGGACCTTGTCGAGCTCGCTCGGGAGCGCGATGACTTCCGTGAGCTCGCGCAGCGGGTGCAGGCCGACTTCGAGAACTACCGGAAGCGGATGCTGCGCGAGCAGACCGAGAAGTTGGAACGCGCCGGTGAAGGCCTGGTCGAGCAGCTCCTGTCGGTGCTCGACAGCTTCGAGCTTGCGCTGGCGAATCTCCCCGAGGCCGATGAGAAGGTCCGGAAGGGAGTGGAGCTCGTGTACGCCGAGCTGCTGGGTGTGCTCGAGAAGGCCGGGCTCGAGCGCATCGATGCGCTCGGCAAGCCGTTCGATCCCCACGAGCACGAAGCCGTTGCGCAGGAAGACGGCGACGGTGAGCCGGTGGTCTGCGACATCCTCCGGTCGGGATACCGGCTGAAGGGCCGCGTGCTCCGACCGGCGACCGTGAGGGTCACACGCGCGGAGGCGTGAGATGGCCCCGCAGCGCGAATGGTTCGACAAGGACTACTACGAGGTGCTCGGCCTGAAGGCTGGAGCCTCGGAGAAAGACATCCAGAAGGCGTACCGAAACCTCGCGAAGCAGTACCACCCCGACGCGAACCCCGGCGACCAGGCC
Organism: Acidimicrobiia bacterium; assembly: GCA_031406505.1. Taxonomy (GTDB): domain Bacteria; phylum Actinomycetota; class Acidimicrobiia; order IMCC26256; family PALSA-555; genus SHVJ01. The sequence continues at coordinate 4,910 of JANOHN010000083.1, read as the reverse complement.
GAGGAGGAGCGCTTCAAGGAGATCTCCGCCGCCCACGACGTGCTGGGTGATCCCGAGCGGCGCAAGGAGTACGACGAGGTGCGCGCAATGGTCGCGAGCGGACGCGGCCCCGGTGCCAGCGGTTTCGGTCCGGGCGGCTTCGGCGGGCGCGGCTTCGACGGCGGCGCCTCGTTCGACTTCGGCGACGGCGGTGGCCTCGGCGATCTCTTCGGCGGCTTGTTCGGCGGTGGCGCGGGGCGCCCGCGGGGACGCCAGGCCCATGCGCCCCAACGCGGCCAAGATCTCGAGACCGAGCTTCGCCTCGACTTCCTCGACGCCGTGCACGGGATCGAGACCACGGTGGGCCTCACCTCGGACGCCCCCTGCTCGAAGTGCAACGGGCGCGGGGCGGAGCCGGGGACCGCGCCGGAGGTGTGCCGCACGTGCGGAGGCAGCGGCTCGGTGGCCGTCGACCAAGGGCCGTTCTCGTTCTCGCAGGTGTGTGCCACCTGTGGCGGGCGCGGTCAGGTCGTCACGAATCCGTGCAAGAAGTGCCGCGGCTCGGGAGTGGAGCGACGCAAGCGAAACGTGAAGGTGCGCATCCCCGCAGGTGTGCGTAACGGCCAGCGCATCCGCGTGAAGGGTCGAGGTGGCGCGGGGCGCACTGGCGGACCTGCTGGTGACCTCTACGTGGTGGTGCACGTGAGCGAGCACGAGCTGTTCGGCCGCTCCGGCGCGAAGGACCTGACGCTCAAGGTCCCGATCACGTTCCCGGAGGCTGCGCTGGGCGCGCAGGTCAAAGTGCCGACGCTCGACGAGCCCGTCACCGTGAAGGTGCCATCCGGCACGCAGAGTGCGAAGACGGTGCGAGTGCGCGGGCGCGGCATCAGAGCCACCAAGGGCGACGCGGGCGATCTCTTGGTCACGTTCGAGGTGGTCGTGCCCCAGAAGCTGAACGGCGACCAGCGCGCCGCGGTCGAAGCACTCGTTGAGAAGCTCGACGACGATCCACGCGCACACCTGGGGGTGTGACCATGACGACTGACGGGACCGATCGCAGTCAACAAGAACGAGCGCTGTACATCATCTCGGTCGCGGCCGAGCTGGCCGGCGTGCACGCCCAGACCCTGCGCATCTACGAGCGCAAGGGCCTCATCGAACCGGCCCGTACCCAAGGCGGGAGCCGGCGCTATTCCGACCGCGATATCCAGCTGCTGCACCGGATCCAGGAGCTCACCAACGAAGGCGTGGGGCTGATGGGTGTGCGCAAGATCCTCGAGCTCGAGGATGAGCTCACGCTCGCGCTCGCCCGGATCCGAGATCTCGAGCAGGCACTCGAACACGCTCGGGCAGCCGCTCGGCGGGCCGTCAGTTCGAGGTGATCGAGGCGAGGAACTCCTGGAGCGCAGCCTCGGTGGGCTCCGTGCGCGGCTCGCGCACCGTCAACGTGACCGCCAGCGGTCGACCACTCGTCGTCCGCCCGACTACTTGCACGAGCCGCTTGGCCGGCTTTGTGGTGCTGTCGACGAACTCGAGCCGAAAGGCGGGCGCGTCGGCGAGATGAGCCTCGGTCGCGGACACGAGCCGGAAGTTCGGGAGCGCGGCAATGAGCTCGTCGGCCGTCTGGCTCACGAGCGCATGCAGCGGCACGAACGGCTGGTCGGTGCTCGTCCCGGCGACGACAGACAAGGTGTTCTTGTCGAGCGGCAACGCGTCCTTGGTGCCCACGGCGAAGATCACGCCCTCGCCGCGTGTGCGCTCGTCGATGTTCCATTCCGTCGGGTACCGAAGGGCGAAGTCGGCGTCGTCGTCGCGGTACGTGAGCGTCGGCTCGAGGGTCGGCCGCTCGTCACCACCCAGCATCGCCGTGCCCGCGCCGGCGCCCACGGCGACGATGAGGAGAGCTGTGCCGAGCAGAGCCCACGACCGACGATTTCGGCGTGGGTGCGGTCGCTTCGGTCGCGTGGGTTCCTGGGGCATCCCCTCCGCCGGGGACGACCACGGGTCGGTGGCGGCCACCGGGAGTGCGGGGGGAGGGGGCTCCTCCTCGGCCACGACGGTCGGCATCGACGGTGCGTCGGTCGGCGGGTTGGGCGGTGCGATGTCACTGATGCCCGCATGCCAGGAGATCGCGTCGGAGCCGACCTCCAGGCGGGCCACCCGAGCGCACCAGGACGTCCCGTCCCACCAGCGCAGACGCGACGAATCGAGCGGGTCCGGGTGCCAGCCCGGGCCGATGGAGTCTGCGATCGTCTCGGCCTCCCACAGCACGATCCATCGAGGATGGCACAGCCATGAAGGGGGCGGTGGACACCCGACCGGAGGGAATGCCAAAGTTGATAGTTGCGTTATCAACTTCACGTATCTGACCGCCCCCACCAGGCCGAGATGAGGTGCTCATGGCGCTCGACCCGAACAAGCTGACCCGCAAGGCCGGCGAGGCCCTCCAGGCCGCGCAATCCCTCGCTCGGGAGCGCAATCACTCCCAGGTGGCGCCCGATCACCTGCTCGCGGCGCTGGTCGGCCAGGCCGAATCGGTCGTGCTCCCGGTGCTCGAGCGCGTCGGCGTCACGCCCACTGCCGTGCGCGCCAGGGTGGACGAGGCCTTGGCCCGGGTGCCTCAGGTCTATGGCGAGACGGCGCAGCAGGCGCAGCTCTCCCCCGATGCGTTCCAGGTGCTCGAGGCGGCCGATGCCCAGCGCACCGACCTTGGCGACGACTACCTCTCCACGGAGCACCTGCTCCTCGCGATGACCCAGGTCACCGGCGGCGTCGGCGATCTGCTGCGCGCGCTCGGTGTCAGCCACGACGCCGTGCTCGGCGCACTCAAGGAGGTGCGCGGGAGCCACCGGGTCACGAGCGAGAACCCCGAGGATCAGTACCAGGCCCTCGAGCGCTTCGGGCGCGACCTCACCGAAGAGGCACGCAAGGGCAAGCTCGACCCGGTCATCGGCCGCGACGACGAGATCCGCCGCGTGATCCAGGTGCTCTCGCGGCGCACGAAGAACAACCCGGTCCTGATCGGTGAGCCCGGCGTGGGCAAGACGGCCATCGTGGAAGGTCTTGCGCGGCGCATCGTCGAGGGGGATGTGCCCGAGTCGCTGCGCAACAAGCGCGTGATCGCGCTCGACATCGGCGGGATGGTCGCGGGCTCGAAGTACCGCGGTGAGTTCGAAGACCGCATGAAGGCTGTGCTGAAGGAGATCACCGACGCCCAGGGCGAGGTGATCACGTTCGTCGACGAGCTGCACACGATCGTGGGTGCCGGCGGCGCTGAAGGCTCGGTCGACGCCGGCAACATGATCAAGCCGATGCTGGCGCGCGGCGAGCTGCGCATGATCGGCGCGACAACGCTCGACGAGTTCCGCAAGTACATCGAGAAGGACCCCGCGCTTGAGCGCCGGTTCCAGCAGGTGTTCGTGGGTGAGCCGTCGGTCGACGACACGATCGCGATCCTGCGCGGGCTCAAAGAGCGCTACGAGGTGCACCACGGCGTTCGGATCCAGGACGCGGCACTCGTCGCGGCCGCGGTGCTCTCGGATCGCTACATCACGGCGCGTCAGCTCCCCGACAAGGCAATCGACCTCGTCGACGAGGCCGCGTCGCGCCTACGCATCGAGATCGACTCGATGCCGATCGAGATCGATGTGGTCGAGCGGCGGATCCGTCAACTCGAGATCGAGAAGGCCGCACTGGGCAAGGAGACCGACGACGTGTCCAAGGCGCGCCTGGCCGCGCTGGAAGCTGAGCTCGCGGAGCTCGGTGAGACCCGCGACGCGATGGTCGCCCATTGGCAGAACGAGAAAGACGCGATCACCGAGATCCGAGCGCTCAAGGAGCAGCTCGAGCAGGCACGCAACGAAGCCGAACGCGCCGAGCGCGATGGCGACCTTCAGCGCGCGGCCGAGCTCCGCTACGGCACGATGCGCGACCTCGATCAGGAGATCGAGGAGAAGACCGCGCGCCTTGACGAGCTCCAGGCCGAGCAGAAGATGCTGAAGGAAGAAGTCGACGAGGAAGACGTCGCCGAGATCGTCTCAAAATGGACCGGAGTCCCAGTGACGCGCCTGCTCGAGGGTGAGGTCGCGAAGCTCGTCCGGATGGAGGACGTGCTCCACTCACGGGTTGTTGGTCAGGACGCGGCCGTGGAGGTGGTGGCCAACGCCATTCGCCGTTCACGCGCCGGGCTGTCCGATCCGCACCGCCCGATCGGTTCGTTCCTGTTCCTCGGCCCGACGGGCGTGGGCAAGACCGAGCTCGCGCGCAGCCTCGCCGACTTCCTGTTCGACGACGAGCGGGCGATGGTTCGCATCGACATGTCGGAGTACCAGGAGAAGCACAACGTGTCGCGCCTCGTGGGCGCGCCGCCGGGATACGTCGGGTACGACGAGGGTGGCCAGCTCACCGAAGCGGTGCGGCGTCGCCCGTACTCCGTCGTGCTGCTCGACGAGATCGAGAAGGCGCATCCCGATGTGTTCAACGTGCTGCTCCAGGTGCTCGACGATGGTCGGCTGACCGACGGGCAAGGGCGCACCGTCGACTTCTCGAACAGCGTGCTGATCATGACGTCCAACCTGGGTGGCGGTGCTGACGAGCGCACGGTGCTGAACGTGATGCGCAACCACTTCAAGCCGGAGTTCCTCAACCGCATCGACGAGATCGTGGTGTTCCACCCGCTCACGCAAGAGCACATCCGCGAGATCGTGATGTTCCAGGTGGAGCACCTGCGGGCGCGGCTGGCCGAGCGCAGCCTCGGCTTGGAGCTCACCGACGCAGCACTCGACCATCTCGCGACCGTGGGATACGACCCCGATTACGGCGCGCGTCCGCTCAAGCGCGTGATCCAGAAGGAGATCGCCGACTCGGTGGCGCTCGGCCTGCTGAAGGGTGACTATTCCGACGGCGACATCGTGATGATCGACGCGGCCAGC
>JANOHN010000061.1:0-10586 GCA_031406505.1 Acidimicrobiia bacterium | reverse complement strand
TGCCGAGCTCAGCAATGGGAAGCGCACCGCACACGACGGTGGCCCAGTACGGCACCGGCGCCACGACCCGGCCCTGCTGCTCGAGCACGAGACACGTCTCGATCATCCCGAGCCCGCTGCCGCCGTCGACTTCGGGCACCGCGATCCCGAGCAGGTTGGCGTCGGCGAGCGCGCGCCACAGATCGCGGTCGATGCGCTCCTCGCCTGCCTCGGTCGCCTTGACGCGTTCGACCGTCGCCTGGCCCTGGAAGATCTGCTCCGCGAGATCGCGGACGGCAACCTGTTCTTCGGAGAGCGTGAAATCCATCTCCTTACCTCGCTCGCTCTCTGCGTGTCGGGTTACCCGACTCGCGGCCGTTCCCTCGCTGGCGAGCGCTCTTCGCTCCCTCCGGTCGCTGCGACCGCCGCGCGGTGGTCCAGAGTCTGCTCATGGGGCGACCGGGTGGAACGCCGGGAGGACGAGATCGGGGTCGTGCTCCACCCACTCGACCTCGACGGGCATGCCGATCTTCACGTCGGCCGGGGCGATGCCCACGATGTTGGCCACGAGGCGCGTGCCCTCCTCGAGCTCGATGAGCGCGACGGCGAGCGGGTAGTCGAACGCCGGTACCTGCGGGTAGTGGTTGACGACGAAGCTGTAGATCACGCCACGCCCGCTTGCGTCGGCGGCGTCCCACTCGTATGAGCCGCACTTGTCGCAGCGCGGTCGCGGTGGGTGCCGCAGCACGCCGCACCCAGAACAGCGCTGGATCACGAGGCGATGCTCCTTCGCGGCGTCGAACCAGAACTGGTTGTCGCGCGTCAGCGCCGGTCGGGGACGCAGCGGACGCTCCCGTTCTTCGACTGCCTGCTTGTCGGCGTCGGCTTTCGGTGCTGCCGCCTGGCGACCGGTCCCGGGTCGGAACTTGAGGATCCTGAACATCTGACGCCCCACCGGCTCACCGTCGAGCGTCTCGTACTCCACCCGCGTGGTGATGAAGTGACCGACGCCCAGCGCGGTCTGCTTCTCATCGGAAACCGAGTCGATGACCGTGCGGTTTCGCAGGTGGTCGCCGAGATGCAGCATCCGGTCGTACTCCTGCTCGCAGTTCGACGCGACAACCGAGGTGAAGCCTTCACTCTCGACGAGGTTCATGAGCTCGTCCTGCGCTGATGCACCGGCGCTCGGGCGCGGTGCGATCCCGCGCATCACCCAGGCCTGCATCATGACGGCCGGCGCGATCACCTGACCGTGCACGCTCTTCGCCGCCGCTTCGGGATCCGTGTACACCGGGTTCTGGTCGCCCATCGCCTCGACCCAGTGCCGGATCATCGCCTGGTTCACCTCGTCGGGGCCGTCTTGCGTCCCGACCTCGCGACCCTCGAACGCCTTGAGCTTCGCGAGGAACGCTGCCTTGTCCGTCATCGCATCCCTCTACCGCCCGCTGCGGACCATGCCGAGACCGGTGGTTGCCACGATCTCCCGCAGCACCTCGACCACTCCTCCACCGAACGTGTTGATCTGCGCCGAGCGACCCATGCGCTCGACATCGCCCCGCAGTGCCGCGCCGGGTGATCCGTCGGACAGGTAGCCGACCGCCCCAAGAATCCCGAGGAACAAGCGGTACGCATCGATCTGCGTCTCAACGCCGTAGACCTTCGCGGCCGACGCGTCGGTTGGCGTGAGCGTGTCGTTGGCAACAGCAGCCGCCATACGCCAGTTGAGGAGCTTCATCGCTTCGAGCTTCGCGTGCGCCTTGGCGAGGTCCATCTGCACCCATTGCACGTCGATCATCCGGCCGTCGCCGTCACCCGACGGCGTGTCGCGGCACCACTCGACCATGTCGTCGTACAAGCGATGCGTGGTGCCACCGAGTGCCGCGAGCCCGACGCGCTCGTGGTTGAGCTGGTTGGTGATCAGCCGCCATCCGGCGTTCACGTCGCCGACCACGTTGCCCTTCGGCACGCGTACGTCGTCGTAGTACGACGCCTGGGTGACGACACTGCCAACGGTCACGATCGGTGTGCACTTGAAGCCCGGTGACGACGTGGGGACGATGATGATCGAGATGCCCTTGTGTTTCGGGGCGTCGGGATCGGTGCGGCAGGCCAGCCAGATGTAGTCGGCCTGGTTGGCGCCACTGGTGAATACCTTGCTGCCGTTGATGACCCACTCGTCGCCGTCGTCGAGCGCACGCGTCCGCAGCGATGCGAGGTCGGTGCCCGCCTCAGGCTCGGTGTAGCCGATCGCGAAGTTGATCTCGCCCCGAAGGATGCCCGGGAGGAACTGTTGCTTCTGCTCCTCCGACCCGTACGCCATGATCGTGGGCCCGACGGTGTTGACCGTCACGAACGGGAACGGTGCCCCGGCCCGCTGCACCTCGTCGAAGAACACGAACTGGTCGAGCGCACCCCGGCCCTGACCGCCGTACTCCTTCGGCCACCCGACGCCGAGCCAGCCGTCGGCCCCCATCTGGCGGACGATGTCGCGGAACTTGGGGCTGCCCTCCCCCGGAGGGCCGAGCTCCTCGCGCACTGCGGGCGTGAGGAGCGCGTCGAAGTACGCCCTGAGCTCGGTTCTGAGCGCGCGCTGCTCATCTGTGTATTCGAGAAACATAGAACGCGTTTCAATCTACCGGTGGCCCCAGAAGAGCGGCCAGTCCCGGGCCTCCGGCGGCTACCGTGCCGCCCGATGGCCGGAGGTGTGTTCCAACACGGGGTCGCGAGTGGCGACCCGCTCACCGATCGGGTGGTGATCTGGACCCGAGTCACGACGGATGCACCGGGCGATGTGCCCGTGGCGTGGGTGATGGCCCGCGACGCCGGACTCACCGATGTGGTGGACACCGGGGAGGTCGTGGCCACCGCCGCCGCCGACTGGGCTGTGAGCATCGACGTGACCGGGCTCGAGCCCGACACCCACTACTGGTATGGCTTTCGAGCGATCGAGCAGGACTCACGCATCGCGCGGACCCGAACGCTCCCGGCATCCACGGAGCACATCCGATTCGCGATGGTGTCGTGCGCCAAGTTCAACGCCGGTTACTTCAACGCGTACGTGCACATCGCGGAGTCCGACGACCTGAGCTTCCTCCTCCACCTGGGCGACTACATCTACGAGGCGTCCAACACTCCCCCGGCCAGCCAGACGCCCGGCGCCGACATCGGCCGCCCGTTTGATCCGCTGCACGAGTGCGTGACGCTCGACGACTACCGAACCCGATACCGGCAGTACAAGCACGACCCCGACGTGCAGATGCTCCACTCGATGCACCCAGTGATCGCGACGCTCGACGACCACGAGTTCGCCGACGGCGCGTGGCGCGAGGGCGCCACCGAGCACAAGCCCGAGTACGGATCGTGGGCTGATCGCAAGGCCAATGCGTTCAGGGCCCGGGAGGAATGGTGCCCGATCCGGCGGCCCGACCCGTCCGACCCGGAACGCGTCTGGCGGTCGGTGCGGATCGGCGCGCTCGCCGATCTGTTCCTCATCGATACGCGCACCCAACGCGACGAGCCGGTTTCCGAGCCGGCGATGAGTGATCCGTCGCGGACAGCCCTCGGCCCCGTCCAGCGTCAGTGGCTCCTCGACTCGATCGACGCGTCGCGCGCAGCGTGGCGCATCCTCGCCAACCCTTCAGTGATGGGTCGCACCTGGAGCCCCGACCTCCCCGACGACGTGAAGCCACACCTTGCCAAGGTCAAGCTCCTTGCCGACGATCTGCAGGGCCCCGACTACGACCAATGGGATGGGTACCCCGCGGAGCGCGAGTTCTTGCTCGATCACATTGCCGACAACGGCATCGACAACCTCATCGTGCTGAGTGGCGATGTGCACGTGTCGCTCGTGCTCGATCTCCACCACAACGACACCGAGCCGGTCGCGGCCGAATTCGTGACGCCGAGCCTCACGTCGCAGAACCTCGACGACAAGATGAAGTGGGACCGGGGATCGGCGGAGTCACGCGCGGTTGGCGACCGCGCCGATGAGCTGCTGCCCGACTGGCAGTGGGCCGACCTCGACAGTCACGGATACGTGGTCGTCGACGTGGTGCCCGAACGCGTGACGGTGCAGTTCTGGCACCTCGACACGGTGCTGGAGCGCACGCCGACCGCGGAAGTCGCGTCGACCTGGAGGGTGGAACACGGCTCCCGGCACGCGAGCCGCGTGAGCTAGGTCGTCAAGCGTTCTTCGGGACCTCGCGGAACGGCTCCGACTTGTCAGGGCGAGGCTCGGACGGGAGGCCGAGCACCCGCTCACCGAGGATGTTGCGCTGCACCTGCTCGGTGCCACCGCCGATGCGGATGCTCCATTGGCCGAGGAACTGTTGCTGCCAGAAGCCGTCCTCGTAGGCATCGTGCTCGTAGAGCATCCCCGCTGCACCTTCGATCGCGAGGCCAAGGTTGCCGTTCTCCGCGACATGCTCGGAGATCGCCAGCTTCATGACGGAGCTCTCGGGCCCGGGCGGCTTTCCGGCTTTCGCCGCAGCCCGCGCACGCTCTCCGAGCCAACGCATCACGTGAAAGCGCGTGTACGCCGCGGCAAGTCGTTGGCGGATCACCGGGTCGTCGGTGCGTTCGTAGTGTCGAGCGAGATCGGCGTAGTCGCGGAACCCCAACCCACTTCCGCCCCCGCCGATGAGCACCCGCTCACTCATCAAGGTGGTCTGCGTGACGCCCCAACCGCCGTTCACCTCGCCCAGCACGTTGGCGTGCGGGATGTGGACGTCGGTGAGGAACGTCTCGTTGAAGTGCGCAACGCCGGTGATCTGGCGCAACGGCCGGGCTTCGACACCCGGCGTCGTCATGTCAATGAGGAAGTACGTGATGCCCCGATGCTTCGGCACGTCCCAGTCGGTGCGCGCGATCAGGATCCCCCAGTCGGCGACGTGCGCGAACGAGTTCCACACCTTCTGGCCGTTCACGACCCACTCGTCGCCGTCGCGCACCGCTGTGGTCGTGAGCCCGGCAAGGTCCGAGCCTGCGCCCGGCTCGCTGAACAGCTGACACCAGAGCTCTTCACCGCTCAATAGCGGCGAGATGAACCGCTTCTTCTGCTCCTCGGTGCCATGCCCCAGGATCGTTGGCAACACCATGCCGAGCCCCACAGAGAAGATCCCCGCGTCGACCTCGTAGCGCGCCACCTCTTGTTGGAAGACGCGTTGCTCCGCGGGCGTGCCGCCACGGCCGCCGTACTCGACCGGCACCGTGATGCCACCGAACCCCGCGTCGTACAGCTTGCGCTGCCACGAGCGCGCTCGCTCCAGATGACGCTGCTCGTCATCGGCGGATGGGCTGGTCGCGGTGAACCGCTTCTTGAACTCGTTGGCTTCGGGCCGACGCTTCTCGGCGTTGGCATCGAGCCACGCGCGTACTTCGGCCCGAAACGACGCCAGCGCGGGGTCTTCTTGCTCCGCCGGTGCCGCGACCGTCGTCACGGCGAGTTACTTCTTCTTGTCGACGGCGTCGAGCGTGGAGCCGACGACCCACATCGCGAAGTACTGGGCCGCGCCGCCGTACGCCTGCGCCAACCCGACGTGCGCATCTGGCACCTGGTGCTCGCCGGCCTAACCACGCACCTGGAGTGCGGCTTCGGCAAAACGCAACATGCCCGAGGCGCCGATGGGGTTCGACGAGAGCACGCCACCCGATGGGTTGACGGGGAAGTCGCCGGTGATCTGCGTGCTGCCGTCGTCGACCATACGCCAGCCCTCACCCGGTCCCGCGATGTCGTGGCCCTCGAGCCACATCGGCTCGTACCAGGAGAACGGCACATAGAGCTCGGCGATGTCGACCTGCTGGCGCGGGTTCGTGATCCCCGCGGCGTCGTAGACCATGTGCGCGCACTCGACACCAGCTTGCGGACGCACGGTGTCGCGGCCCGGGAACGTCCCGAGCTCGCTGCGCATCGCCGTGCCGAGCACCCATGCCGGCGCGCGCGGCGCCTTCTTCGCTCCGGCTTCGTTCGTGAGCACCATTGCGACTGCACCATCCGACGACGGGCACGACTCGAGGAAGTGGATCGGGTCCCACAACATCGGGGACTCCTTCACCTTCTCGATCGAGATGTCGGGCAGGTGCAGGTGCGCGTACGGGTTCTTGCAGGCGTTCTGGCGGTCCTTGACCGCCACCTTCCACCCAATGTCCTCGGGCGCGCCCGACTTGTTGATGTACGTGCGCATCCACGGGGCGAAGATGCCACCGGCACCCATGCCACCGCTCCGCCCACCGGCGAGGCCCCACTGCGCGTTGCCTTCGGCCTGCTTCTCATACGCAACCGTGAGTACGCGCTCGTGGACGCCCGCCTGCACGAGATGCGTGGCGACGAGCGCCGTGGAACCTCCCACGCTGCCCGCGGTGTGGACGCGCATGATGGGCTTGCCGTTCGCGCCGAGCGCATCGGCCATGCTCAGCTCGGGCATCATCACGCCCTCGAACGGATCGGGCGCCTTGCCCAGCACAACCGCGTCGATGTCGGTCCAGGTCAGCTCCGCGTCGTCCAGCGCACGCTGCGCGGCTTCGCGTACGAGGCCGGGGAGCGACACATCGTCGCGGCGCTTCTTGTGCTTCGTCTGGCCGATGCCGACGACCGCCGCAGGCTGTGAGGTCATCTCGACACCTTCGCTCCCGCTCCGCTCGCTACGGATTGCATCAGTCCCCTTCCAGCACGGCGACAAGGTTCTGTTGCAAGCACTGGCCCGACGTGGCGTGGGCAACGGCGCGACCTTTGCCGTGCTCGGCGATCTGGCGTGCGGCTTCCGCGAATCGGGCCAATCCGACGGCCATCACCGGGTTGGCTGCTAGCGCGCCGCCCGATGGATTCACGTCAACGTCGTCACCGAGGCCGAGCTCTTCGCACAACAGCTTCTCTTGGTATGAGAACGTCGCCGACAGCTCAGCCACATCCACCTTCGCGTTCCTGACTCCAGCGTTCTTGCCGGCCAAGCGCGTGGACGGAGACTCGGTGAGGTCGCGCATGCCCGGCTGGTGGATGTCGATGCGATGGTCGATACCTCGGATCCACACCGGGCGATTGCTCAGCGCCTTCGCCTTGTCGGCGGTCGCCAGCACGACCGCGCACGCGCCGTCGGAGATCGGCGGCAGGTCGTGGCGACGCAGCGGCGCGGTGACGTACGGCTCCTTGAGCAATGAGTCGGGGTCGTCGTCGCCCGTGACCTGGGCGTACGGGTTCCCGATCGCGCGCTTGCGGCTCCGCGCTGCGATCTCGGCCATCTCGCGCTCGGTGATCCTGCCGGCGTCGAGGAGGGCGCGCGCTTGCAGTGCCGCCAGCGAGACCGGGTCGGCCCCGAGCGGTGTGAGCGTGTACGGATCCATCTGCAGCGGGTAGATCTCTGACGGCCTACCTGGCGACGACTTCCCCGAGCCGAACACGAGGGCCGTGTCGATATCACCGTGTTGGAGCCGCACCCAGGCCTCGTACAACGCCCACGCGCCGTCCATCTCCACGTGCGATTCGGAGATCGGCGGCCACGCACCCACTGCCTCGAGGTTCATCACGAACGCGAACGTCTGACCCGACAGGTAGTCGCACGAGCCTGCACACGTGAACCCGATCTCGCGTCGCTCGACCCCGGCGCGCTCGATCGCCTCGCTGATGACCGGGAAGAGGAACTGCGGCTCGGTGAGATCCGTTTCGCGCCATGACGGAGATTGCGCGTATCCAACGATTGCGATGTCGTTCGCCATCGTCAGAAGCCCTTGTCTGAGTACTCGTCGATTGGCGCATCGGGCTCACCAGTTGGCTTCCAGCCGCGGATGGCACCTTCGGCCGAGCCCCAGCTGCGGTTCGTGATGTCGTCGACGTTGCGTTCGGCGTCGGGCGCCCAGATCACTTCGACCCGCATCCCGGGATGCACCTGGCCGACCGGAACGTTCGGCATGTCCTGGAGACTCAAGTTGCCGCCACCGTCGAGTTGGAGCGACACCTTCGCGAACGGCTCCGTCGCCTCTTGTCCGTAGTACTGGACGGGGGTGACGACCGTGTAGTTGGTCACAATGCCGCGAGTGGTGAGCTCGATCTCATCGGCCTTCGTCGTCTGCACCGTGCAGATCGGGCAATATCCTCGCGGCGGCGTGTACACGAGCCCACACCGCGGGCACTTGTGCCCGATGAGTCGCTTCTCCATGAGCGCGTCGGCGAACTCCCGTACAACTGGACAGAGCTGCTCCTGGTACTCGAGCTGCATGAAGTAGTCCATGCCCACGACCGGCGCGTTCGGGTCGACCGCCTCGTCCTGCTTGGCGTCGTCCTGCTTGGCGTCGGTCACAACGTCGCCTCCGGCACGAACGCCTCCACGTCAGTGATGTGCCCGATGCGCTCCGACTTCCAGCGAGCGGTGACGCGCATACCCGTCTGCATGTTGTCGATGCTCCCAGCGTCGACCGCGTGCATCAGCCCGGTGTCGGCGCCGTCCAGCTGGATCAGTGCGAACGCGAACGGGTGGTCGAGCGGGTGCTTGCGCGTGGGCTCGACCACCCAGGCCCACGTGGTGACCACGCCGCCGGGGCCTACGTCGACGAGCTCGACATCGAGACCTTCGCCCGTGGTGGGATCCCATTCGGTCGGCGGGCAGAGCACCCGGCCATCCCGGCTCTTGATGCCCAGGAGCTGCCCGTCGCGCAGCCCGGTGAGGAATGCGCTGTTCACCGGTCCGAGCGTTCGGGTGTACGGGAACTCGATCGTGTGGGTGGTCAAGCGCTTGGCGGCCAAGGTCCGGGAGTAGAACACGTTCCGGTTTTCCCCCGCAAGTGGCGCCAGATCAGTCGAGCAGGAGCCTCGTGGCGCTCTCCAGCTGGCGGTTGACGGTAGCGGCGTCGTTCCAACCGTTGACCCAGTTGAGCAGCCAGGCGAACCACAACTGACGGAGCGTGGTGGCGATGCGGTCGCGACGAGCCGGATCAACGTCGCCCATGGCGTCGGCGAGCACCCCGTCGATCATCGCCATCATCTCGAGCTGACAGTCCCGGACCGCCGGGTCGGGTGCCGAGGACGCGGTGATCAACGCTGCAGTGCGCTCGGGCTCACTCGACGCGCCGCGCATCACCCGGGCGAGCAGGTTGACGACCCGATCGGCGGGCGTGTCGCCGTCGGGCGGACGCTGCGCGAGCCGGTCGACCTGCGCCTGCCACAGCTCCACTTGGCACGAGGCGAGCAGATGATCCTTCGATGAGAAGTACCGGTAGATCGTGCCGAGCGCGACCTGGGCACGGGTCGCCACGTCACGCATCTGCACGGCGTCGTACCCACCCTCGGCCGCGAGCTCCATCGCGGCATCGAGCACGCGATTACGGCGAGCTGCCTGGTTCGGAGTGAGCGCCTCGCTGTCGATCGCCATCGTCACACCGGCTGCGGGAGGTCGCCGACCACGTGCTCGCACGCGACGGCGGTGTCGTCGCGACACAGCGCAAGTACGGCGTCAGCAACGACGGACGGCTGCATCACACCCATCGAGTCGCGCGCCGCGTACGCCCAATCGGCCCAACGCTCACCGTCGCCCGACTTCGGAAGCAGCGCGGTATCCACGAGCCCAGGAAGCACTGCGTTCACGCGGATGCCCTCCTCGGCCAGTGGAGCGCACGCCCGCGTGAACATCGTGACGCCGGCTTTCGTCGCGGAGTAGATCGGATCGACGGTCATCGGGAACAGCGACGCCATCGACGCAGTGTTCACGATCACTCCACCGCCACGCTGGCGGAGGAACGGGATCGCGAGCTGCGTGCCGACGACCACGCCACCGAGGTTCACGCCCATCACGCGGAGCAGAGTCTCGGGCGTGATGTCGGGCCACAGGGGCTCGCCACTCACCAGTCCGGCGTTGTTGTGGACGATGTCGATGCCGCCGTACTCGGTGACGGCGGCCGCGAACATCGCTTCGAGCGAACGCGGCTCGGTGACATCGACACGCACGAACGATGCTGTGCCGCCGGCGTCGTGCACAAGACCAACGGTCTCGTTGCCACCGACGTCGTCGATGTCCGCGACGACAACCGAGCAACCAGCTTCGGCGAAGGCGAGGGCGGTCGCCCGCCCGATGCCCGACGCCGCGCCGGTGACGATTGCGACCTTGCCGTCGAGTTCCACACGCGACTTTCGCACGGAACGAGAACACGTTCCACTTTCTGACGAGGCGTCAGGAAAGCAGCCCCGCGAGCTTTCGGAGGTCGGCGTCGAGACGGGCCGCGGTCGCCCGGTACACATCGAGCGACTCGCCGTACGGATCGACGACTTCCTCGCCCGCTCGGCCTGGCACGCGTGCATCCACCCGCGTTGCTCCGACCCGGCGCACCCACTCGGCCGGTGACTCCCCCTCCTCCCGCCGCCCGACCTGCTCACCGACGCGCAAGAGCTCGCCAACGAGGAACGCTCGATCCGACGCGCTCGGTACGAGTGCGAGCACACGACCCACGTGATCGCGCGTCATGCCAAGCACCACGTCGGCCCGCTCGACGAGCTCCACACTCAACGCTCGGGAACGGTGCGACGAGATGTCGAGTCCCAGCTCCTCCATCACCGCAACAGCCTCGGACGGAGGCGCAGCGTCCCATGCCATCGTGCCGGCCGAGTGCACCGTGGCTACCGCGCCGCG
>JANOHN010000057.1:0-12785 GCA_031406505.1 Acidimicrobiia bacterium | reverse complement strand
GTTGTCGACCACGGCACGCATGGCGACGCCCACACGCGTGCGATACAGGAGAAACCGCAGCAGGATCGCGATGACGATCCCGCTCAGGATCGTGATCAGGCGGTACCACGGCACGAACGTCTCGCCGATGTTGAAGCCGTCAGTGCCGAAGAACGTACCGATGAAACGCGACTCGCTCGGACTCCAGATGCTCGCGGCCAGACCCATGAGGGCGAGCATGAGCCCGATCGTCACGACCAGCTTCGAGACCAGCGACGCGTCGACCAGTCGACGCATGAGGACCCGCTCGATGACAGCTCCGAACGCCGGTGCGGCGACGAGCACGGTGATCAAGACGGCCAGCGCGGGGTTGATGCCCAAGTCGACGCTCAGCTCCCAATACACGAACGTCATGAACATGCCGATCGCACCTTGGGCGAAGTTGAACACCCCCGACGTGGTGTACGTCACCACCAGCCCCTGCGCGGCGACCGCGTAGATCGACCCGAGGGTGATGCCAACGAGCAGGAAGAACAACACCGAGCTGAACGTGATCCGGTGCCCGCTCCACGACTGCTGGATCACGACACCGATGAGCGCCGCCGTCACTGCGGCCGCGATCAGCGTGCGTGTGCGCCTTGCCGAGTGACGCCCGATCTTCGGAATCAGTCCGCTCCCGCCGCGAGTCTGGTTCGATTTCGCTTCTTGGATCAGCCCGACCTACAGCCCAGAGGACCCCTGGGGCATCGGACGGATCATGGCGTCCTGCACGAAGGACGCCACCAGCTGGCCGTCCTCGCGGTACACGCCGGCCTGCCCGTAGCTCCGCCCCCGGCCGGCATACGGGCTGTGCTGCGACAGCAGATGCCACTCGGCCGCGAGGACAGGCTCGTGGAAGGTGATCGTGTGGCTCAGCACGCCGGTCGAGAGCGTCACGTGCGACTGCGCGATGCCGATCCCCTTGTGGGGCCGCATCGCGGTGCCGATGAGGAACCCGTCGGTGACGTACGCGAGCAGCGCCTGCCCAGTGGCTGGGTCGTCCGGGGCCCCGACGAAACGAGTCCAGACGTCGAGATCGGCCGGGCCCACGGCATCCGGATCGTTGACATCGACACCACCGACGACCTTTACCTGCAAGCCGCCGACGTCGTTGCAACCGTTCACGTCATCGGGGCCCGGTGCGGTCGTCGGGCGGTCCGCGTGACGAATGAGGTCGGGTTCGTCGGCGCTGAGCAGCACCATGGACCGGGTACAGATGCGTTCGCCCTGGCTGATGGTCACGGTGCTGCTCGCCATCGCGCGTCCGCGGTGCACTCGGTCGACGGCGATGTCCAGCGGCTGGTCCGGCGCGCCGGCACGGGCGAACACGATGTGGAGCGTCTTGACGGTCTTGTCTTCATGGCCAATGCCCGCGGCGGCGATGGTCTGCGCCATGAGCTGCCCACCGAAGACGACGAAGTGGCCCGTGTCGAGGTTCCTGGCGCGGTAGCGGTCGGGGCCGAGCTCCTCCAGCGTCAGGACGTCGAGCAGCCCATCGACGGTGAACGGCATGGCTACTTCGGTGGGAAGCGCAGCGCGCCGTCGAGCCGGATGTTCTCGCCGTTGAGGTAGGGGTTCCGCGCGATCGACTCGACGAGCAAGGCAAACTCCTCGGGCTTCCCCAGGCGCTTCGGGAACTGGATGTTCTCGACGAGCTTCTCCCTCATGGCATCCGGCACACCGAGCATCTTCGGCGTGCCCATGGTGCCCGGCGCGATCGCGCACACGCGGATGCCCACCACGCTCAGGTCTCGCGCCATCGGCAGCGTCATCCCGAGGATCGCGGCCTTGGCCGCGGCATAGGTGAGCTGGCCGGTCTGACCCTCGATGCCGGCGATCGACGCCGTGTTGACGATGACGCCGCGCTCGCCCTCTTCGTCGGGCTCGTTCGTGGCCATTGCCGCAGCAACGAGTCGCGACGCGTTGAACGTCGCGACCGCGTTCATCTCCATCGTCTCGATGAACGGCTCCTTGGCCGCGGGGCTGGCGTCGCGCCCGACGGTACGGCCCCCGCCCGCAGCGGCACCGCCGCCGACATTCGCCAAGAGCGAGACGGCGCCGAGCGAGGATGCCGTGTCGATGGCCGCGGCGACGTCGTCGTCGTTGCAGGCGTTCCCGGTGACCGCGGCCGCGTCGTCGCCGAGCTCCTTGGCCAACTCGGCCGCCGAATCGCCATCAAAGTCGAAGACGACGACCTTCATCCCGACCTGCACGAGGCGTCGAACCGTGGCCGACCCCAAGCCACCCGCACCCCCCGTGACGATCGCCGCGCGCCCGTCGAGGTTCACGATCGACTGCTCTGCTCCTTCATGGCCGCCATGCCGACGAGACTCGGCTTGTCGCCGGTGATCACGAGCGCTCGGGTATGGCCGTAGTGGTGCATGTCGAAGCAGGACTCGAGCGCCGACGCGAAACCCTGGACGTCGAGGGTGTGGTTCACCGCCCGCTTGGCCATCCGCAACGCGAAGCTGTCCTGCTCCGCAATGCGGTGGGCCAGCTCCATCGTCGCTGACGTGAGATCGTCGAGCGGAACGACCTTGTTCACCATGCCGATCCGCTCCGCCTCCTGCGCGTTGAGCGAGCCGCCCGTGAACAGGAGCTCTTTCGCCTTGCGTGCACCGAACTCCCACGTGTGGGCGTGGTACTCCACACCGCAGATCCCCATCGTGAGCACCGGGTCGGAGAACTCGGCGTTCTCGGCGGCAACGATCAGGTCGCACGGCCAACACAGCATGAGGCCGCCGGCGATGCACTTTCCCTGCACCGCGGCGATCGACGGCTTGGGCACGTCGCGCCACCGCTTGGCGAAGTGGAAGTAGTGGCGCGTCTCCCAGTCGTACATCGCGTCCGGAATCGGGATCTCGCGGTCGACCGTGGTCGGCTGCGTGCCGCTCATGTCGTGGCCGGCCGAGAAGTGCTTGCCGTTCGACCGCAACACGATGACCTTGACGTTGCGATCCTCGTCGGCCGCCGACCACGCCTCGTCCAGCTCCATCAAGACCTGCTGGCTCTGGGCGTTCGCGGCCTCGGGCCGGTTCAGCGTGATGACGGCAACTTGACCGTCGATCTCGTACTCCACGTGCTGGAACAGCATGGTCGCTTCCTCTCGGGGGACGGATGGTCCGGTCGCCCTCAAGCCGGAACCTCAACTTCATGATGGACCTTCATGAAGCGAGCGGGGTTCCTGCCCTCTCCACCGATCGTAACGGACCGGTTGACGATGATGTCAACGTCGGTGGACAATGGGTCATGGCACAGACGGCAACGATGGAACACGAGTCGAGAATGCTCATCGACGGCACGCTCGTGCCGTCGGCATCAGGCAAGACGTTCGAAAACGTCAACCCCGCCACCGAGGTTGTCATCGGAGAGGTAGCGGACGCCGGGGCGGCCGACATGCAACGCGCGATCGACGCTGCTCGTCGCGCCTTCGACGAGACCGACTGGTCCACCAACCGGGCGCTTCGCAAGCGCTGCCTCGAGCAGCTCGCCGATGCCATGGACGCCGAGCGAGAGACCTTCCGAGAGGAGCTCATCCTCGAGGTCGGCTGTCCGCGGCGGCTCACGTTCGGACCACAGCTCGACGTTCCGTTGCAGGGCGCTCTGCGTTATCCCGCGGACCTGATCGACGACTATCCGTGGGAGACGGACCTCGGCGAGGCGTTGGTGGTGGTCACCGGCCAGCGCGCGGTCCGAACCGTCTGGCGCGAGCCGGTCGGCGTGGTCGGTGCGATCGTGCCGTGGAACTACCCACTCGAGGTGACGCTCAACAAGCTGGGCCAGGCGCTCGCCACCGGCAACACCATGGTGCTGAAGCCGGCGCCGGACACGCCTTTCAACGCGACGCGCATCGGTCTGCTCGTCGCCGAGCAGACCGACTTCCCGCCGGGTGTGCTCAACGTCGTCACGTCGTCGGACCACCTCGTCGGCGAGGAGCTCACGGTGTCGCCCAAGGTGGATCTCATCTCCTTCACGGGCTCCACCGTCGTCGGCAAGCGCATCATGGAGAAGGGCGCCGCGACGATGAAGCGGCTGTTCCTCGAGCTCGGTGGCAAGTCGGCGACGATCGTCCTCGACGACGCCGACTTGGGGTTGGCCGCCCTGACCGGCATGGCCGCCTGTTCGCACGCGGGCCAAGGCTGTGCCATCCCGACGCGGATGCTGCTCCCTCGCTCTCGCTACGACGAAGGCGTGGCGTTGCTCCAGCAGCTGTACGAGAGCGTCAAGGCCGCCGACCCGCAGGAACCCGACACGATCACCGGACCCCTCATCTCGGCCAAGCAGCGCGAGCGGGTGCTCGGCTACATCCAACAGGGCATCGACGAAGGGGCGAAGCTCCTCGTCGGCGGCACCGAACCGCCGGCCGGACTCGACAAGGGGTACTTCGTCAACCCGACGCTCTTCGTCGATGTCGACAACTCGAGCACGATCGCGCAAGAGGAGATCTTCGGACCGGTGCTCGCGGTGATCCCCTACGACGACGAGGAGGACGCCATCCGCATCGCCAACGAGAGCCGCTACGGGCTGGCCGGCGCCGTGCTCTCAGCCTCGCTCGACCGCTCCCTCGCCGTTGCCCGTCGCGTGCGCGCCGGTGTGATCGGTGTCAACGGCGCCGCCGCCTACGGAACCGATGTGCCGTTCGGCGGCTACAAGGACAGCGGGATCGGCCGCCAGAACGGCTACGCCGGATTCGACCAGTACCTCGAGATGAAGTCGGTGGCGTGGCCCGCCGACGCGGGACGGTAACGATGACGATGACAAACGCGAGCGACGTCAACTACGACCCGTACGACTTCGAGATCGACACGGATCCCCACCCGATCTGGAAGCGGCTCCGTGACGAAGCACCGCTCTATTACAACGAGAAGCACGACTTCTTCGCGTTGAGCCGTTTCGAGGACGTCGAGCGAGGCCTCACCGACTGGGAGACCTTCCGATCGGGCCGCGGCTCGATCCTCGAGATCATCAAGGCGAACGTCGAGATCCCATCAGGCATCGTCCTCATGGAGGACCCACCCATCCACGACATCCACCGCGGCGTCCTGTCGCGTGTCTTCACACCGAAGAAGATGCAGGCCGTCGAGCCGAAGGTGCGCGAGTTCTGCGCGCGAACGCTGGACCCGTTCGTCGGTGCAACTCGTTTCGACGTCGTCGCCGATTTCGGCGCCGAGCTCACCATGCACACGATCGGCATGCTTCTCGGCATCCCCGAGCAGGACCAGCGGTCTGTCCGCGAGCAGCTCGACGCGCCGCTGAGACTCGATGAAGACGGGCCGAGAATGCACTCGCAGGAGAACGTCGAAATCGGCGCGGAGCTGTTCGCCGAGTACATCGACTGGCGCATGGAGCACCCCTCCGACGACCTCATGACCGAGATGATTGCCGCGGAGTTCGAGGACGAGACGGGCACCACCCGCACGCTGCGCCGCGACGAGATCCTCGTGTACCTGACGCTGATCGCCGGTGCCGGGAACGAGACGACCACTCGGCTCATCGGATGGACCGCCAAGTTGCTCTCCGAGCACCCAGAACAGCTGCGCCAGGTCGCGGAGGACCGAACGCTGATCCCCAAGGTGATCGAGGAAGCGCTGCGCTACGAGGCACCGTCGCCCGTGCAGGCCCGTTACGTCGCCCGCGATGTCGAGTACTACGGCCAGACCGTGCCCGAGGGCAGCGTGATGTTGCTGATCAATGGCTCAGCGAATCGCGACGAGCGTCGGTTCCCCGACGGGGACCGATTCGACATCCATCGCGACCAGGGCAATCACCTCAGCTTCGGCTACGGATTGCACTTCTGTCTCGGCGCGGCGCTCGCCCGGCTCGAAGGGCGGGTCGCGCTCGACGAGATCTTGGAGCGGTGGTCGCACTGGGAGGTGGACTGGGAGCACGCCGTGCAGGCCCACACATCCACCGTCCGTGGTTGGGAGCAGCTCCCCATCACCGTTCGCGCCGTCTCGAGCTCCTGACCAGCATCGAGTTCTCCATCGGCTCGCCGTAGACAATTGACGGTGATGTCAATGTCGGTGACAATGGGTCCGGATTTCCGGAAGACTCGCGGATTCGCTGCGACATCTGTCCGAGAGGCCTGAGAGGAGCGCGCCGTGCGCAAGGACGACATGATCCTGGTCAGCATCGACGACCACATGGTCGAGCCGCCGGACATGTACGAGCACCATGTGCCGGCCAAGTGGCTCGACGACGCGCCGAAGGTCGTGCGCAACGAAGCCGGCGCGGACGAGTGGGTGTTCCAGGGACACAAGACGTCCACACCGTTCGGCATGGCCGCCACGGTCGGGTGGCCTCGCGAGGAGTGGGGGTTCAACGTCGGCTCGTACTCGGAGCTGCGGCCTGGCTGCTTCGATGTGCACGAGCGAGTTCGCGACATGAACGTCAACGGCGTGCTGGGGTCGATGTGCTTCCCGACGATGGCCGGCTTCAACGCCCGGACGTTCTCCGAGGCGGCCGACAAAGAGCTCTCGCTCGTCATGCTCCAGGCCTACAACGACTGGGCGATCGAGGAATGGTGCGGTTCCTACCCGGGCCGGTTCATCCCGCTCGGCATCGTGCCGATGTGGGACGTCGATCTCGCCGTCGCCGAGGTCAAGCGGATCTCGAAGCAGGGATGTCGCGGCATCAGCTTCATCGAGGCGCCCCACGCGCAGGGCTGGCCCAGCTTCCTGTCGGGTCACTGGGATCCGGTGCTCCAGGCGCTCGTGGACGAGAACATGGTCCTCTGCCTCCACATCGGCGGGGCCATGGGGCTCATCACCATGGCCGACGAGGCTCCGGTCGATCACAAGATCGTCATACCGTCCCAGATCACGATGCTCACCGCGCACGACTTGCTCTTCGGGCCCACGCTGCGCCGGTTCCCCGAGCTGAAGGTCGCCCTGTCCGAAGGCGGCATCGGGTGGATCCCCTTCTACCTCGACCGGGTCGACCGCCACTACCAGAACCAGTCGTGGATCGACAACAGCTTCGGCGAGGGCAAGCTGCCCTCGGACGTGTTCCGCGAGCACTTCCTCGCCTGCTACATCACCGACCCCTCGGGCCTGAAGCTGCGCCACGAGATCGGCCTCGATGTCATCGCGTGGGAGTGCGATTACCCGCACACGGATTGCGTTTGGCCGGAGTCGCCGGAGTTGGCGTGGAAGGAATTCGAGCAGGCCGGCTGCACCGACGACGAGATCCACAAGTTCACGTGGGAGAACGCGTGCCGATTCTTCGGCTGGGATCCGTTCAAGCACACGACCAAGGAGCAGTCGACTGTCGGAGCGCTCCGCGCGCTTGCTACCGACGTCGACACCACTCGCGTGTCCCGCAAGGTATGGAAGCAGCGCAACGAAGCTGCCGGCATCGGCAGCGTCTGAGCCAGACACTTCAGGGAGCCGCGTGAAAACTGTCGTCCTCGGAGCGTCGAGCGGACTCGGGCGCTGCATCGGTGTCGGCCTGGCCAAGCGAGGCGCGAACGTCGCGCTCCTCGCGCGCCGGACCGAGCGCCTCGTCGATGCCGCGAAGGAGGCCGGTCCGGGCACCCTGTCCATCCGCTGCGACGTCACCGACGACGAGTCGTGCCGCGCCGCGATCGAGGAGGCGGCTGCCGGGCTCGGAGGTATCGACGCCCTCGTGTATGCCCCTGGCATCGGCCCGCTCGCGCGCCTCGTCGACACCGACGCCGCAACGTGGCGGAGCGTGTTCGACACCAATGTGATCGGCGCCAACGCCGCCACGGCCGCGGCCATCCCCCACCTCACTGCGTCTCGCGGCAGCGCGCTCTATCTCTCGTCGGTGAGCGTTTCGCGCCCCCCGATGCCGGGCCTAGGCGCCTACATCGTCAGCAAGGCCGCGCTCGACAAGCTGATCGAGGCTTGGCGCGTCGAGCATCCAGACATCGGCTTCACCCGCGTCGTTGTCGGCGAGTGCGGCGGCGGTGAGGGCGACTCCATGACCGAGTTCAACCGAGGCTGGGACCCCGAGGTCGCCGCGGAGCTCGTCCCGCTGTGGCACGAACTCGGCCTCCTCAATGGTTCGATGTTCCACGTCGACGAGCTGATCACCGTCATCGACACGATCTCGCGGCTGGGCGCCTCGGTCTGCGCGTCATCGGTGACACTCACGCCGCGAGTCGCGCCCGCGGATTGACCGCCCGCCGTCAGGGCGCGGCGGTGATCTGACCGAGCACCTCGCTGGCGAAGCGGTCGATCGTCTCCACGTACTGCGCGGGGCTCTCCCAATCGAACTGCAGCGTGAGGTGGTTGATCCCCGCCGATCGGAACTTGCCGATCAGGTCGATGGTCTCGGCGACGCTCGTAGTCGTGGCCTCGGGGAGCGGACGCCCGTGCGCGTGGTGCGCAGCCGCCGCCTGGTGGGCTGGGTCCGGCACACCAAAAGGCAAGACGAACCCGAACGTGAAGGTCGCGGGATCCCGCCCGGCCGCAACGAGTCGCTCGCGTAGCTTGTCGATCGTCGTCGCCGCATCCTCGAAGGTGCCTCCCAATGGCACCCACCCATCCCCGAGCTCGACCGCGCGCCGCATGGGAACGGCTCCGTTGCCACCGACCCAAATCGGCACATGCGGCTGCTGCACGCATGTCGGGAAGAAGTGGACCGGCGGGATCGAGAAGTGCGTGCCTTCGTAAGACGGCTGCGGCTGCGTCCAGAGCACCTTCATCGCTCGGAGGGCATCGTCGGTTCGAGATCCACGCTCCTCGAAGGGAATACCGAGCATCGCGAACTCACGTCGCATCCATCCCGTGCCCGCGAGGAACGACACGCGGCCGTGGGAGACGACGTCGAGCGTGGCGATCAACTTGGCGAGCTCAACCGGGTGGCGGTACGGCACGACACACGCGTGGAACAGCACGCGAATCCGCGATGTCGCCGCGGCGAGCGTGGCGGCGAGAACGAAGTTGTCGTACCACACGACGCTCACCGGGGTCGCGTCGGTGACCGGCATGACCAGATGCTCTGGAAGCCCGACTGCGTAGTAGCCCAGGCGGTCCGCGTGCGACACCGCCTCGATGATCGACTCGACCCCGGACCAGCGGTCATAGGGGAAGGTTGGAACCGTCACGCGCAGCGGCAAGTCCTCAGTCGCCATCGAGTGATCCGACCGCTCAACCGAAGAACGGCGCGAGCCGCAACTCGTCGGCGGTGCGGATGCCAGGCGGGGCGTCACACACCGCGGGGATCGCGTTCACGGCGATGTGGGCGTTGTAGCCAGGCGAGACGGGACCGTAGTTGTCCTTGGCGAACTTGATCTCTACGTCGAGCGGGGCATCGCCTTCGACGACCACGTGCCAGCCGGTGTCTCGGAGCTCCCACGCGGGATCGAGGTCCTTGGTGACGTACATCGTCCGGGCGTACTCCAAGTACGGCTTGCCGCCTCGGAGCCCGGTCACGGCCATCCGCCACGCGCCAACCGTGCCGGCTTCGATCGTGGTAACACTGATCTCCACCGTCTTGGTCGCCAACGCAAGCTCGACGGTGACGACGACATCGTCGAGCGGCGTTCCGAGCACATCAGCGAGCTGGCGCAGGGACTGGCCATCAGCCACCACCGAGCGCTCGGCGATCTCACTGAGGTCGGCGGACGCCGCATCGATGCCGAAGAACCGGTTGAGCATCTCCGGTGATTGGCGATCGGACAGGTCGGCGCACTGCACAATCGAGAGCCGGTCGAGTCGTCGCTCCAAGAGCGTCAGCGCGAGCGGCAGCACCTCGGTGATGAACCCCGGCACCGGCCCGGTGCTGTGCAGCGAGGTCCCGCCGCGCTCGCAGGCACTCTCGAGACGCTTCCGCTCTTTCGGGTCGATGCTCGCCAGATGATGGAAGCGCTCGACGGTCGTCACGATGTTCGCGCCCGATTCGAGCAGTCGACACATGTCGTCGATGGACTGGGAATCGAGCTTCGGCATGTACATGACGCAGTCGGGTCGCGACGCGATGACGTCTTCGATCGCTTTCGTCGCGGTGATCCCGATCGATGCGCCGCCGCAGAGGTCACCGGCGTCCCGGCCGGCCTTCTCGTCGGAGTACACATAGAGGCTCACGAGGTCGTAGCGCGGGTGCTCGATGATCTTGCGCAGCGAGTGCATGCCCGTGTGGCCAGTCGCCCATTGCGCGACCCGGTACCGCTCTTGCTGCATGGATCCCCTCGTCACTCACGCCGCCCTACCGCAGCCCGCTCCATCATCCACCGACGTTGACATCACTGTCAATGAGCCTGCGTCGCGTCAGCCGCGGAGGACGGCGTTGATGGTGTCGCCGTAGAAGGCGTCGACGTGTTGGGCGGGCACTTGTACGAGGACCACATGTCGGGCGCCTCGTCGATGTGGGTGTCTGCGTCGATGATCGTCATCGGTGTCAGCCGGCGGTCATACCGAGCTCGGCAGCCGTCTCGACGAGCAGGTCGTCGAGCCGCCGGCCCATCAGCCAGCCGACGTACACGGCGAAGTGCACGACGACCTCCTGGAGATCGACGTAGGTGAGATCGCCATTGACGAGCGCGGCGCGCAAGTGCTCCCGCATCTCCGCCTCGACTCCGGCGACGGCGGCACAGCAGAGCGTGATGATGCGGCGGTCGCGCCGGGTGAGATATCGGTCCCTGGTCCACACCTCGCCGTAGAGGAAGTCGAGGTAGGCGCGCCCGCGGAACGCCGTTGACGGTGGCGGGGCGGGGACGCCGTGAACCTCGCGGTAGGCGGCCTCCCCACGACTGCGGCGGCTTTCGTCGTCGGCCGGCGCCGCCCACAGCTCGAACTCGAGGGGTGGGAGCTCCTCACCTCGCTCCTCGGCGAGCTTGAGCATCGCCATCGAGCCATACATGTTGAGCACCGATCCCTTCGGCCAGCCGAGCTGCGTCGAGAAATGCAGTACGAACTCGTCGAACTCCTCGAACGTGACCTCGCCGCTCTTGAGCGCCGCCCACACGTGCGCCTCGATCGGGTTCGCCGTGTCGTCCGCGCCGACGCACGTGAGCGTGATCCACCGACGGTCCCGCGGCGTGAGGACGCCGCGGCGCCACATCTCGGCGAACACGAACCCAATGACACCGGCCTCGATGAACGCGCCGGTGGGCCCTGGGCTCCGGGTCGTCATGATCCGCTCGTACTGGGCGCGCGCGTCCGCCCGGCGATCCTCGCTCGTCGCCCATTCGCCCATCGCAGCACCTCGCTCGTTGAGGGCTTAATCATAAGACGCTTGACTCAATACCGTCCAGGTGCTTCGATGCGGGCGTGCCAGTGCCAGCGTCGCCCAAGGAGGAGATCATCATCGCCGCGGAGTGCATGTTCGCCGCGCGGGGACTCGACGGTGTGTCGATGCGTCAGATCAGCGCCGCGGCAGGGAACGCGAACCATTCGGCTGTGCAATACCACTTCGGATCGAAGGACGAGCTCATCGAAGCCATTTTCGAGTACCGGCTTCCAGCCCTCGACGAGCGCCGCCGGATGCTGATCGCACGACTACGTCCCAGCGACGTGCGGTCGTGGGTCGAGTGCTACGTCTTGCCCATTCTCGAGCAAGGGGAACAGGACGGAAGCCACTACCTCGGCTTTGTGGCCGTGCTCCAACAGAGCGACGAACGCCACTTGTTCGAGCGCATCCCCGCGGCCTACCTGGAGTCGACCAGTACGTTCCGTGATGCGATCGGCGAGCTGCTGTCCCACATCCCGGAACCGCTCCGGATCCACCGCGTCAGGCAGGCGATGGCGTTCAGCATCCACGCCGCCGCCGATCGCGAGCGAGCCCAAGCGAGCGGCGTCGACGTGTTCCCGTTCGCGGTTCACGTTGCTGACCTGTTGGATGGGATAGTCGGCTTCCTCGAGGCACCCGTCTCAGCCACTGCGCTTGCCGCGCTCGACGGGATCGAACCGACGGCCCTGGCCTCCCCCGTCCTCCTCTAGCGGGAGAGCAACAGCATGAGCATCGATCTGAGCAACGCCGTCGCAGTGATCACCGGAGCCGGCAGTGGCATCGGGAGGGCGGCAGCCCACTCCTTCGCCCGACGTGGCGCGCGCGTGGTGGTCACCGACATCAACAGCGACCGGGCGACCACCGTTGCCAAAGAGCTCGGCGAGCCGGCCGTCGCGCTGCGCTGCGATGTGACTCGCATCGAGGATCTCGAAGCGGCCCGTGCACTTGCGCTGGACTGCTTCGGCCGGGTCGACCTGGTGATGAACAACGTCGGCGTCCTCGCCGTCGGGCCGGTCGAGGCCATCCCGCTCGACGCGTGGCAGCGCATCGTCGACATCAACCTGCTCGGCATCGTGCGCAGCAACCTCGTGTTCCTGCCTTCGCTTCTCGCTCAAGGCTCGGGTCATATCGTCAACACCGCATCGACGGCCGGGCTGCTCCCGTACGGCTTCGACCGCCTTCCCTACACGGTGAAGGTGCTGCTGGAAAACGTGCTGCGAAACGCCGACGTCAGCGAGTTCGTCACGGTGGACGACCTGGAAGCGCTGGCCGCCTGGACGCCGCGCTCGGGTGGCACGTACGAGGTGCCGTACATGCCGGCGCGCGTTGTGCTTCAGGACTTCACCGGCGTGCCGTGTGTGGTCGACCTCGCCGCCATGCGCGATGCCATGAGCGCCATGGGTGGCGACCCCACCAAGATCAACCCCCTCGTTCCCGCCGACCTCGTGATCGATCACTCGGTTCAGGTGGACGCCTTCGGACACGCCGACAGCTTTGCGCGCAACGTCGCGCGGGAGTACGAACGAAACGGCGAGCGGTACCAGCTGCTTCGCTGGGCCCAGAAGGCCTTC
>JANOHN010000046.1:0-17194 GCA_031406505.1 Acidimicrobiia bacterium | reverse complement strand
AGCGCTGTCACCGCCAGCAGCGCCAGCCCGATCCGCGACACCCGGGTTGCCGTGTCAGGCGTCATCGACACCCTCCTTCTTGGTGGTGGAACGGGTTGCCGAGACGGCAACCCACCCTTCTCGCGCACTGGGATAGGCCGGTGCCCAGCCCGTCGTTGACCGCATGCGCTGGTTCGACACTCGCTGCGACGAGATGAGGGCCTTCGCACCGGCGCCGCCCACCACTCGCATCGCCGCGCCCGGCGTGATGCGCAGCTTGGGGAGATCGAACGCCGCGGCGAATGCATCGGTGTAGTCGCGGCGCGTGAGCGGCTCATCGTCGACCACGTTGAAAACGCCCGACGGCGCGTCGAGCGCGCTGAGCACCGCGGTCGCCGCATCCTCGACATGGATCGACGACACGAACCCACGGGCAGCGCCGGGGAGTGGGCCGATGCGAGCGCGGGCGAGGCCCAACATCTCGTCGGTGGACCGATTCTCGGGTCCGTAGAACAACCCGAAGCGCAGCACCACACCGCGACCATCGTCCACACCAAAGCGCGCGACCAGACGCTCGCCTTCCAGCGTGGGTTGCAGCATCTTCGCCGACTCGTCAGGCGGCACCGACTCGTCAATCCACTCGTCACCACGATCCGGGTAGGTGAACGTGATCGACTCCTTGACGAACCGCTTCACGCCATGGGCGCGGGCGCCGTCGAGCAAGTTGCGGGTGGCGTCGGTGCGCAGTCGGTTGTGCGTACGCCACGCGGGCGGGAACGCCATCTTCGACATGGGCGGAACGTTCGTGGCGAGGTGCACCACGGCATCGACACCGCCAACCGCGCCGACCACCGCGTCATGGTCGAAGAGATCGACTGCGACCGGTTCGGCGCCGAGCGCCGCGACCCGCTTTGCCTTGGCGTCGTCGCGCACGACGGCACGCACGTCGTGGCCGGCGTCGAGCAGGCCACGCAACGTCGGACGTCCGAGTACGCCGGTGGCTCCCGTCAGCAGCAGCCGCATCCGCCCTCCAAGTTCACACCCGTGCGTTCATACCTGGCGCGCTCAGAACCGATCCACCAACAACGCTTGCATCGACCGCCCGATGCGTCCTCGCTCGTCGGGGACCTCACTCACGAGGCGAAGCGTAGAGTGCGCCGACTACGAATCGTCGGGTCAGAGGGATGCCAGCGGGAACCTTCCCGCGTCTCGCGTCGTCCAACGATCGACGAACAGACACCGAGCAACAACACACGGAGGTTTCTCATGTGGGCGCGCACGTGGATGACAGCGACGGCTCTGGCCGTCGGCATCGTGATGACCGGTCCCGCCATCGCGGGTGCTGGCAGCGGCCCGGCGGCCGACGACAACGGCCGTGACCCCCGCACGATCACCGTCACCGCCTCCGGGCTGGTCCGAGGCACGCCCGACGTGCTCGACCTCACCGTGGGCGTAACCACACGGGCCAAGACCGCGGCCGAGGCGCTGAGTCGCAACACCTCGCTGGCCAACAAGGTCATCGACGTGCTGAAGGATGCCGGCGTGGAGGACGACGACCTCCAGACGAGCTACTTCTCGATCGCCCCGTTCTATGACGAGGACGGCGAGGACTTGGAGGGCTACTCGGTCAGCAACCTCGTGACCGCGTCGTTGCGCGACTTCGAGAAGGCCGGCGAGGTGATCGACGCCGCCACCGAGATCGCCGGCAACGAGATCGTCGTGCAGGGCATCTCCTTCTCGTTCGATGACAACACCGAGCTCGTTGCGAAAGCGCGCGCCGACGCGGTGAAGCGCGGTCGCTCCCAAGCCGAGCAGCTCGCCGACGCGGCGGGTGTCGAGCTGGGCAACCTGCTCTCGATCAACGAGGACTACGCGCCGTACGGCCCGGTCGGCGAACTCGACACCGGCCGCTTCGCAAGCACCGAAGCGGCGGCCGCTCCGATCGAGCCCGGCTCCCAGACCCTCGATGTGCAAGTGACGATGGTCTACGAGATCAACTAACTGCGATCGCTCACTGCGGGTCGGGGACCAAGTCTTCGGTCGCTGGCGAGTTCCGCTCGCTTGCGCTCGCTGCACCGCGTGTTGACCCCCGGTCCCGGTGCCCGCGAATTGGCGTGCGAGACTGATCGTCGCCCCCATGCTTTTCCCGACAGTCACGTTCGCACTCTTCTTCATGATCGTCCTGCCGGTGTCGTGGCTCCTCATGCCGCGCCGACGCCGCTGGAAGATCTTCATGATCGCGGCGTCGTACTTCTTCTACGGCTACTGGAACTGGCGCTTCTGCTTCCTGATCGCGGCGGCAACGATCGGGAACCAGCTCATCGCACAACGGATCTTCGCCGCGTCGAGCGAACGGGCGAAGAAGTCGTGGCTCACGCTCGGACTGATCGGCAACCTTGGCGTCCTTGGGTACTTCAAGTACTACGACTTCTTCGTCAGCGAGGGCACGAACCTCCTCGACCATCTCGGCATTCACGTGTCACCGGAGATCATCGCGGTCACGTTGCCGGTCGGGATCTCGTTCTTCACGTTCCAAGCCATCAGCTACATCGTGGACGTGTACCGCGGCACGTTCGAGCCGGGGCGCGTCCTCGACTTCGCGGTGTTCCTCTCCTTCTTCCCGCACGTGGTGGCGGGCCCGATCGTGCGGCCCGCAGAGTTCATGCCGCAACTCAAGGAGGCGCACGACCCCCGCACGATCGATGCGAGCCGGGCCTTCTTCCTGATCTTCATCGGCCTCTTCAAGAAGGTCGTGATCGCCAACGTCCTCGCCACCGAGATCGTTGACTCGGTGTTCGCATCGCCCAAGCAGCATTCAGGCCTCACCGTGCTCGTGGCGGTCTACGCCTACGCCGTCCAGATCTACGCCGACTTCAGCGGGTACACCGACATGGCGATCGGGTTGGCCCTGCTCCTCGGCTTCCGGTTCCCGCAGAACTTCGACAGCCCGTACACGGCGGGGTCGATCCAGGACTTCTGGCGCCGATGGCACATGACCCTGTCGCGGTGGTTGCGCGACTACCTGTACATCCCGCTCGGCGGCAACCGCGGCAAGTCGTTCCGCGTGTATCGAAATCTCATGCTGACGATGATCATCGGCGGCTTGTGGCACGGCGCGGCGTCGACGTTCATAGCGTGGGGCGCGATCCACGGCTTCTTCATCTGCCTCGACCATTTCCGTCATACTCGGCGCCAGGCGCTCGGGCGCGAACTCGCCGACACATTGCCGCGCCGGGTTGCCCGACGTGTCGTCACCTTTCACATCGTGTGCTTCGCGTGGATCTTCTTCCGCGCCGAGTCGTTCAGCACGGCCGGCGACATACTCGGAAGACTCGTGGACACACAGCACTGGCTCGACGCGTCGCCCTTGATCACACTCGGTGTGGGCCTCGCCATCCTCGCGGGTATCGGCGAGCAGTACATCCCTCGCGCCGCAATGGGGCGCGCGATGGCGGGGTTCTCCCGACTCGCGCCTGTTGCCCAGGGTGTGGTGCTCGGACTCGTTCTCTTGCTGACCAACACGATCGGGCCGAGTGGCGTCGCGCCCTTCATCTACTTCAGGTTCTGACATGAAGAAGACGACCACGACCACACCCGACGATCACGCGCCGCGCACGCGCGCCGAGATCCAAGAAGAGCATCACCACGCGCCAGAGCGCCGACCGTTGTCGGTCGGGCACGTCTGGTTGGTCGGCCTCGTCTGTCTGCTCGTGGGTGCCTTGCTGAACGCGCCGGGCATCCGTAAGACCGCATTGGGTCAGCCGGTGGGATGGAAGCGCGACGCGGCGACCGCACTGGCCGATCCGCTCTACGACGCGAGCCACGCGTTGCGTCTCGACAGCCTCCGCGAAGGTCTGCAAGACCTGATCGGACGGAGCGGTGCCGACGACGTCGACCTCACGCTCCCGAGTCCGACCATCGATCTCACGACACCATCGATCGATCCCGAGATCCCCACGACCACGACCACACTGCCGCCGAAGCGCGCGTTCACGCCGGCCACGCAGATGCGCTTGTGGGTGGGCGGCGACTCGCTCTCGATCTCGCCCGGTGAGTCCGTCATCAACCAGGCGCTCGCGACGCTGGTCATCGGGATCCTCCAGTCGGTGGACGGGCACGTGGCAACGGGGCTGGCGCGCCCCGAGGTGTTCAACTGGTCCGCCTATCTCGCGGCGGTGGTCGCGAGCAACGCACCCGATTCGATGGTTCTCACGCTCGGGTCGAACGACGACCAGGCGATGACCGGAGTAGGTGGGGTCGGGCCGTTCGGCAGCGCGGAGTGGCAAGCGGAGTATCGACGCCGAGTCGGCGGCTTGATGGACGAAGTCACCGGCTCAGGCGCGGTCACGTTGTTCTGGGTCGGCATACCGCAGATGCGCAACATCGAGCGGTACGAGACCCGCTACAAGCTGATCAATGAGATCATCAAGAGCGAAGCGGAATTGCGTCCGGGCAAGGTGTTCTTCGTCGACACCGCTTCACTGCTCGTCGGCCCTGACGGCGGGTATACCGACTTCGTCGTGCATGGCGATGGCACCATCATTCGCCTGCGCGCGACAGACGGCATCCACTTCGAGCGCGCGGGCTCAGACCTGGTGGGGGCCGCGGTGCTGACCAGGATGAACGAGGCCTTCGACCTCATCTCGTGGCAGACCACCACGACGACGGCTGCGCCTGTCGCGACCACCGTTGATCCGACGGCCACCACCGTGCCCGCCACGAGCACGACGAAGCCCAAGAAGTCGACGAGGTCCGGCTGAGGCCGGCTTGCCGAACGACGACGGAAGCGGCGAGGCTCACGACATGGCGACGCTGGCGCTCCTCCGCCACGGCCAGAGCGAGTGGAACCTCGCGAACCGCTTCACGGGCTGGGTCGACGTGGATCTCAGCGCGCAGGGGGAGGCAGAGGCGATCGCCGCCGGTCGGATGCTCCACGCCGCGGGCATCGTCCCCGATGTCGTGCACACCTCGTGCCAGACGCGCGCGATTCGCACCGCGCAGATCGTCCTCGAGGAACTCGGGTGCGCCGACGTCGTCCCGAAGCGGTCGTGGCGTCTGAACGAGCGCCACTACGGCGCACTACAAGGTCTCGACAAGGCGGAGACCGCTCGTCGGCACGGCGACGACCAGGTGAAGATCTGGCGCCGGTCGTTCGCGACGAGGCCACCGGCGCTGTCGGACGACGAGTGGGCTGAGCAACGCGCCGACCCCGCGTTCGCCGACGTATCGGACGACGCGCTTCCGCATGGCGAAAGCCTCGCTGACGTGATCGAGCGGATGCTGCCGTACTGGCGCGAGAGCATCGTGCCCGATCTCGAAGGTGGTCGGATTGTGCTCGTCGTCGCGCATGGCAACTCGCTGCGCGGACTCGTGATGCAGCTCGACCGACTGTCGGAGGACCAAGTGCTCGAGCTGAACATCCCCACTGGCATCCCGCTCATCTACGACCTCGACGCGGATCTCCAGCCCGCTGGTTCCCGCTACCTGGAGGGCTGAGCGATGACCGACGATCGCTTCGAGCACGCGATGGGCGACGCCGATGCGCTCATGTGGAACATCGAGCGCGATCCACATCTACGTTCGCCGATCGTGGTGTTGCTGGTACTCGACAAGGCGCCGCCGTGGAAGCGCGTGCTCGAGCGACTAGAACGCGGCACACGGTTGATCCCACGTATGCGTCAGTGCGTCGTGGAGCCGGCGGTGCGCCTCGGGCCGCCGGCGTGGTCGGCCGACCCCAACTTCGATCTCAAGTACCACGTGCGCCGCGTGCACATCCGAAAGGCAAAGTCGCTCGAAGCCGCGCTCGAGATCGCCGCACACGCGGCGATGGGCGACTTCGACCGGGCTCGGCCGCTTTGGGAGTACACGCTCGTCGAGGGTCTGCCCAAGGGACGCGCCGCGTTCATCCTGAAGGTGCACCATTCCATGACCGACGGTGTCGGCGGGATGCGGCTGTTGATGATGCTCTTCGACCTTGCTCGCAAGCCCGCGCCCGATGGCCCCGAGCCCGAACCGCTCGCGTTGCCGGTGTTCTCGCCCCTCGGTCTCGTCGGGAGCGGTGTCGCGTGGCAGGCCCAACGCGCGTCCGACATGGCCCAGCGCATGTCCGACACATTTCGCTCGATCGTGCAGCGCATGCGCGACGACCCCGCCGGCACGATCAACGACGCCGCGAAGACTGCGGGATCGGTCGCGCGATTCCTTGCCCCGGCCACCGAGCCGTGCTCACCGCTCATCAACGGCCGCAGCCTCGATCGCCGGGTCGCGGTGTTCCGCGTGCCGCTCGACGACCTCAAGCGGGCGGCCGCGGCCGCCGGCGGCACGCTCAACGACGCGTTCGTGGCGGGCGTCATCGGCGGGTTGCAGCGCTACCACCGGCGTCACGACACCCAGATCCCCGAGCTCCGCATGATCATGCCGATCAACCTCCGCGGTGAGGGCGCCGGGCTCGGAGGCAACCACTTCACTCCGGCGCGGCTGGTCGTCCCGATGGGGATCGACGACCCGGCCGAGCGTGTGCGTGCCGTCGGTGAGCTGTGCCGCGCGCTGCGGGACGAGCCGGCCGTCGCGATGAGTGAGTCGGTGGCGGGCGTGCTGAACCGACTGCCCCGGAGAGCCGCGACCCTGCTCTTCGGTTCCATGCTCAAAGGCGCCGACTTCGTGACGAGCAACGTGCCCGGCTCGCCCTTCCCGCTCTTTCTCAGCGGTTCGAAGGTGGAAGCGCTCTACGCCTTCGCACCGCTCTCAGGCACGGCCGCCAACATCACGCTGCTCTCACACTGCGACACGTGCTGCATCGGCATCAACACCGACCCCCAAGCCATTCCTGACACCAAGCGCTTCAAGAAGTCCATCCGCCAAGGCATCCGCGAGATCCTCGTCCTCGGCTGACCCGCAACCGGGACCCGCTCCGTACTCTTGGTGTGGTGGCGGATGGTGCTCCGGTGGGGCGACGGGTGTTCCTCGGCGTCATCGGGCTGGGCGCGGTCGGCGTCGTCTTTGGGGCGACGATCCAGGGTTGGCTCGAGCGCACCGTGGCCCCGATCATCGGGCGCGATCCGACCGGGCTCCTCGCGCTCCTACCCATCGGGCGGTTCCGCATCTACACCGTTACGAGCGAGCTGCCTGAGCGCAGTCGCAGCGACTATCGCCTGCGTGTCAGTGGGCTCGTCGACCGCGAGCTCGATCTCTCGTTCGATGATCTGCTCGCGCTCCCTCCGACCGAGGTCACTCGCGACTTCCAGTGCGTCACGGGGTGGCGTGTGCCCGACGTGGATTGGAAGGGCGTGCGGCTACGCGAGCTGCTCGATCGTGCTGGCGTGGGCGCCGACGCGCACGCGGTGCGCTTCGTATCGTTCGATGGCGCGTACAGCGAGAGCTTGACGCTCGAGCAGGCGCGACGCGACGATGTGCTCGTCGCGTACGAGCTCGATCACGAGCCGCTGTCGAGCGCCCACGGCGGGCCTGCGCGCCTCTACGTCGCCCCGATGTACGGCTACAAGTCGCTGAAGTGGCTGCGCGGCATCGAGGTGACCTCGGCCGTGGTTCCCGGGTTCTGGGAGCAACGCGGGTACGACGTCAACGGCTGGGTCGGCCGGTCGAACGGTCGGGACGACGACCCCACATGACTCATGCCACTGAGACAACAAGGCGAACGACCGAGCCCGACCTCGTCCGTTTCGACCGCGTCTCTCGTGCCGTGCATTGGACGACCGCCGCGTTGTTCGGCGTGTTGATGTTGACCGGTGCGGCGCTCTACATGGGACCGATCAGCACCCTCGTCGGACAGCGCGACGTCATGCGCACGATCCATGTGATCGCGGGGCTCGCGTTGCCCGTCCCCATCCTGGTGGGAGTGCTCGGGAAGTGGGGCGCCCGACTGCGCGACAACGTCACCCGGCTCAATCGTTGGTCCGGCGAGGACCGCGCCTGGCTGCACAAGCGGAGCCGTGTCGCCGTTCGCCTCGGAAAGTTCAATCCCGGACAGAAGCTCAACGCGATGTTCCTCGGCGCGGCGATCGTCGTGATGCTCGGCAGCGGCGTGATGCTGAAGTGGTTCTCCATCGTCCCGCTCGACTGGCGGGTCGGCGCGACCTTCGTGCACGACTGGTTCGCGCTCGGTATCTGGCTCTCGGTCGGCGCGCATGTGCTCTTCGCGCTTCGCGACCCGATCGCGATGCAGGGGATGCGCCGCGGCACTGTCACACCACGGTGGGCTCGTACACAGCGGCCCGGCTGGTACGAGGAAGAGACCGGGGCACCACCGGAGCGGCTCGACCAAACACGCGCGCCAATCACCCGCACTGGGCGCGGCATGCGTCAGTAGTCTCGATGGCGATGCCCCCTGATCCCGCACAGATCGTGCTCCCACCCGCGCTGCGACCATCGGACGGGCGCTTCGGGTCGGGCCCGTCCAAGGTGCGCACCGAGGCCCTCGCGCACCTCGCCGACGCCGCACCCGCCTTTCTGGGCACAAGTCACCGCCGCGACGGGGTGCGCTCAGTCGTGCGGCGGATCCGCGACGGGCTGCGCGACCTCTACTCCCTCCAGGCCGGCTACGAGGTGCTCCTCGGCAACGGCGGGACCACGGCGTTCTGGGACGCGGCCGCGTTCGGCCTCATCGAGCGGCGCAGCGAGCACCTCGTCTTCGGCGAGTTCACCGGCAAGTTCGCCGCGGTCACCGCCGGCGCACCGCATCTCGACGACCCGGTGGTGGTCGAGTCACCGCCCGGCACCCACCCGGAATGGAAGGGCTCCGACGCCGACGCGTTCGCGATGGCGCACAACGAGACGTCGACCGGCGTGACCATGCCCGTCACGCGCCCAACCGGTACCGATGCACTCACGCTCGTGGACGCCACGTCGGCGGCGGGTGCCATCCGCGTGAAACCCGCCGACTTCGACGTCTACTACTTCGCGCCGCAGAAGGCGTTCGCCAGCGAGGGTGGGCTCTGGCTCGCGCTGTGCTCGCCGGCAGCCATCCAGCGGATCGAGCAGATCGGGAGCACCGACCGCTGGCAGCCGCCGTCGCTCAGCCTTCCGATCGCACTCGAGAACTCACGACTCGATCAGACCTACAACACGCCCGCGCTGACCACGCTCTTCCTGCTCGCCGACACCATCGACTGGATGCTCGAGCACGGCGGCCTCGACTGGAGCGCGCAGCGTTGCGAGCAATCGGCCACCACCATGTACGGCTGGGCCGAGGCGAGCGAGTTCGCCACGCCGTTCGTCGAGGTACCGGCGCAACGCAGCCCGGTGAACGCGACGATCGACTTCGACGGCGTGCAAGCGGACGACATCGCGGCCGCCCTCCGTGCGAACGGGATCGTCGATGTCGAGTCCTACCGCAAGCTCGGTCGCAACCAGCTACGCATCGCGATGTTCCCAGCGATCGAGCCCGACGACATCGAGATCCTCACGCACGCGGTCGACCACATCGTGGACGCCCTGACCGCCTGAACACCGCGGTGGACGCACCGCGCCGCGGTCTGATCGACTCACCCCATGTTGTTGCTGCACGAGACGCACCGGGTTCGCGGGGCGAAGGAAGACGAGTTCGAGTCGGCGTTTCGTGACGGTTGGCTCCCGGAGCTCGCGAAGGGCGACGACGCTCGACTCCTCTACTTCATGCACCTCGCGCACGGTTCGGGTCGCGCGTACGTGGTCACGACGATCACCGCCGTCCGAGACGGTGCCGCGTACGACCGTCTGACTGCACGCGTGCAAGACGGCGACCTGCGCGCGCTCGCTCGGGACACCGACCAGGCCCGCCACAACGTGGAGGGCAAGATCCTGCTCACCGTCCCGTGGGCGCCCGTCGTCGCCGAGCTCGACGCGGTGCCGACCACGCCACAGGACCACGAGCTCACGCTGTTCATGGAGGACACCGCTTGGCCTCATGAGGGCATGCTCGACGACTACCTCGAGGCCGCGCGCTCGCACTACGCGCCGAGCATCTCCGAGGGTCGTGGCCGTGGGATCCTCGAGCTGCTGTCGGTCTTCCAGACGGCGTGGGGCACCGGTCGGCGGGCCGAGGTCGTGCTCTGGCAGCGGATCACCGACCACGACCGGCTCAAGAACCTGCTCCTCACCGAGGTCCCGCCTGAGTACCGCGCGCCCGGCACGTGGATGCACGACGCGCTGCGGGTGCGCGACGACTGGGAGAGCCGTCTGCTGCGTACCACCGCCTGGTCGCCAATGTTCTGACGCACTCAGTCGGACAGGAAGCGCCTCGCGAACTCCTCGACGCGTTCGCGACCTTGCGGTGGCCAGCCGCACACGAGGTAACCGAAGCCGGCGTCGCGCCATGCGTCGACGGTGGCGCGCATCGTGTCCCAGTCGTCCTCGAGCGACAGCGATGCCGCGCGCAGGATCTCGGCTGGGTCGCGCCCGGCGGCCTCGGCCATTCCGCTGAGCCGCTCCGACTTCGGTCCGAGGAACTCGACCGGGCCGAAGCAGTGCCACACGTCGGCATGCCGGGCGGTGATGGGCATCGTGCGCTTCTCGCCCGACGCGCCGATCCAGATCGGCGGGTGCGGTTGCTGCACCGGACGCGGGAGGAGCGTCGCCTCATGAACCTGGAAGTGCGCGCCCTCGAACGTGAACCCGTCGGTCGTGAGTAGGCCACGGATCACCTGGATCGCCTCTTCGAACGCGTCGAGCCGGTCCTTCAAGCCCGGGAACGGGATGCCGAGCTCGTGGTGCTCCTTGTCGAACCACGCCGCGCCGTACGCGAGCTCGTAGCGCCCGTTCGACGCGTGGTCAATGGTGATCGCCTCCGACGCGAACACCGACGGGTGGCGGTAGGTCATGCCACTCACGAGCAGCCCGAGCCGAGCTCGCGTCGTGCGCCCCGAGAGCGCGGCGAGGGTGGTGTTCCCCTCGAAGCACTCCCCCGGTCCTTCGCCGTACATCGGCTGAAAGTGGTCGAAGCCCCAGACACCGTCGAATCCCACCTCGTCGGCGAGCTGCGCCCGGGCCACGATCTCGGCGAACGGCATCCGCTGCTGCGCAATGTCGAGTCCGAATCTCACGAGCGCAGTCTGCCCGGTCCGGGTCCTGCCCCTCGCAGATCACCCCAAACCGCTGGCGAGCCGGCCCCAGATGTGGAATACTTTGCCAACCTAATTAGTTGGGCGAAATGATGACCATCCCCGCGACGATCACCAACACCGACCTGGCCGAGCGTGTCCTCCTCGCGGTCACCCGCTTGGCTCGCCGGTTACGTCAGCACGGCGACGCCGGTGACGCGTCGCCCACCCAGGTCTCCGCACTGGCCACCATCGACCGGCGCGGCCCGATCACCCTCGGCGAGCTGGCCACGGCCGAACGCGTGCAGCCCCCCACGATCACCGCCGCTATCGACCGGCTCGAAGGTCAGGGGCTGGTTCGACGGCGAACCGATGAGCAGGACCGCCGCGTCGTGCGGGTGGAGATCACCGCCGTGGGCCGCAAGCTGCTGGCGCGCAACCGCTCGAGCAAGACCGCGTACCTCGCCAAGCGACTCCGCGCGCTCTCCCCCGAAGAAGCGGCCACCCTCCAAGAAGCCGCGGTGATCCTCGACCGGCTCTTGGAGCGGGAGCCGAAGGCGAGCGACCGCGGCGCAGGCACCCTGAGCCGCAACGAGCCGGGGCCCGAGCGGCCCGGCCCACAGGGCCGAGAGCGGGAACGGTGACGCCGATCGAGCGCGCCGCCCGACGCACGTTCCATTCGTTGCGCACGCGCAACTTCAGGCTGTACTTCCTTGGCCAGGTCGTCTCGGGCACGGGATCATGGATACAGCTCGTCGCCCAGGCCTGGCTGGTCTTCCGGCTCACGCACAGCGGCGCGGCCGTGGGCTTCACGTTCGGCCTCCAGTTCGCGCCGTTGCTGCTCGCTGGCGCATGGGCCGGCGTGCTCGTGGACCGACTCGACAAGCGAAAGCTGCTCATCGGCACCGCCGCGGCGTCGGGTGCGCTGGCGTTGGTGCTCGGGCTGGTGGTGGTCGCAGGGGTCGCACAGGTGTGGATGGTGTACGTCCTCGCGGCTGGGCTCGGTGTCGTCACCGCGCTGGACAATCCCGGGCGCCGAGCGTTCGTGCCCGAGCTGGTGCCGCCGGCCGACATCGCAAACGCCGTGGGCCTCAACAGCACCGTGTTCACCGCCGCGCGCGTCGTCGGACCCGCCATCGCTGGCCTTGTGATCGCCGGTCTCGGCGTGGGGTGGTGCTTCCTGCTCAATGCGGCATCGTTCGTAGCTGTCATCGGGGCGCTCGCGGCGATGCGCCCCTCCGAGCTCCGTTCTACGCCACCCCTCGCGCCGGCCAAACGTCAGCTCCGCGAAGGGCTCCACTACGCGTGGCACAACCGTCCGGTGCGCGCCGCACTGCTGCTCACCGCGGTGGTCGGAACGTTCACGTTCAACTACCAGGTGGTGCTGCCGCTCCTCGCGCGGCGCGAGTTCGACGGTGGTGCCGACACGTTCGGCGTGCTGCTCGCCGTGATGGGTGCCGGCTCCCTCGCGGGCGCGCTGTTCGTGGCGCACAACGGGCGCGCCAGCATGCGCATCACCATCCGCACCACGATCATGCTCGGCATCTCCACCGCGGCTGCGGCGCTCGCTCCTTCGCTGGCCACCGAGATCGCCGTGCTCCCGGTTGTCGGGTTCACATCGATCGTGATGATCTCGATGGCCACCGCCGTGTGCCAGGAGGAGACCGACCCGGCGTTCCGCGGCCGCGTCATGGCGCTGTTCGGCGTGGCCTTCCTCGGCAGCACGCCCATCGGCGGGCCGATCGTCGGCTGGGTGTCGCAGACCCTCGGCGCTCGTGCCGGGCTCGGTGTCGGCGCCATCGCCGCCATCGGCGCCGGAGTCGTCACGCACTTCGCGTACCGCCGGACCGACGGGGTGGTCTCGATCGACGCGTCCGAGATCGCGGTCGCGACGGGCACGTCGGTGGCGAGGACGTAACGCCGCCTCGGCGTAGGGTCGCGGGCATGGAGGCGACTGGCGCGTGATGGAACAACGACCGCTCGGCACCACGGGCCTCTCGGTCGCGCCGTTGTGCCTCGGAGCGATGAACTTCGGTGACCCCACCGATGCCGAAGAGTCCGCGCGGATGATCGACCGCGCGATCGACGGCGGGATCAACATGATCGACGTCGCCGACGTGTACGCCGGCGGTGAGAGCGAGAAGATCGTCGGCGCCGCGCTCGCCGCCAACGGCAAGCGCGACAACATCGTGCTCGCCACCAAGGTCGGGATGCCACACGGCAAGGGCGACCCCGAGCAATGGCACCGCCGTGAGCACATCGTCACGTCGTGCGAGCGCTCGCTCGAGAGCCTTCAGACCGACCACATCGACCTGTACCAGCTGCACCGGCCGAGCTTCGCGGCGGTTCCCCAGGAGGAGACGCTCGCAGCGTTCGACGAGCTGGTGCGCGCCGGAAAGGTGCGGCACATCGGCTCGTCCACATTCCCCGCGTGGGTGCTGATGGAAGCGCTCTCGATCTCCGATCGCGACAAGCTCGCCCGCTACGAGACCGAGCAGCCGCCGTACAACCTGCTCGACCGGCGCATCGAGAACGAGCTCCTGCCGCTGTGCCGCAAGTACGGGATCGGTGTGCTGCCGTGGTCGCCACTCGGCGGCGGGATCCTGGCTGGTCGCTACAACGACGGCGTGCCCGAGGATGCCCGTGCCACGCGGCGGCCGCAGGTGAAGGACCGCATCACGAAACGCGGCGTCGAAGTTGCTCGGGAGCTGGCGAAGCTCGCCGCGGATCGCGGCCTCACCGTCACCCAGCTCGCGCTCCTGTGGTGCAAGGACCAGCCCGGCATCACCGCGCCGATCATCGGCCCCCGCACCTCGGAGCAGCTCGACGATGCGCTGGGCGTGCTCGACGCCACGCTCGACGACGAAGCCCGCGTCGCGTGTGACGCGTTGGTGCATCCCGGGAACGCGGTCGCCGACTTCCACAACACCTCGTTCTGGATGACCGCGAGCATCGAAGCATGACTGACGACCTACCCACCGCAGTCCTCGGGGCACGCTTCTCGGAAGCGGTGCGATGGGCGTCGATGCTGCACGCCGACCAGTGCCGCAAGGGCACTCACATCGCGTACGCGTCGCACCTGCTCGGTGTCGCCTCGCTCGTGCTTGAAGACGGCGGGACCGAGGAAGACGCCATCGCCGCGGTGCTCCACGACGCGGTCGAAGACCGCGGTGTCGCCGAAGCCGAGATCCGCGCGCGGTTCGGCGAGCACATCGCGAGCGT
This sequence comes from Acidimicrobiia bacterium, assembly GCA_031406505.1. Taxonomy (GTDB): domain Bacteria; phylum Actinomycetota; class Acidimicrobiia; order IMCC26256; family PALSA-555; genus SHVJ01. The sequence continues at coordinate 2,960 of JANOHN010000046.1, read as the reverse complement.
GGTTGCGGCGTGCAGCGACGGCGTGGACGGCCCGCGCGACGCGACCGACTGGAAGCTGCGCAAGGAGCGCTACCTCCAGCACCTCGAACACGACGAGCTGCCCGACGGCACGCTGCGGGTCGCCGCCGCCGACAAGCTGCACAACGCGCGGTCGATCCTCACCGACCTACGTGATACCGGTGCCGACATGTGGGTGCGCTTCAACGCGCCCGGTCAGGAACAGGCTTGGTATTACAACGAGCTGTTGCGCGTGCTCGAGCTCCGCCATGCCGACTCGGTGGTGACGCGTGAGCTCGGCCGGGTCGTGGCCGAGCTCACCGCCGAGATCGAGCAGTCTGGCTCCTAGCGCGCGCTACTTGGTTGGCGCCTTCGGAGCCGGCTTCTCGAACGTGACCGTTACGTCGGTGAAGCCGAGCTGCCCAAGAAATCCAGTGAGCATCTTCGTGGTGCTCTGCTTGGCGCGGTCTCGCAGGTTGCTCTCGAGTGCCGCCTGGTTCATCTTGATCATGGCCTTGATGTAGAGGATTCGCTCGCTCGTCGGGTTGTCCTCGAAGACGTCACCCAGCCGATTGATGATTCCGCGATCACGGTCGACCACCCTGCTCCGAATCGGATCCACCACGGCAAGCTGCATTTCCGGACGCGGGAGAGAGATCGTCACGGAGTTGTCGGCGTGCACCACCACGGCATCGGTTGCGAGCACCGAGAAGTCGACGGTCGCGGCCACGGTGCCGACTGCGTCGAAGTCGACCTTCGAGCCGGCGATGAAGCTCGGCAGGATCCCGACATCGTCTTCCAGCTCCACACGGGACTGGAATGTGGCCTCGGCAGCCTCGAAGTCGGACAAGGTCCGAAGCTCCTTGAGGAGCACCCGCGGACTCGTGTCCTTCGTCGTCGTGCCGAATGGGTTACCGATGTTCACCAGACCGGTGATCGCGGCGACGACCAGCAGGATGGCGACCGCGATCGCACCGAGGCCCGCAGTCGTGAGGATCCCACCAAACGTGTATCGGCGTCCGCCACCACCGCCACCGCGTCGGGCTTCCTCGGTCACGAGACGAACCGTGACCTCAGGATTGCGCGTCATGGGACGCTCTTCCAGCAGTGTTGCCATCATTCCTCCAAAAGGTGGATGGCGGGGGTGCCACTCACCACCTCCATCAGACCACGCGCGGAGGCCAAAGGTTTCGCACTTCGGTCAAGCGTTACGTTATGACCCAATAGTTGGGGGTTCGTTGTGAAGATCGACACGATCGCGATGGGCCGCTCGCTCCGCGACGTTCCGAATCTGGTGCGCGACGTCGAAGATTGCGGTTTCAGCGGCGTGTGGTTCACCGAAAGTGGCCGAACTGCGTACACCGGGTGCACAGCTGCCGCGTTGACTGCACAGAATCTTGACATTGGTACCGCGATCGCGGTGGCGTTCCCGCGGAGCCCGATGGTCACCGCGCAGGTGGCATGGGAGCTCGCCGACGTGACCGACGGCCGCTTCGTGCTCGGGCTGGGCACGCAGGTGAAGGCGCACATCGAGCGCCGGTACTCGGTGCCGTTCGAGCATCCAGGCTCACGCTTGCGCGAGTACGTGCTGGCGTTGCGCGCGATCTTCCGCGCATTCCAGGGCGATGAGCCGCTCGACTTTCACGGCGACTTCTACAACTTCGACCTGATGCCGGCGATGTGGAGCCCGGGCCCGATCGCCACCCCGGACGTTCCCGTGTACATCGCGGCGGTGCGTCCGTGGACCGCGCGCATGGCCGGCGAGGTGTGCGACGGGATTCACGTGCACCCGTTCCATTCGATGCGGTACCTGCAAGAAGTTGTGCTGCCGGCAGTACACGAAGGGGCAACGTCGGGAGGGCGCAGCCCCGACGACATCTCGATCGTGTGCCCGATCATGGCGATCCTCGGTGACACCGAGGAAGAGCGAGTGAAGGCCAGGGACGAGACGCGCTTGCGGATCGCCTTCTACGGATCGACGCGCACGTACAGCGGGGTCTTCGACCTGCACGGTTGGGAGGGCACGGCCGATCGCTTGCACGAGCTCCAACGCGCCGGCGACCTCAAGGGCATGATCGCAACCATCACCGACGAGATGCTCGAGGTGTACAGCCTCGAATCATCGTGGGACGACCTCGCCGACGCCCTGGTCGACAAGTACGGCGGGATCGCCGACCGCATCGTGATGTACGACGCGTCGGCGAACTGGACGTTCGGCGGCGGATCCCTCGACCGCTGGCGCGACATCACCGCCGCGGTCACGAAGGCAAGCTCCCAGGCAACCACCTGATATCGGCGGGCTCGCTTCGGCTCCGGACACCGGAACGACCCTGACGGGGACGCCCGGCTGCTCCTAATATCCGCGGCGGCAACCCCATTGGCAGGGTTCGACCAGGAGGTTCGAGATGGGCGTAGGACGAGTACTCACGCGACTGGCGACGCTGGGTGCCGCGATCGGCGGCATCGTCTTCTTCTGGCGCAAGCGCCAAGAGAAGCAGGGTGGGCCGGCGACCACGCCGACAGCGAGCGACAAGCCGTAGCAAGTCGATCTCCGCGCGCAGGTCCGCTCGGACCTGCGCGCGGTCAGATCTCTTGGCCCGTGTTCGTCACGGTCTTCACGAATCGCTCGATGTCTGGCGGGCCGCCGATGACGAGCACCGCAGCCACCTCGTTCATGAGGGCAGATCTGATCGTCACGTCGCCCGCGCCACTCATGCGTCGCACCGTAGACGTGGCTCTTCCACGGCATGTGCGCCATTCGGTGTGGATGGGGAACAATCGGCACCTCTCGCGAGCAGGAGTGAGGATGGGATTCCCCAAGGGCGTCGGTGCCGTCGACCTGATGATCGGCTTCCCGATGCGCGATCACCACAAGGTCTACGAGTACCTGATGAAGGGCATCAAGGACACCGAGACCGAGTCGCTGGCGATGCCGGCGGGGTACATGTTCAAAGAGGTTCCTG
>JANOHN010000043.1:0-3432 GCA_031406505.1 Acidimicrobiia bacterium | reverse complement strand
GTAAATCTCGCCGTTGAAGATGACCTCGACCCCACGGAGACGAAAGGGCTGGCGGCCTGCGGGCGAGGGATCGCGGATGGCAAGCCGGCACATCCCCCACGCACCAATCTCGTCGATGTCGACGGTGACCATGTCGTCGGGTCCGCGATGACTCAGCGCGTGCACGGCGCGTTGCACTCGATGACGCCGCTCCGGGCGGTTCGCTGGCCGAAGCTGGAGCTCTCCGGCGATGCCACACATCGTTCAGGGAGCTACTCACTCGGGCGCGGCAAATCGCCCGAGCCGAGCAGTGTCAAGACTTTGGCGACCCGTTGGCTGGCCCGACCGTTCCAGAGCTTCGGTCGGTGCCGACGCCGAGGTGCGGCCCGGGCCGAGTCGTCCTGCACTCCACCCGAGTCCGTAAGCACGACGGCCGCACGGACACCGACTGCTTCGAGCGCCGGGATCACGGCTGCCGACTTGACGTAGTTGGGTCGGCCACCGCCGACGCCGAGTGCGTGCACTCGACGAACCTAGCTTTCTGCGACCCGGGACTTCGCTCGTGATCGCGGTAGGGATGACGGGTGAAGCACTTGCGAGTGCTGATGTCTGGCGAACTGACTTCGCACGGAGCCGCGTTGCCGCAAGCAGCCTCAGATACGCGTCAACCGGGAGTCGGGCATCAACTGGCGGCGCGGTACGCCGCGGATTGGGTGCGGACGAGGTCGACGATGTCGCCGAGCGCGAGGTTGACGTCAGCGACGTGCAGGCCGACTGTTGGGAAGGGCACAGGGCGCACCTGCGGACGCACGTCGTCCGCGCGCGCGACGCGGTTCACCTGGAGCCAACTTGCTCCGTCGGCCTGCATGCACTCCGCCGTGTAGAGCTTCGGGAGCGTCGCCCACGGCGTCGACAGGTCGCCGAAGGGCGACGGGGCGCCCTCGCCCCACTCGGTGTCAGGGAACGGCTCGGTGCGGAAGTACGGCTCGAGCGGGTCGGCACCGCCGCCGGGCGCCCCCGGGTTCACGCACAGGACCTCTTGCCCCGGTGTACGCGCGCGAACGAAGAGACTGCCCGCGGGCGGCGTCACGTCGTACGTCGAGTATGCGACGACGCACGCGTTCTGGTCGTCGGCGCGACACGCGGGGATGTTCGTGAACGAGCCGCCCTTGTCCTGCCCTGCCGCCACGGTGACATTGCCGCCGAAGAGCAGCGCCGACACCAGCTGCTTGCGCAGAGTCGGGTCCGTGTCGAAGGCGTTGCGCGCCAGCCTGATGAGCTGCGCGGCCCCCTGGGAGTGGCCGATGAGCACGATGCCGCGCCCCTTGTTGAAGTTCGCGAGGTAGTCGTCCCATGCGGATTGCACGCCGCCGTGCGCGATGTCCTGGCCGGCCTGGTACTGGGCGAGGAGAGCCGGTAGAGAGATGCCGTCGAGCGTGACCTGCGGGTAGACGGGGGCGAACACGCGGCACACCTCGGAGAACCGTGACGCCTGCTTCTCGGCGATGGCGATCAGCTCGGGATCGATATCGAGATTGGCGTTGAGCGTCGGCTGGCTGCTGACCGTCGGGTACAAGTAGAAGCAGTCGATGGGCGGCTTCTTGGCCGGCTTCGCCTTCTGCACCCCTTCCGAGCCGTCCGCCTTGAGGACGGTCGCGGTGCGGCTGAGGTTGCACGGATTGTCGGCGAGCCCGGGACGGCAGAGCCACACGGTGCTTGAGGCGGCGGCACCGCCATCGCCATCGCCGCCGGACTGTGCAGGCGCGGCTTCGGCCCACGCGACAAGGGAAGTCATCGCGAGGAGCGCGACGACCGTCGAGCGTGCCCGCCGTCGCACTGTGAGGCGGTTCGATGGTCCCGGTGCACTGCGCATCAAGCGAACCTCCCGAAGATCGTGTGAGCGTGGACAACCACGCTCGGCCTGGGCGATTAGACGTCGGCTCCGGCACTTGCCAGACGTGCTCGTAATTTTGCGTCGCCATTGGCCAAGTTGACTGCAGTCTCGGCGCGTGCGACGAGGCCGCGCCGTGCTGTGCGTGTGCATCGACCGACAAACGCGGGGGTCAAGAAGTGGTCGAAGTTGGTGTCACCGCGGAACGCGGTCACAGTCCGCCGGCCGTCGACAAAGTCCACCACATCACGTTCGAACCAGAGGTGAGCTACCTCCCATCGGCTCATCGCTCGGTGTTTATCTTCGAGGATGTCCAAGAGCAGGTGTGCAAGCGACGCCGGTTGAGCGGTGTGCCGGACCAGCTCCAGGTCGACGAGCTCATCGGTCTCGTCCAGGAGGACGACCAGGCCACGGTCCGCGACGAACAGCAACGGTCTCGTGGCCGCGACCAGCACTACGACTCCGATGAGATAGGCGCCAACGATTTCGATCGGGGTGCCGACCATGACCGAGAGCAGCGCGACGACAGCCGAGGTCCAGATCACACGCGTGAGCCACTCGCCCAACATGACCAAGTCCGCGGCAGCCGTTGCGTACGCGAAGACGCGGCTGACGAGCGTAGTCACATGAAACATGCACAGCGTCTCAAGCTCGTCGTGCGGAAGCTGCAACGCGCCAGTCGTCACGCACACACTCCCCGTTCTCGGGCGCCCGAACGCGAGGGCGTTCGGAGCCGGGTCGTCGATGATCCAGATGCGAGGTGCCGGAATGCCATACGCAATTGCAATCGACGAGACTCCGATCCCCACCGCACGCGCTTCTTCACCCACCGGAGCGCGCGCTTGGACATAGCGCACAGTGGTGCGAGACAGTCCTCGCCAGCCAAGGCAAGCGATCGCAGCTCCAGCAACGACAAGCAGGACCAACCCGGCGAGGACAAGCCCGAGCCATCCGATGTCGTCGATCCACCCATCGATCTGATGCCACGGACCGACGCCAGCGGTGCGCAACAAGACGCCAACGACCGCCAACAAGCCGGCCGCGTAGATCGCGACCACTCCCGAGGCGAGCACGAACAACAGCCGGGCTCGCCGCCAGGCCTGATTGTGCGTATCCCACCAAGCAAAGCCGCCGGCCCCAGCCCTCACAACCCTCCCGTGTTCGAAACTGCTTGAAGGTCGACCAGAGCCGGCCATTCGTTGCCCACGCCTCAAGGTCTAACGCGCTTGCGGCGTACCGTCTCGCGCAGAGGGCCGGCGCTTTCACACCGGCCCTGACCTGCTGTTCGATGGTGGCGGGGGTGGGATTTGAACCCACGACCTTCGGGTTATGAGGATCTTGACAAGTCTGCGCCGAGACCCGTTGAGGCACGCTGAGTAGTCCTGAGTTCGGCGCTTGTTGCGTGCAGTGCCGTGAGGTGCGTCGCGGTGCCCTGAGTTCGTCTCCACTGGTGACAAGTTCGGTGACCGATCAGGCGAAGCGAACGCGTTCGCGGAGCCAAATTGTCCCCAGAGCCCGAGGGTCCGGACGGATTGAACTGGTCCCCGGTGAACGGACAGTCC
>JANOHN010000010.1:0-12845 GCA_031406505.1 Acidimicrobiia bacterium | reverse complement strand
CCGGTGTCGATGTCGTCGATGGTCGCGGTCACACTGAACACGCTCAAGACGGCTTCCACGACCGCTCGGGTGGTGGTCTCGTCCAGCGAAATCCCGAGCGTGTCGGCGTCAACGCCGCGGAGGTTGAAGCCACGAACGCGGGCCGAGGCAACGAGCTCGTCAGCACGACCCGGGACCCGGACCTGCACGGTGTCGAAGAACGCATCGTGCACGACCTCGATGCCTCCGTCGCGCAGCCCCTGCGCGAGCACGGCGGTGAGGCGATGGATGCGGCGTGCGATCGTCCGGAGCCCTTCGGGGCCGTGGTACACGCCATACAGGCCGGCGATGACCGCGAGCAGCACCTGCGCGGTGCAGATGTTGCTCGTGGCCTTCTCTCGCCGGATGTGCTGCTCGCGGGTTTGGAGCGCGAGGCGGAACGCCGGCCGGCCACCTGCGTCCACCGAGACGCCCACGAGGCGTCCCGGAAGGCTGCGTTGATATTCGCTGCGCGTGGCAATGAACCCGGCGTGGGGCCCGCCGTAGCCCAGCGGCACGCCGAAGCGTTGCGACGACCCCACGACCACATCGGCCCCCTGCTCCCCTGGCGGCACGAGGAGCGTGAGCGCCAAGAGGTCGGCGGCGACCGTCACCAACGCGCCCTTGGCGTGGAGGCGGTCGATGACCGGCTGGAGGTCGCGCACCACTCCACTACTGCCGGGAGTTTGGATGAGCGCGCCGAACACTCCCTCGGCGGGCACATCGGCGTCGGGATCACCGACCACCACCGAGAGCCCCAAAGGTGTGGCCCGCGTCGCTACCACCGCGATCGTCTGCGGGTGGCAGTCGGCGTCGACGAAGAACGTGGTGCCAGCAGCAGTGTTCATGCGGTGGCACAGCGTCATCGCCTCGGCCGCCGCGGTTCCCTCGTCGAGCAGCGACGCATTGGCGATCTCCATGGCGGTGAGGTCGGTGACCATGGTCTGGAAGTTCAGGAGCGCCTCGAGCCGGCCCTGGGAGATCTCCGGCTGATACGGCGTGTACGCCGTGTACCAAGCCGGGTTCTCGAGCACGTTGCGCAAGATGACGTTGGGCGTGATCGTGCCCGAGTACCCCATGCCGATGAGCGAGGTCGCCACCTGGTTTTGCGCCGCCAGCGCGTGCAGGAGCTCGAGCGCCGCGGGCTCATCGACTGCCGCGGGAAGGTCGAGCGGTGTGCGGTCGCGGATCGCGGCCGGCACCGCTCGATCAGTCAGAGCCTCGAGTGAGTCGCATTCCAGCGTGGCGAGCATCTCGTGCTGCGCGGCCGCGTCTGGTCCGACGTGGCGACGAACGAAGTCGTCTGGGTGCTCGAGCTCGGAGAGGGTCGTCATGGGGAACTCCGTCCGCGACAGTCCTGCGGGCCACTCCGTGTGACCCTCGGCTCCCCCGCTGTCGCGGTACCTGAGAGTTTCGCCGGCCAGGGCCGACTTTCCCCTTCGGTGAGGTGCTCAACGGCACCTGCTCTCCAGCGTTGCCTCGCCCGGGCGGTCCTGAGGCCTGAGAGGTTCCGGGGAGGTTGCTCCTTCGGCGCCCGCATACGCGAGCTCTCCCGCCCAGGGTCGATGGCGTTTCAGACGAAAGGCTAGCCCCGGCGTGGCCGTGACGAGCCTGCCGCTGGCTATCGGGCTTTGTTGTTCCTACGCACCTTGCGGCGTTGCTTCTTACCGGGCGGGCCGCCTGAGCTTCCCGCGTCGGTGTGGTCGCGATTGTTCGCGTGCTTCGATTTCTGTTTTGCCATGACTCAAACGTAACCGGTGGCGCGACCTCGGCGGGACACGGGCGAGAGCGCTATGAAGGGTCGATGCCGACGAACGGCGGCTTCACCACGTGTGCCGGTGTGAGACGCCCTCGGATGTCGATCTCGACCGCAGCTCCATCCGGCACATCAGGCGGGAGAAATGCGAGCGCGATCCCCTGCTCCAGCATTGGTGAGAAGTTCCCGCTCGTGACCACGCCGGCTGGTGCGCCGGCGATGAGCACCGCGCATCCCTCGCGCGGGATCTGGCGCCCGTCCACGAGCACACCGCGCAATCGGCGCGCCACACCACGTTCCTTCTCCGCGAGGAGCGCGTCGCGACCCCGAAAGTCGCCTTTGTCGAAGCGCGCGACCCAGCCGAGCCCAGCCTGGAGGGGCGTGATGTCGGGACCGAGCTCGTGACCATGGAGTGGTAGGCCGGCTTCGAGTCGCAATGTGTCGCGCGCGCCGAGCCCGGCCGGCTGCACACCGCTCTCGACGACTGCTTGCCACGCCGCGGGCGCTGCCGCTACGGGCACGTGCAGCTCGATCCCCGGGTCGGAGCCGCCGGTGTATCCGGTACCCGCGGCGAACCCTCCGGCACCCCCGTACGTCACCGCCTTGACCGCGAGGTGCTCCACGTCGGTTGCGTCGGGAATGAGTGACGCGAGACGAGCCCGGGCTTGGGGACCCTGCACCGCCAGGATCGCTCGCGTCGCGGTGACATCCTCGACGGTGCAGCCGCCAGTCCCATGCACGGCTGCCGCGTCTTCGAGCGCGCCCACGAGGCGCGTCGTGTTCGACGCGTTCGGCATGACCATGAACTCGTGCTCACCCACCCACCACACGATGATGTCGTCGACCACGTGCGCATCGTCGGGATCGAGGAGATGCGTGTACTGGGTGCCGCCGGGACTGATTCGACCGAGGTCGTTCGTGAGGGCCCATTGCAGCATCGAGTGTGCGCCCGGTCCGGCGACGCGAACGGAGCCGAGGTGCGACACATCGAACACGACCGCACGCTCGCGGCAGGCGCGGTGCTCCTCGAGCACGCTCGAGTACTGGATGGGCATCTCCCACCCACCGAACTCGACCATGCGCGCGCCGAGAGCCCGGTGCTCGGCGTCTAGTGCGCTGTGGCGCAACGGGCTCCCGGTCACGACCGCGGAGCCTAGAGCGCGCTCTCAGGCGGTTTCGGCCTCTGCGTTGGGGTCGGCGCGTCGAGCCGGGCGCAGATCCAGGCGAGCCGGTGCGTCGGAAGCAGCGCTGGCGAGCTGCTCGGGCGGCTCGAGCCCGTACTTCACGAGGAGGTGCAGGTAGTCGCGCTGGTACAGCACCTTCACCTGCACTTCGGGATGCAGCTCTTGGAGCCGACGCGCCTTGCGGTTCTTCTTCGTGACCAGCTTCTGGTTCAGTGTCGTGATCTCGATGTACAGGTTGTACGCGGGAAGGAAGAAGTCGGGCGTGAAGGCCTGCACCGGGTGGCCTTCGCGGTCACGTTCCAGTGTGAACGTGCGCGGCTCGTAGTCCCACTCGATGCCGTAGAAGTCGAGGAGCTTGGCGAACTGTCGCTCCGAGTTGTGCGCGAAGCGAACCTGCTCGTGCGGTAGCTCCGAGATGTGGCTCAGCTCCCGGTTGCGGTCCGGCGCTCGGTTGGCGATGCGTCAGCGGTCGACTCGGCGGGAGCGAGCTTCTTGATCGCCGCGTCCAGCTGCTGCGTCATGCTGCCGACAGTCACGATGTTGAGCACGCCCTGGCCTTTGCGCACGAGGTCGACGAGGTGCTCGCCGTCGCGCGCCAGCACGGTGCTGGCACCGTCGATCACGAGGTCGGCGGCCTGCCAGTCGTCTCCTCGCTCACGGAGTGACTCGATGACCTTGCGGGCCGTCTGGAGGCGCACGCCGGCGTCGAGCAGGCCCTTGATCACCTTGAGCTGCACGAGGTCGCGGTACGAGTAGCGGCGGTGGGTGCCACTGCCCGATGCCGGCGCGAGTGACGGCTTCAACAGGTCGGTCGAGTCCCAGTAGTCGAGCTGGCGGTAGGTGATGTCGACGATGTCGCAGACCTGGGGGCCGCTCCAACCGTCGCCCTCGCCCTGCCCCTCCGGCGCGTCGTCGAACGTCCCTTGCGTGGTGGTGGCCATCGAGCCCTCGCTTCCTGGCGCGTCCCCGTGGCGGCGGACCTCTCGGTCAGCGGCAGGGCGCGTAAGTCACATCGGCGTAGTTACGCCCGTGTGACGGTACTCCTCCCCGCGCGCGGCGTCAACGGGTCGGCGTGAATTACTCGGCGGCGAAGTCCTCTGGGGTGATCTGGTTCAGGAACTCCCGGAACTCCTCGATTTGGGCCTCTTCTTCGTCCTGATCGAACAGGATTCCGGCCTCTTCGAGCACCGCTTCCGCGGCGAAGATCGGGACCGGTTCCGGGTAGCGCGCGGCCAGGGCGAGCGCGTCCGAGGGGCGCGACGAGATGCGGCGCGTCTCGCCGTTCCCGCCCAGCTCGATCTCCGCGTAGAAGGTGCCGTCGTGGAGCTCGGTGATGACGACGCGCTGGAGCTGGACCGCCAGATCGTCGAGGACAGCCTTGAAGAGGTCGTGGGTCATCGGCCTCGGCGTCTCCATGCCCTGGAGCGCGTAGACGATCGCGGTCGCCTCGGGAGGGCCGATGAAGATCGGCAGGTAGCGCTGGCCCTCCTCCTCGCGGAGGAGCACGATCGGTTGGTTCGTGGGGACCTCGACGCGGACACCCACCAGTGACATCTGGATCACGGCGCAAGTCCTCCTGGTGGCCAACCCTAGACGCTGGTCACCCTCACGCTGCCCTTGGGTTTCCGCCGCTCGCGCGGTAGAGCGACAGGTAGGCATCGGGGTCCGCGGCGAGCACCGCGGGATCGACGCGCGCTACGAACGGAAGGTTTCGATATTGCTCACCGACGTGCAAGCCGTAGCCGAGCACGAACGCGTCGCCGGGAATGGTCGTACCGACGTAGCGGAGCGGCAGCGGGACGATGCGACGCTCGGAACGGTCGAGCAGTGCGCAGATCTCGACGCGACGAGCGCCGCGTTCCGTGAGGTGCTGGACGAGATACGCGAGCGTGAGCCCGGTGTCGACGAGATCCTCGACGATCACGACGTCACGGTCGGTGATGTCGAGGTCGAGATCCTTCAGGAGTCGCACTCGGCCCGAGTCGGGCGCGTAGCGCGAGATTGCGAGGAAGTCGATCGCCACGTCGATGCCGTGCACCTGACGTGCGAGGTCGGCGACGAACACGAGCGCGCCCTTCAGCACTCCGATGAGGACGACACCGTCGGGATGATCGGCTGCGATCTCGGCCGCGAGGGCCGTCGCTCGCTGGTTCAGGGCGCGCTCGTCGAGGAGGATCTCGGGGTTGTCCGCCGAGGGTGCCGTCACTCGGTGAGCGAAGAGCGCAGTGCGCGGCGAAGCATCGCGGTGCGGAGCCGACGTCCGAGACGGGCCAGCTCCTCCAGCTCACCTTGGAGCTTCGCCCGAGACGCCGGGTTGCGCTGGCGCACATACGGGAGGAGCACCTGGGTGAAGAGCGCAGCTTCACGCTCCGCGAAGTGCCAGTACATCTTGAGGTGGCGAGCCTCGATCCCGCGCCGGTAGCACCCTGCGGCCAGCTCGGCGACGGCCAGCATCTCGTCGTCGTACCGAGCCCGGCCGTCGGAGTCGACGAGTGCGACGAGGATGCCGAAGGACTCGAGCGCATCCGCTTGGCTGTCGGTGAGTCCGGTCGCTTCGAGGAGCTCTCCCCGGGTGAGATCGGTCGATGCCGCAGCCTCACGCCCGCGATGGATGCTCCCGACCTGATCCTCGTCGTCCTCGGTGTCGATGGCGTCGTCGAGGTCGGCAACCGGCTCCCGCGCGGGTGGCGAAGGCGGAGCCGGGGGCCGAGGAGGCGCGGACACGGGTGAAGACGTCTGGTGAGACTGCGGACGGGGCGCGGAGCCGGGAGCGGCGGGTGGTGACGTCGGGTTCGGCGCGGCGGGTGCCGACGGCGGCCGCGGTGTCGATGGGACAGCGTCCGGTGACACGATCGAAGGCGTTGGCTGAGGACGACCCGATCCCGCGGCAGGCGGGGCACTCGTGGCCGTCGGCGCATGCTGCGCCGGCACGGGAACGGTCGGAGTGGGTGGTGGCCGGTTCGGTGGTGGTCGGTTCGGTGCTGGCGACGTCGGCGCGTCCTGGCGCGGTGCGAGCACGGCGGTGGTGGGCGGCGACGACGCGGGAGCGTCGCCGCCCGACTGCGCTCCCCCATTCGCCGACCCGATCCGGGGCGCACCCGTCGGGCCGAACGCGTCGAGTCGCTCCTTGATCACCCGCAGCGGCAGGAAGCTGTCTCGCTGCTGGAGGAGGATCCATCGCAGGCGTTGAAGGTCGGGTGGATAGAACCGGCGATACCCCGACGGCGTGCGCTCAGGGTCGATGAGCCCTTGGCTCTCGAGAAATCGGATCTTCGAGATCGTCACGTCGGGGAACTCGCTGCGCAGCTGGTCGAGTACCTCGCCGATCGAGAGGTGTGCGCCGGCCGTGGCTTCGGTGGTCACGCGGCCCCCTCCGCACTCCCGATCACGAACGTGAGCACGAAGCGACCGATCTGCACCTCGTTCATGTCCGTGAGCACTGCGCGGTCGATCCGTTCGTGGTCCACGTAGGTGCCGTTGAGCGAACCGAGGTCGCGGATGTTGTACTCGGCGCCCTCGTGATGGATCACGGCGTGCTTGCGAGAGACCGTCACGTCGTCAAGGAAGATCTGAGAATCAGGATGGCGGCCGATGTTGGTGATGTCCGACTCGACCACGAACGTGCTTCCCGCGTTCGGTCCTCGCCGTACGACGAGCATGCCCAAGCCTTCGGGGAGCTGATCCAGGACATGACCGATCTCCTGCTCGAGCGAACGGCGATTCTCGAGCAGCTCCAACGCGACGGTCGTGTCCTCCTCACCGAGCGGCTCCGCGCACGACGAGCAGAAGTTGGCCCCACGTTCATTCTCATGTCCACAGCGCGGACAGCGCACCCTTACAAGGCTACCGACGCCAAGGAGGCGGCATCAACGCTTCATGCCCTGCCGTGGGCTGTCAACGTTGCTGGGGCAAGGTTCAAGCCCATCGCCTGGGTGAATCCGGCCACGATCGCATCGGCTACGACGCACGGATCGCTTGGTGCACCGAGCTCCTCGAGCGTCACCGTGGCGTCTCGAAGCTGCGAGCGATCGCATCGCGCCGACACGAGATCGGTCTCGTCCATCGGCAGCCGACCCATCAGGATCGACCCGTGCTGGAGCACCGTGCCGCGTTGACGCACCTGTGCTGATCCACACACCTTCTGGTTCGCAACACGGAGGTCGGCGCCTTGTTGGCCGGCGAAGCACACTGCACCAGGTGGGCCGTCGTGGCGCGCCACGGCCGCATGCACCCCGATGCGCTCGAGCCCGGCGATGAGCGCGCCCGCAATGAGGTCGTAGACCTCCTGGACTCCGCCGTCTCGCCCGGCGGGAAGCGGCATCGCCACGGCGTACGTGAGGTCCGCTCCGTGCAAGAGCGCGGCTCCCCCAGTTGGACGCCGGACAACGCGCACACCCAATCGCTCACACGCTGACGCGTCGACGTCGCCCTCGTCCTGGAAGCGACCGATCGACAGCGTTGGCTGGGCCCACGTGTACAGCCGCAACGCGGGAGCTGCACCACCGGCGACGGCATCGAGGAGTTCGACGTCGGCATCCATGTGCTCATGGGTGTCCCGAGCCGTACCGACTTCTTCGATCAGACGCCACATGCTCGAATTCGCAACGGAGCTTGCGTGAGGTCGCGGTGTCACGCGCTTTCGACGAGCGCTTGGTACGCCGCGGCGTCGAGCAGCGCGTCGAGCTCGGACGGATCGCTGAGGTCGATGGCGAAGATCCAACCAGCGCCGTACGGCTCCCGGTTCACAAGCTCGGGAGTGGTCCCGAGCGCGTCGTTCACCTCGATGACCGTCCCCGAGACGGGCGCGTAGATGTCGGAGACGGACTTCGTGGACTCAACCTCGGCGCACGTAGCGTTGGCAGCCACGGCCGTGCCCACCTTCGGCATCTCGACGTACACGATGTCGCCGAGCGCGTCTTGCGCGAAGTCGGTGATGCCGACGCGGGCGCGAGTGCCGTCGACGGCAACCCACTCGTGCTCCTTGCTGTACTTCAGATTCCCCGGAAACTCCACGTTCGCGCTCCAACCTTCCGCTCTTGGCCAGAGCGCATGGTACGCGGGTCAGCGCAGGAGCTGGCGAATGGCGAGTGCATACTCACGGGCAAGTCGATGAGCCGACTCGTCGTTGTCGGCTTCGGCCCACACGTGGGTCGTGGGCTGCTCGAGGTCGGGCATCACGAGCGCCCAGCCGTCGGGCCGCAGCACCTTGACGCCGTCGACGAGGAGGAACTCGTGCTTGTGGTCCTTCGTCAGGAGCTCGACGAGCTCTCGCATCACCGCGCCCTTCCGTTCCCACGGCGTCGGCACGGTCTCGTGCGCGAGGTGCACGCGGGGCAAGCCCTTCACCACCGTCGACAAGCGATGACCAGTCAGTGCGAGCAGGTGGAGCATGTGCGCGAGCGATGCGGTCGCGTCGTAGGCCGGGAGGAACGCGGGCCAGATGAATCCACCGTCTGGCGACGCGGCGAACGTGATGTCTTCCTGTGACGCCACCTCCATGAGGTGCGTGGCTGATCGCTTCGTCCACACAATCTCCGCACCATGCGAGATGGCCAGTCGCTCTGCCTCTTGTGTCACCGACACGGGGAGGGCGATGCGGGCGTGGTCGTGGGCTTCGGAAACGAGCGTGACCAGAGCGAGGAGCGCTTCGGTGTTCGAGAGCGCGTGACCCTCGTCGTCGACGAAGGCCACGGTCTCCCCGTCGGGTGAGATCACGCAGCCGAGGTGACTCCCCGATGCGCGAACGAGTTCGGCAATGCGCACGACTTGTCGGTCGAGCTCGGTGGCATTGCTCGCGGCGGTGCTCGCGTATGGGTTGATCGCAAGCGCCTCCACTCCGAGCTTCGCCAACACCGCGGGCATGACGATCGAAGCGGCGCCGTACGAGTAGTCGAGGACCACCTTGAACGCACGCTCGGCGAGCTTCGCGGCATCGACGGAACGAGCGAGTGCCGCCGTGTAGAACTCGATCGATCGCGGCGGGAAGACGATGTCGCCGATGTCGCCTGCGAAGGCTCGGCGATAGTCCTCCCGTGCGAGGAGCCGTTCGATCTTGCGCTGGGTGCCTTCGTCGATGTCCCGGCCGTCGGCATCGAAGAATCGGATCTCGACACTGTCGGGATCGTCGGGAGCCAAGCGGACGGTGATGCCACCGCGGGCTTCACCATTGCGAACCTGGAAGCGCGTGACCGGCACAGTCGCAAGCTCGACGTCTTCGACGTTGGCGCCGGCGAGGTTGAGTCCGCCGATCACCGCGCGCTTGAGCGCGCGTGCCGCGCGGCTCGTGTCGCGACTGGTCGTGACCGCCGAGCCGCGTTTCAATGCGGTGCCGTAGGCCATCGCGAGGCGAACCGCGACCTCGGGCGTGATGTCGACGTTGGCGAGGCCCTGCACACCTCGTCGCCCGAACAGGGTGCGCGCTCCCCTGCTTTCCCACACGATCGATGAGTTCACGACCGCTTCGGCCTCTACGCTCTTGAACGAGTAGATCCGCACTCCAGCGTTGACTACGGCGTGCTCACCGACGAAGCACTCGTCGCCGACGACGACACCTTCTTCGAGGCGTGCATGGCTCCGCAGGTCGGTCGATCGTCCGATGATGCAGCCACGGAGACGAGCACTGCGCCCGACGTACACATGGTCGTGACAGATGGCCCGTTCGAGCGTCGCGTCGTTCTTCACCACCACGTCGGTCCCCAGCACCGTGTACTCACTGATCTGCGCGCCGGCCTCGATCCGACAGTTGTCGCCGATGACGGCCGGACCTTCCACGACCGCACCGGGATCGATCTCAGCACCTTCGCCGAGCCACACGCCTTTGCTCAGCTCGAAGCCGCCGACCTCGATGTCCACGCGTCCGTCGAGCACGTCGGCGTGCGCGCGGAGGTACGCATCGGTGGTGCCGATGTCCTCCCAATACCCCTCCGTGATGTGACCGTGGAGACTGAGGCCCTTGTCGAGTGCCGCCGGGAACACATCGGCCGCGAAGTCGACGACTTCGCCTTCCGGGATGAGGTCGAAGATCTCCGGCTCGAGCACGTAGATGCCCGTGTTGATCGTGTCGGAGAACACCTCGCCCCAGCTCGGCTTCTCGAGGAAACGCTCGATGCTGCCGTCGGGGCGCGTGATCACGATGCCGAACTCCAGCGGGTTCTCGACCCGCTTCAGCGCGATCGACGCGACCGCGCCACTCTCGCGGTGTGCGTTGACGAACGCCGTGAGGTCGATGTCGGTCAGCACGTCGCCGGAGATCACGAGGAACGTGTCATCGAGCTCGGATGCCGCGTTGCGGACCGAGCCCGCGGTTCCGAGGGGCGTCTCGTCGGTCGCGTAACGCATGCGTGGCCCGAAGTCGGCCCCGTCGCCGAAGTAGTCGCGGATCTGGTTGGCGAGATATGCCACCGTCACCACTACATCGTTGAAGCCATGGCGCGCGAGGAGCTCCACGATGTGCTCCATCAGCGGCCGGTTGACGACCGGGATCATGGGTTTGGGCTGGTTGCTGGTCAGCGGTCGCAACCGCGTCCCCTCTCCCCCAGCAAGGATCACGGCTTTCATACTGTGGCTCCAGACGTTTTCGCGGTTCGCGCGTCGCGGCCGGCTCGCAGCGCGTCACGAGCGATGGGCACGTATCGCGCGGTGGCGATGTAGCCGAGGATCAGACCCGCTGCAGTGAACATCCACGTGGCGATCTCCGCCGCGCCGCGCCCGGTCCCGGGATCGAGCACATCGACGAGCAAGAACCCGGGCAACGCGAACATCAGTGCGAACGTCGCAGCCTTGCCCGTCCACTGCACATCGATCCGCGCGGCGCCGGCTGCCGCCAGCGCGAGCGTGCCCGCGCTCACGATGGCCTCGCGGACGAGCACGAGCACACCGACCCACGTGGGGACCGCTCCGTCGACCATGAGGGCCACCGTGGCGGTGAGCAACAGGATGCGGTCGGCTACGGGATCGAGCACCTTGCCGAGCACGCTTCCCTGATCGAAGCGCCGCGCGATCCAGCCGTCGACCCAATCGGTGGCGCCCAACCCGCCCAGCAACAGGAACGATGCCGTTCGCTCCTCGGCGTCGAAGAGCAGCCAGAGGAACAACGGTGCGCACAGGAGGCGGGCAAACGAGATCGCATTCGGGATGGTGAGCACCCGACGATCCGCCACGCCGCCAGCGTAGGCGGCAGGCTGCATGGGCCGTCTGTTGTAGGCCCCCGCACGCGCTATTGGAGTCCGGCGTATGCGCCGCCATCGACAGGAATCGCCACCCCGGTGAGGTAGCGAGCCTGATCCGAGCACAGGAATGCCGCGATCGTTCCGAAGTCCGACGGCCGACCGAGTGAACCTGTCGGTACTGACGACGGATCCGCGCCGCCGGGAAGCGATCGCAGACGTTCAGTGTCGTGCAGGCCGGGCTGGAGCGAGTTCACGGTGATCCCTTCCGGTGCAACCTCGCGGGCCAGCGTCTTCAGAAAGCCGGTCACGCCCGCTCGTGCGGTGTTCGAGAGGATGAGATGTGGGATTGGTTGGCGAACGGCGATTGACGTGATCGCCACGATGCGACCCCACTGCTGGGCTTGCATGTCGGGGAGCGCTTCCGCGCACATGGCGATGGTCGAGAGGCAGTTCAGCTCGAAGGCTCGCGCGTACTGGTCGAGGTCGGTGATGTCGGCGAACCGTCCTGGTGGAGGGCCACCCGCGTTCGTGACGAGGATGTCGATCCTTCCGAGCGCGTCACGAGCGGCCTGCACGAAGCCGCGCGCACCGTCGGGTGTGCCGACATCGGCAACCACCGGGACCAGATCGGTGGCCGTGGCGGCGGCTTCCAGTGCCGTGCGATCACGGCCGCAGATCGCGACCCGCACGCCCTCGGCGGCGAGTGCGGTTGCCGTGGCCAAGCCGAGCCCGCGAGATGCAGCAGCCACGGCGGCCCGGCGTCCGCTGATCCCGAGATCCATGTGGTCTCCTCGTGCGGCCAGCTGCGTCGCGGGCCGCGTCAAGCGTGGATGGGACCGTCGGAGTCCCGAAGGGAAGGTGCTGCGCGCCCGGTACGAGTCGCGATGATCTCGGCGCAGATCGATACTGCGGTCTCCTCCGGCGTGCGTGCCCCGAGATCCAAGCCGATCGGCGACATGACTCGGATGAGCTCGTCGTCGGTCACGCCGGCTTCGTGGAGGCGCACGACACGCTTTGCATGCGTGGCCCGACTCCCCATCACGCCGAGGTAGCCCACTCGCGTGGCGAGCGCGCCGATGATGGCGGGCACATCGAACTTGGTGTCGTGGGTGAGCACGCACACCGCATCTCGCGCGCCGAGCGAGTCGCCGATCCGCTCCAGATACCGGTTCGGCCACTCACAGACGACCTCATCGGCCATGGGGAACCTCTGTGGGGTGGCGAACACTTCGCGTGCGTCGCAGACCGTGACTCGGTACCCGAGGAGTTTGGCCGCGCGTCCGAGCGCAGCAGTGAAGTCGACCGCGCCGAAGATCACCATGTGGGGCTGACGCACGAACGACTCGATGAAGACCTCGACCTCGCGCTCACGGGCCTCGCCGTGCCGCCCGTAATGACGAGTGACGGTCAGGCCAGCTTCGAGCTCGCCGAGGGCATCGCGAGCAACGACCCGGTCGAGGTCGGTGTCGCCGAGCGAGCCCATGAGCGCGTGACCTGGCTGCACGAGGAGCTTGGCGCCGATTCCTTCGCCCGCGACGACGGTGACGAGTGAGACCGGCTCGTCGGCGCGGAGCGCGTCCTCGAGCGCGTCGAACACCGGCGTCGTCGACGCGGTGGAGTCCTTGCTCACCAGTCGAGTGGTTCGACGAACACGTGAATCGTCCCCCCGCACGTGAGCCCGACGGCGAACGCTTCGTCGTCGGAGTATCCGAACGTGAC
>JANOHN010000363.1:0-10118 GCA_031406505.1 Acidimicrobiia bacterium | reverse complement strand
CCGACGACGCACCGGTCACCGATCGCCTGCTCGGGTTCTTCGGCCGCGATCCTGCGTGGCGCCCGCCGGGCTGAGACTCCCGACGGTCCTCCCCACTGCGTCCGTCGCGTAGCGTCGGTGCAGTGATGAACGTGAGCGAGGAGATGGTGAGCCGCGGTCACGAGCAAGTCGTGTTCGTCACCGATGCCGAGTCCGGGCTTCGAGCCATCATCGCGGTGCACTCCACTGCACTCGGTCCGTCGCTCGGCGGCATTCGCTTCTGGCACTACGAGCAAGAGCGTGACGCCGTGCTCGACGCGCTCCGCCTGTCCGAGGCGATGACGCTCAAGGCATCGATCGCGGGGTTGCACCAAGGCGGTGGTAAGGCGGTCGTCCTGCTGGACGCACCCGACGCACTGCACTCCGAGCCGATGCTGCGCGCGCTGGGGCGAGGCATCGACGAGCTCGGCGGTCGGTATCTCGCAGCCGAGGACGTCGGTGCGACCCAAGGCGACATGGACACGATCGCGCTCGAGACGCCGTGGGTCACCGGCGTGGCGCCCGCGGCCGGAGGCTCAGGGGATCCGTCGTCGGTCACGGCATTCGGCGTCCTGGCCGCGATGCGGTCCGTGGCGCGTGCGCTCGACGGCACGCCCGACGTCGCTGGGTACCGGGTGGCCGTGCAGGGTGTCGGCCACGTCGGTGCGCACCTCGTGGCGGATCTCGTCGGCGCGGGTGCAACGGTCGTCGTGGCCGACATGAACGGCGAGCGGGCGAGTGCCATCGCCGCTCTGCACGGCGCACAGGTCGTCGATCCAACCGAGATCCTCACGGTGGAATGTGACGTGCTCGCCCCGTGCGCGCTGGGCAGCGTGCTGAACGAAGCGAGCATCCCATCGCTGCGCTGTCGGGCGGTATGCGGCGCTGCGAACAACCAGCTTGCCGACGACTACGCCGATGATCTGCTCCGCGAGCGCGACGTGCTCTACGCCCCCGACTTCGTGGCCAACGCCGGCGGGATCATCAACCTCGCGGAGGAGTTTGCCGGGTACTCGCGGGAACGCGCGCTCGAACGCACCGCGGCCATCGAGACCACGATGACGCAGCTGTTCGCGCGAGCCACGACCGAGAGACGTCCGCCTGGGCGCGTCGCGCAGGACATGGCCCGCGAGCGCATCGCGCGCGAAGGATCGGGCCGCAGGTGGCGTCCCGGTGACCCGACGGCATGGACCGCGGGCAAGCCGCTGACCTCCCTCCGAACCGCGAGCCCGGCATGAGCACGAGCGAGCCGCGATACATCGAGGACGACGCCGCGCTCCGGGAGCTGCTCGACGGGTTGAGCTCGGAGCCGATCTATGGCCTCGACACCGAGTTCGTCGCGGAGCGCACGTACTGGCCGCGACTCTGCCTCCTGCAGCTCTCGTGGCCAGGTGGTGAAGCGCTCGTCGACGCCCTCGCCGTCGATGTGAGCCCGTTGCGCACGCTGCTCGAGAGTCCGTCGACCATGGTCACGCACGCGGGTGGTTCCGATCTCCCGATCATCGAGCGAGCGTGCGGCGCGCGGCCGTCGGTCCTCTTCGACACCCAGCTCGTCGCCGGGTTCGTGGGGCTCGGGTTGCCGTCACTCGTGTCGCTCGTCTCGTCGGTGCTCGGCACACGGCTCGACAAGGGGGAGCAGCTCACCGACTGGTCCCGCCGCCCGCTGTCGGCCGGTGCGCGTCGCTACGCGGCGGGTGACGTCGCGCACTTGCTGGAGCTCACGGCCAAGCTGCGCGAGCGACTCGCGACCGAAGGTCGAGAGGAATGGGCCAAGGCGGAGTGTGAGGTGCTGCGCACGCTCCCCGTGCGCGACGCCGACCCCGACACGGCGTGGTGGCGCATCAAGGGCTCACGGAGCTTGCGGGGCGAGAAGGCCTCGATCGCCCAAGCCGTGTGCGCGTGGCGCGAGCGCAGAGCCCAAGAGCTCGACCGGCCCGCCCGCTTCGTGCTCTCGGAGCTCGTGCTCGCGGGTTTGGCGGGACGTCCGCCGAAGACTGCCCACGACCTCACCGAGCTCAGGGGCGCAGGGTCGCTGCCCAAGGACGTGGTCGGTGAGGTGCTCGATGCCGTGGCTGCGGGTCGGGCCATGAAGCCGGCTGACCTCCGGGTGCCACCGAAGCACGACGACGACGCGGCGCTCGACGCGGCCTCGGCCCTGCTCGCAGCGTGGACCGCCCAGGTTGCGGTGAGTGAGCGGATCGAGCCGCGGCTCCTGGGGACTCGGGATGACATTCGGTCGCTCGTCAACGGGCGCCCGAGTCGGCTCGCCGACGGGTGGCGGGCCGAGATGGTGGGCGATCGCATCCGTGAGCTCGTGGCTGGGCGGGCCGTGCTGCGGCTGGTTGACGGGGGCCGCCGAGTCCAGCTCGAGGGCCCTCCCTAGCCCCGGCGCCAGGGCGGGTACCCTTCGCCCCGCGAGAGATGGTTGGGGGCGGATCGCGGTGATCGGGTGATGAAGGCATCGATGAACGCACTGGGTGACCACGAGTCGAGCCCGCGGGTCGAGACGACGCGTCGCGAGCGGCGGCTCGCGCAGTCCCGCGCTCGCCGGACCGCGGCCTTGATGGGCTGGCTCGGGTATGGCGTCGGCGTCTTCGTGGTCGTCGGGGCGGCGGCCTGGCTGGCGGTGCGCGGGGGAGTCGACACGGCGCCGGCTCCGGCGGCCACGGTGACTGCGGTCCAGCCGGTGATCTCCCTTCCCGACTTCACCACCACGACCCAAGGCATCAGCCCTGCCCCCACTGTTCCCGTGGCCGACGCGGGCATCCCGACCACCACCACCACCACGACGCCGCCTGCGACCGACCCAGCGCTGTCGGTGGCGGCGACTCCGACGACTTCGACGACTCCGACTACTCCGGAACCCACACCGTAAGGACGTGAAGCCGTCGGAGCTCGCAGCGGTGCTGCGAACTCGTTCGTGACGCGTCGATCATGACCAGGCTCGCGGTCGACGCCGACGAGCTCGTTGCATGTGTCGCGTGCGGCCTGTGCCTGCCGCACTGCCCCACCTATCGCGTCACTGGCGACGAGACCGCGTCACCACGAGGGCGGATCGCGGCGATGCGCGCGGCAGAGTCGGGCGCGGTCGGTCTCCTCGGTGAGTTCACCGAGTACATCGATCTCTGCGTGCAATGCCGCGCGTGCGAAGCGGTGTGCCCATCGTCCGTGCCGTTCGGCCGCCTCATGGAGGGGACGCGCAGCACGCTGGCGACCGGGACGAGGTACGTGCCGCGGTGGCAGCGTGTGGCGTACCGAACACTTTCGCACCACCGGCTGCTCATCGTGCTGTCCCGGCTGGGCGCCATGCTCCAACGGGTGCGCCTCGTCCCGCGGCGCCTGGCCCTGCCGCGGTTGCCGCTGCGCGCCGAGCCATTGGCCGCAACGGGCTCGGAGGTATGGCTCTTCACCGGGTGCGTGATGGATGCGTGGCAACGGGAGGTGCACGCAGCGGTGATCCGTGTGCTCGAGGCCGCGGGCGTCGGTGTCGCGCTTCCTGACGCACGCCGCGCTGGATGTTGTGGGGCCTTGCATGTGCACGCCGGTCTGCGCGAGCCGGCCCAAGTGCTCGCAGAACGGGTGATGACGGCCTTCCCGGGCGACGCGCCGATCATCGTCGACTCGGCCGGGTGCGGCGCGGCGCTGAAGGATTACGGACACCTGCTCGGGAGCGATGCTGCGGCGACCTTCGCCGCACGCGTCTACGACGTGAATGAGTGGCTAGCCGAGCACATGGATCGTCTGCCGACGTCCCGCGCCCGATTCTCGGAGCCGGTCGCGCTCCATGACGCGTGCCATCTGCGTCACGTGCAGAAGAACCATCTTTCGGTGCGAACGGTGCTAGCCCAGTTTGCCGATGTCGTAGAACTCGACGACGAGGGCCTGTGCTGCGGTGCCGGCGGTGCCTACGCGGCGCTCCACCCCGACATGGCTGCCGACATCAGGACGCGCAAGCTCGACGCGATCGCACGCACTGGCGCGCGGGTCGTTGCGAGCGCGAATCCCGGGTGCACCTTCCATCTGGCTGCCGCCGGCGTCGACGTCCGCCACCCCCTCGAGATCATCGACCAGTGTCTGAGGCGAAGGATCGGCTAGCGCATCGTCTGGGCGGCGCGCTCGACGGCGCGGATGATGCCTTGGTAGCCGGTGCAGCGACAGAGGTTGCCTGACAGCGCTTCGACGATCTCCTCGCGTGACGGCGTTGGGTGCTGGGCGAGGAACGCGTGGACCGACACCACGAAGCCCGGCGTGCAGAACCCGCATTGCAGTCCGTGCTCCTCGCGAAACGCCTCCTGCACCGGGCTGAGCCCACCGTCGGGCGTGAGTCCTTCAACGGTGGTGATGTCGGCGCCCTCGGCCTGCACCGCGAACATCAGGCACGCGCGCACCGCATCCCCATCGACGATCACCGTGCACGCACCGCACACGCCGTGCTCGCACCCGAGATGCGTGCCGGTGAGCGCGCAGTCCTCGCGCAGGAAGTCGGCGAGGGTCTTGCGCGGCTCGACCGTATGGCGATGCCGCTCACCGTTGACGGTCACGGTGACCGGTTGCTCATGCACGGGCCGCTTCCTCCGCCTCGGGTCGACTCCGCTCTGCCCACCCGGCCGTCCGGCCAGGGCTCCGCTGCGTCTCTTCCAATGCGGCAGTGAGGGCTCGCTTCACGACGTACGCCCCTACATCGTGGCGGTAGCGCGACGAAGCGTGGATGTCTTCGGGAGGATCGAGGTCGTCGACCGCAAGCCGCGCAATCTCCTCGAGGTCCGCCGCGCTCGGCGTGGTCCCGACCAACGCAGCTTCGGCGGCGGAAGCTCGAACGGGGGTGCTCGCCATGCCCAAGAGTGCGATGGCGGCGCGGCTCATGCGACCAGCATCGTCGAGCTCCACGCCACACGTGACGCCCACCAGGGCGAAGTCGCCGAGCCGGCGCGCGACCTCCTCGACCGCGAATCCGGCTCGGCCCGACCACACCGGGAAGTGCACCGCAATCAGCAACTCCTCCGGCTCGATCGTCGTGGTCCACGTTCCGACGAAGAAGTCGGCCGCAGTCTCCAGTCGCGTGCCCGACGGCGACGCGATCTCGAGCTGCGCGTCGAGCGTCAGCGCAACGGCCGGAAGCTCCGCGGCGGGGTCGGCATGAGCGATGGAGCCGCCCAGGGTGCCGCGGTTGCGGATCTGGAAATGCCCGATCAACGGCACCGCCATGCCGAGGAGCGGGACGGCATCGGCGACGTCGGCGTCCTCGACGGCCGCCTGGCGGGTCATGGCCCCGACCACGACCGTCCCGTTGTGCCGCTCCACGCCGGCGAGCGCCGGCACGCGGTTGAGGTCGACGAGATGACCGAAGCGCGTGAGCCGTAGGGCCAGCATCGGCACAAGGCTCTGCCCGCCGGCCAAGGGTTTGGCCTCGTCGCCGTGCTCGGCCAGGATGGCGACGACGTCGGCGGTGGTCTCCGGCGCGTGGTACTCGAACGGCGCCGGCTTCACGGGGCGGGACGGTAGCCGCATAGCGTGGCCCCTGGCAGACGTAGGCGAGACGCAGTGGAGCGCCGGCGGAGGCCGCGGGTGCGCAGCGGAGTCGACCGGATCAGGAGCCTTGGTATGCAGCGCGTGGTGGTAGCCACCGATCTCTCGGAGACTGCAGCGCGCGCGGTGTCATGGGCCGCGGACATGGCTGGGCGGTACGCCGCCGAACTCGTGCTGGTGCAGGTGCTCCCGCCCGAGCCAGATCCAGGGACGGAAGGCCTTCCGGAGGCGAAGCCCCGGGTCGATCTGGCCGCGGCCGCCCTCGCTCGCGTCGTGCACGGCCTTGCGGGCCCGAAGGGCACGTCGCGCGTCGTCGTTGCCGACGACCCCGCGGTCGCGATCTTGCGCGTCGCCGACGAGGTGCATGCCGACGTGGTGGTCGTGGGCAACGCGGGAATGAGCGGGCGCAAGAAGTTCCTGCTCAGCAACGTACCGAACCGCATCTCGCACTTGGCGCAGTGCACGGTGATCGTGGTGAACACCGCAGGGGTCGTCAGTCGTGGGAGCACGCACACACGTGTGATCGATCTTCCCGACGAGCCCGCCGCGATCGAGGAGCCGTTGCTCACCGGGCGCGCAGCCACGATCGCGAAGGTCGCGACCAAGCACGGCCTCAAAGAGGTGTGGTCGCGGCTGGGCCAACACGACGACGACGACCGGCGTGTCAGCGCGCGCCGCCTGCGCACTGCACTCGAGGAGCTCGGCCCCACGTTCTGCAAGCTGGGCCAGATCCTGTCGACCCGACCCGACCTGGTCCCTCCCGAGTTCATCGCCGAGCTTGCCTCGCTGCGCGACAAGGTCCCGCCGCTCACCGAGGAGCAGGTCGTCGAGGTGATGGAGGAGGAGCTCGGAGTCCCGTGGGAGGACGTGTTCGAGACGATCGACCCGACTCCGCTCGCGTCGGGCACGATCGCGCAGGTGCACCGAGCCACGCTCGCGAACGGCGACCGTGTGGTGGTGAAGGTGCAACGGCCGACTGCTCGCGAGGAGATCACGCGCGACCTGGGGTTGCTCCAGGTGTTCGCGCAGAAGAGCGCGGCGCGTCCGGCGCTGCGCCAGATCGTTGACCCCGCCGCCGTCGTCGAACATCTCTCCGAGTCGCTCCAGCGCGAGCTCGACTTCCGTTTGGAGGCGGCAAACATCCAACGCATGGACGCGCTGCTCGCGCACTACTCGCGACTTGCGGTCCCCGACGTGTATACCGACTTCTCGACGGATCGCCTGCTCGTGATGCAAGAGGTGCAGGGCGGGCCGATGGAGAGCGCCCCCGAAGGGCGCGAGCGCAAGGAAGCAGCCAAGCAGCTTCTCGAGTCGTACTACCGGCAGATCCTCACCGAGGGCTTCTTCCACGCCGATCCGCATCCCGGCAACCTCAAGTGGTGGGACGGGCAGATCTACTTCCTCGACTTCGGCATGGTCGGCGAAGTCGGGCCTGCGCTGCGCGACGGGCTCATGCTCATGCTCCTCGCGTTCTGGCGCGAAGACGTTGACTTCTTGGCCGATGTCACGCTGATGATCTCGGGAGAGGAGGAGCGGCCGAACCTCGACCTCACCAACTACCGCGAGGAGATCAGCTCACTCGTCACGCGCTATCGCCATCTCCCGCTCCAGGAGATCCAACTCGGCCCCATGCTCCAGGACATCACGATGATCTCGGTGCGCCACGGTGTGTCGCTCCCGGCCGCGCTCGTGCTCACCGGGAAGGCGCTCGCGCAGGTACAGCTCGCGACGGCTGAGCTCGACCCCGAGCTCGACCCGTTCTCCGTGGCCGGAAGCTTCATGGCCAAGTCGGCGTTCGATCGGCTTCGTAACGTGGCCGATCCACAGACGGTGCTGTACGAGTCGCAGAAGATCAAGGTGCGCGTCGGTCGCCTGATCGAGTCGTTCGAGCGGCTCACTGGCGCGCGACCCGGCCCGAAGCTCCAGGTGCACTTCCGCGGCATCGAGGGCATCGAGACCGGAGTGCGCCGCGCCACGCGTCGTATCTCGCTCGCGATCGTCGCGGCGGGTGCCTTCATCGCCACGGCCATGACGGCCGACTCGTCAAGCGTCGCTCAGTGGGTGCCCATCGCGTTGGGCTCCGTGGCCGGAGGGCTGACGCTCGGCCTGGTCGCCGACCTCGCGCGACCGGGCCGCTGACAGAACGCTCTACGTCGCGCCTTCACGCTTGGCGCCGCGACGCGTGCTCCGCGCGACGAACCGCTCGAGTGCGAACACGATCACGCCCATCACGACGCCCATGACGATTCGGTCCAGTGGCCGCGCAACGCGGCGAAAGCGGCGACCCACGGCGCCAGGCTAGGCCAGGCCTCGAATCCTGGTTGCGCTTACGATCATGTGATGGACGAGCTCCGCGATCGCGTAGCAATTCGTGAGCTGGTCGAGGCGTATGCGCATGGTGTCGACCGGCTCGACCCCGAGTCCGTGGCGGCGTTGTTCTGCGAGGACGGCGTGCTGGAGATCTACGAGGGCGATCCCGATCGCGTCCAGCCCGACCGCGTGCGCACCGGCCGTCGTGAGATCGCAGACGCGTTGGCCGGGCTCTCGCGCTACGCGGTCACCACGCATTTCCTCGGACAGCACTCGGTCCAGCTCGACGGCGACGTCGCGACCGGTGAGACGTATTGCATGGCCCACCACATCACCGACGCCGATGGCGAGCGTCGCGACAAGGTGCTCTCGATTCGCTACCTGGATCATTTCCGCCGGCTCGACGCGCAGTGGCGCATCGAGCTACGGCGTCTGGCCGTTGACTGGTCCGACCACCGCGTGCTCCCACCTGCATCCGCCTGACGTCAGGCGGACTGCAGGACGGCTTGCTCGACTCGGTTGCGGCCGAGCTGCTTGGCTCGGTAGAGCGCTTCGTCGGCTTCCTTGAGCACATCGCTTGCTGACTTGGTGTGACCCGGATCCAGCATGGCGAGCCCCGCGCTGATGGTCAGCGCGCCGGTAGGGCTCTCGGCATGCGGGATCGTCAGTGCCTCGATGCCGACGCGCATGCGTTGTACGGCCTTCGTCCCCGTGTCGAGGGATTGCTCGGGGAAGATGCACAGGAACTCCTCGCCGCCATATCGGTAAAGCGCGTCCCCCCCGCGTGCTTGACGCTTGAGCTCGCTGGCGACGGCCCGGAGGATGTCGTCGCCCGCCTGATGCCCGTAGGTGTCGTTGTACGACTTGAAGAGATCGACGTCGAACAAGGCGATGCAGTAGCGGTGCCCGTAACGCTCAACGCGCGCCTCCAGAAGATCGAGGTCCTCTTGCAGTGCACGGCGATTCCCCAACCCGGTGAGCGGGTCGAGCCGCGCGATCGCGGCGAGCTCGTCACGCGCGTCGGACTGCGCGGCTTGCTCGCCGGCCTCGGCGGTGACATCGGCAAGGAGCCCGACCCAACCCGCGCTACCGCCGTCGACGTTCGGAATGGCCTTCGAGGTCACGAGCACGATCCTCGATGGGGCATCACCGCCTCGAATCTCGAATCGGTGTGAGAACTCAGTGATGTCGGATCCGGCGTTGGGGTACTCCGACCGCAGCCGTACACGCTGTTCCATGTCCAGGAAGATGCTCCACGGCTGCCCGATCGCGGCCTCCGTCGTGAAGCCCGTGAGCTCGCTCCAACACGGGTTGGTGTACGAGTAGTTGTTCTCGGCGTCGGTTTGGAAGATGCCGATCGGTGCGGCGTCGGTGAGCAGCCTGAGCTGGTCTGCGGTCGCTTGCACCTCGCTCGCGCGCGCGGCCAACGCACTCGCTTGCAGGAAGAGCTTCGCGAACACGGAGACCTTCGCTCGCAGCTCGTCGGGCGACACTGGCGTGAAGATGAAGTCGACTGCACCTTCGGCGTAGCGGTCCGTGCGGATCTCGTCCTTGCTCGCGGCTGTGATGAAGATGATCGGAGTCATCTCGGACTGCCAGCGCTGACGAATGAGCGCCGCGGTCTCGAAGCCGTCCATCGCCGGCATGTTGACGTCGAGCAGGATGACGGCAAAGTCTTGGGCGCTGACGCACCGCAGCGCCATGAGCCCATCGTCGGCCTCGACGATCGCGTAGCCGAGAGGCGACAAGACGGATGTCAACGCCAACCGCTTGCTGGCATTGTCGTCTACCACGAGGATGGGGACGCTGGGCTTCTCGCTCGCCGGCGAGAGACTCCCGATGTGACCCGCGAGGCCGTTCGAACTGGTCACGCGGTTGACTCAACCGGGGTGAGGCGCCACGTCCTGATGGCCGCGAACAGCTCGCCGGAATCGACGGGCTTGGGCACATAGTCGTTGGCGCCCGCGTCGATGCAGCGTTGACGTTCGCCGGCGACCACCTTGCCGGTCACGGCGATGATCGGGAGGGCCGCGAACTGCTCGATGTTGCGAATCGCGCGCATCGTCTCGTAGCCGTCCATGACCGGCATCATGATGTCCATGAGGACGATGTCGATGTCCGGCGTCTGTTCGAGGGACGCGATCGCTTCCGCGCCACTCTCGGCCACGACGATCTCAGCGCGGCTCCGCTCGAGCATTGCCGAGAGAGCGAAGATGTTGCGGTAGTCGTCGTCGACGATCAGGATCTTCGCTCCTTCGACGGTG
>JANOHN010000361.1:0-8735 GCA_031406505.1 Acidimicrobiia bacterium | reverse complement strand
ATCCTGGGTGTCGGTGTCGCGCTCGGGCTCCAGGAGATGATGAAGCTCTTCGATGTGAAGCTGCCGTCGGGGAACACGGTCATCCTCGCTCGCACCGTCGTCGTCTCGATGCTGGTGGGAACGATCGTGACGGTGCTCTCGGCGATCGCACCCGCGCGTCGAGCCGCGCGCACGTCGCCCATCGAGGCGATGCGGGACGACGGCGTGGGCGCAAGCTCCGGACGACGGCGCTACCTCGTCGGCGCCGCGCTCACAGCCGTGGGCTGTGTGGCGTTGCCCTTGGGCTTGTTCGCTGACGTCGGGGGCTTCCCTGGTGGCGCGGCCGCGCTCGTCGGTTTGTCGTGCGCCGTCGTCTTCGTCGGTATCGCGATGCTGAGTCCGCTGGTTGCTCGACCAGCCGCGGAGCTCGTGGGCTGGCTGCCCGCCCGCGTTCGCGGCGTGTCCGGTCGACTGGCGCGCGAGAACGCAGCCCGCAACCCCCGTCGCACCGCGACCACCGCCGCGGCGTTGATGATCGGCGTCGCATTGCTCACGTTGGTTGCCATCATCGGTGCGTCGATCCGGTCGACGTTCCGCGATGTGTTCGAGACCGACGTGCACGCCGAGGTCGTGCTGAGCACCAAGAACTTCGTTCCGTGGAGCCCGCGCGCCGCCGATGCCGTGCGCGAAGCGTTGCCGGGCGCCGCGGTCACCGAGTTCCGCTTCGGGAACGTCCAGCTCGCTGGTGACACCAAGGCCATCCTCGGGTTGAGCAAGAACGTGGGTCGAAGCCTCGACATGCACCCGCGAGGCGACGCGCTGCAGCAGTTCCGAGAGCAGGGCGGCATGTTGCTCTACAAGGACGCGTATGCCGAGCTGCCGAAGGCGCAACGTCGGTCCGGCGTGCTCGAGGTGGAGTTCGCGGCTACTGGCAAGCAGGAGATCCCGATCGCCGGCGTTTTCGACAACAAGGACGCGATCGGCAACGAGATTCTGCTCGCGCTCCCCGAGTTCGAGGCCAACTTCACCAACCAGGCTGACATCTTCGCCTTCGTGAAGCTTCCATCGGACACATCACCGCGCGCCGCGGTCCGTGCCGCGACACAGGCACTCGAGGAGTTCCCGAGCGTCGAAGTCGAGGACCAGAGCGAGTTCCTCGAGGCACAGGAGGCGCACATCGGGCAGTTCCTCAACCTCATCAACGTGCTGCTGTTCTTCGCCGTGCTGATCGCCATCCTCGGAGTCGCCAACACGTTGGCGCTCTCCATCTTCGAGCGCACCCGCGAGATCGGCTTGTTGCGCGCGGTGGGGATGGAGCGGAAGCAGGTGCGACGAATGATCAGGTACGAGTCCGTCATCATCTCGGTGTTCGGGTCGATCATGGGCATCGTGCTGGGTCTCGTGTTCGGCCGCGCGCTCGTCGCCGCGCTCGAGAGCGAAGGGTTCACCTTCGCGCTTTCGGGGAGCGCGCTCGTCGTCTTGGTTCTCCTCGCGGTCGCGGCGGGATGGCTCGCCGGTTGGGGACCCGCGCGACGCGCGGCGAGGCTCGACGTGCTCCAGGCGGTTCACTCGAACTGAGCGGCTCGTAGGATCGATCCGTGATTTCGACGGAGGAGGTCCAGAGTGCGTTGGCGGGTCTGCTGCGCCCTCGCAATCCCGACGATCCGGTCACCGTGCTCGGCGCCGGGAACGATGACGTCGAGAGCGGTCACGACTACCTCTCGGCGCTCTCCGACGGCGGGTGGGCGGTGCCGACGTGGCCCGTGGAGCACGGTGGGCTCGGAGCGTCGCCTGAAGACGCGGCGGTCGTGGCGCGCGAGCTCGCTCGGTTCGAGCAGCCCGACCTCTATCCGTACCTCGTGGGCCTCGCGGTCGTGGCACCGACGTTGCTTGCCGTCGCCACACCGGAGCAGTGCGCCCGTTGGCTTCCTCGCATCAAGACCGGCGAGGAGGTCTGGTGTCAGCTCTTCTCCGAGCCAGGTGCAGGCTCGGACCTGGCGAACGTGGGGACGCGCGCCGAGCGCGACGGCGACGTCTGGCGCGTGACCGGTCAAAAGGTGTGGACGAGTCGCGGTCACTACGCACGGCGCGGGTTCCTCCTTGCCCGTTCCGATCCGTCGGTCCCGAAGCACCGTGGCATCACTGCGTTCGCGCTCGACATGAGTGGTCCCGGCGTCGACGTTCGTCCGCTGCGGCAGATGAACGGCGATGCCCACTTCAGTGAGGTGTTCCTCGAGCAAGCGGAGGTGAGCGACGACGACCGGATCGGCGACGTCGGCGCCGGCTGGGCCGTGGCCCGCGCGGCCTTGGCCAACGAACGCGGGGCGATCGGCGCGATTGGTACGGGAATGGGCGCGCCGGGCGAAC
Source organism: Acidimicrobiia bacterium (assembly GCA_031406505.1). Classification (GTDB taxonomy): domain Bacteria; phylum Actinomycetota; class Acidimicrobiia; order IMCC26256; family PALSA-555; genus SHVJ01. Next base: position 6,389 of record JANOHN010000361.1, on the reverse strand, counting down.
GACTCCTCGAACTGCTGGCCGAGCATGACGTCGGCGCCGTGGCGCGCGACCGGGTGACGGCGGTGCGAGTCGCATCAGAAGTCAACCGCTTGACCATGCGCCGGGCGCTCGACGTCGCTCGCGCGGGCCGAACTCCGGGGCCCGAAGGCTCAGGCTCCAAGCTGCGCGGCAGTGCGCTGCTCAAGGAGACAGCCGGAGCGGCACTCGCGATCCTCGGCTCGGACGGGATGGTCGGCGAGGGTGAATGGCAGACGTTGTTCCTGACCGCGCCGTCGATCTCGATCCGAGGCGGCACCGACGAGATCCAGCGCAATATCGTCGGCGAACGCGTGCTCGGACTGCCTGCTGAACCCCGCGTCGACGTCGAGCCGCCGTGGGACCAGATCCCCACTGACGTTCGGAAGGTGAAGCATGAGTGACGTACCGGTGCTCCTCGAGACGAGCGACGATGGTGTCGCGCGCCTCACGCTCAACCGGCCCGACGCCGCGAACGCGATCGATCTCACGCTGGCGCGAGCGCTCGCCGACGCGGCCACGGAGCTGGCCCGATCCGACTCCCTGCGTGCCGTGCTGCTGACCGGTCGCGGCGATCGCTTCTGCGGGGGTGGGGATGTGCGCGCGTTCGCGGCCGCTGCGAGCGAGGGCCCCGAGCTCCCGGATCGGCTCTCTGAGATCGTCGGCGCGCTCCACGAGGCGATCGAGGCGTTGGACAGACTCGACGCGCCGATCGTCACCGCGGTGCAGGGGAGCGCGGCGGGTGCCGGTCTGTCACTTGTCGCGTTGTCGGATCTGGTGCTGGCCGGTCAGTCCACGAAGTTCGTGATGGCCTACACCGCCATCGGGCTCACGCCAGACGGCGGGTCCACCTGGTTCCTCCCACGCATCATCGGGCTCCGGCGCGCGGTCGAGCTCACGCTCACGAACCGCGCGCTGAGCGCCGACGAAGCGCGCGACTGGGGGCTCGTGACAAGCGTCGTTGCCGACGCTGAGCTCATGGCCGAGGCCGAGGCGCTCGTCACGAAGCTCGCGGCCGGTCCGACGCGCTCCTTCGGTGTAGCCAAACGGCTGCTGCGCGACTCCGTCGGCACCACGCTCACGGACCAGTTGGCAACCGAGGAGCGCGAGCTCAGCGCCGCGGGTGGACGGGAGGACGCGAAGGAGGGTGTCACCGCGTTCGCGGAGAAGCGCCCTCCGATGTTCCGCGGCCTCTAACCCTTTGGGTGCGTTGCTCACCCGGCTCTTGGGGTTGAGCGACGCATGTCGGTCGTTACACCGTCGGCGGGCGGTGGTCGGTGGCGGGGCCCGCGAACGCTTGCGCGATGTCGATCCACTCGCGTGCGAGCGGGCCGGTCACGTCGAGGGCGGTGTCGGCGGGGTTTCTCCGTTGCGTCGCAACCAGGCAAAAGTCGAGCGCGGTGCCGCAGACGAAGTCGGTCTGCGACCTCCCCCATGCCCATTGTTCACCGTCGGGACCTCCCAGCTCGACGCGAATCTCAGCATCGGGCGCTTCACGACCTCGCGCGGTGTACGCGTAGCGCCGGGCGCGCACGCCGAGGTCGGCGATATGGCGTAGACGCGCGGTCGCGCGGCGTTCTGCGCCGAGTGCATCGGCGATGTCTTGCCCGTGTGCCCACGTCTCCATGATGCGAGCGGTGGCGAACGACATTGCCGACATCGGTCCGGCGAACCAGGGCAAGCGGTCGCGCGGGTCGTGCTCGTGTAGCGCGCTCACGGTGCGATCACGTCCGTCGCGCCACCACGCCAGGACTTGGGGCCCGGTGAGCTCGCGACCACGACCGACGAGCGCAGCCCCCGTCCCGTCGGGGTGAGTCGCGATCCTGGCCAGAAGCTCCTCGAGCCGGGTGCCGAATGCCACCTCATCGGTGGCCGCGAGTGCGCCGAGCTCCTCGGAGAGCGCGAGGTGCGCAATCTGGTCGCGCACGTCCCATCCTTCGGCCAGCGTCCCAGTGGTCCAGGCATGGTCGTCGATGGTGGCGACGAGGCCATCGAGCTCGGCGGCCTCGGCGGCCACGTCGTTCACGAGCGATCGATAGGCGTCGACCGTGGCCGCGCCGTGATCCGGCCGTTCCCCAGAGGGCAAGTGTGTGGCTCCTAGTTCACGCGGCGCTCGCGGTCTTCCCAGTACGGCTCGCGCAGCTCGCGCTTGAGGATCTTCCCTGAAGGGTTGCGAGGCAACATGTCGGTCCAGTCGACGGACGTCGGGCACTTGTAGTGCGCCAGCCGTTCGCGACACCAGGTAATGATCTCGTGGTCGGCCACGTCCGTGTCGGGTGCGCGCACGAGGACGGCCTTCACGGCCTCGCCCCACTTGTCGTCGGGAACGCCGATGACTGCTGCGTCGGCGATGCCGGGGTGCGCCATCAGCACGCTCTCGATCTCGGCCGGGTACACGTTCTCGCCACCCGAGATGATCATGTCCTTCACGCGATCGGCGATGTAGAGGTAGCCGTCGCCGTCGAGGTAGCCGGCGTCGCCCGACTTGAACCAGCCATCCGGCGTGAGCGCCGCCGCGGTCGCCTCGGGCATGTTCCAGTACCCGGCCATGTTGGCGGGCGACTTGATCCACACCTCACCGATCTCGCTCGCGGGGAGCTCCTCGTCGTCGGCGCCCGCGATGCGCAATTCGACACCGGGCAATGGGATCCCTGCCGCGCGCAATCGGTGCCGGTTCGGCCCGTTGGGGTCGTGGTCCTCGGCAGGCAACACGACCGCGGCGCCGTTGGTCTCGGTCAAACCGTAGGCCTGCACGAACTTGCAGCCGAAGCGGGCGACGGAGCTCATCAGCACCTCCTCGGAGATCGGCGATGCGCCGTAGAGGATCGTGCGCAGCGTCGAGAAGTCGGTGTCTTCGCAACCCGGTGTCGCGAGCAGGAATTGGAGCACGGCCGGCACGAAGACGGAGTCGGTGACGCCGTACTTCGGTATCGCCTCGAGGATCGCACCGAAGTCGACGTCGCGCAGGAGCACGTTGTGTGCGCCGTTGTTCAGTCCGAAGAGCGCCCACCCTGTGCCCGCGACATGGAACAAGGGCATCACGACGAGGCTCACGGTGTCGGGGCCGAGCCCGAGGAACTCGTTCACACCCGGTAGGAGCGCGTGCATCGCGCGGCCGGAGAGCGTCGCCCCCTTCGGCAGACCAGTGGTCCCGGATGTGTAGAACTGCAACGCGACGTCGTCGCTGCTCAGGCCCCCGCCGGGGTCGTCGGCGGGCTGGCGGTCGCGCCATGCCGCGTAGTCCTCGTGCTCGGGGTGTGCGCCGAGCACGAGGATCCGGCGGACCGTGGTGAGGTCGCCCTCGATCTTGTCGAGCAGCGGGATGAACTCCTGGCCGACGACGAGGACCCCCGCTTGCGCGTCGTTGATGATCTGCGCGACTTCGGGCGGGGCGAGGCGCCAGTTGACGGGGCACAGCACCGCGCCGATCTTCGCGGTGCCGAACATCATCTCGAAGAGCTCGACCGTGTTCTTGTCGAGGAAGGCCACCCGGTCGCCCGAGCTCACGCTCTCCGCCAGCAGCCCACGCGCGACTCGACTCGAGGTCGCGTCGAGGTCGCCATATGTGTGCTCGCGTCCCTCGAACGTGAACGCGACGTGGTCGCCGATCGATGCGGCCTGTTCGCGGATCAGCTTGGCCAGCGTGTCAGCCATCAGTTCCCCCTGGTCTCGACTCGTCAGACGATCTTGGACGTCTGGTTGCCCCAATAGCGGTCGCGGAGCAAGCGCTTGTAGAGCTTTCCCGTGGGCTGGCGAGGCAGGTCGTCGGAGAAGTCGACGGACCGCGGACATTTGTAGTGCGAGAGCTGGCTGCGGCAGTGCTCGATGAGCTCCTGCTCGAGCTTCGGCCCGGCGTCGGCCATGTCGATCGGCTGCACGACGGCCTTCACCTCTTCACCCATGTCCTCGTTCGGCACGCCGAACACCGCGACGTCGAGCACTTTGGGGTGGCCGATGAGCACGTTCTCCGCTTCCTGTGGGTAGATGTTCACCCCGCCCGACACGATCATGAAGTCACGCCGGTCAGTGAGGTAGAGGTATCCCTCGTCGTCGAGGTAGCCCATGTCGCCGACCGTGGACCATCCCTCACGGTTGTGCGCGGACGCGGTCTTTTCAGGATCCTTGTGGTACTCGAACGTCATGCTTCGCGCGCTCGGCTCGAACCACACCACGCCGGGCTCGCCGGTCGGCAGCGGGTTGTCCTCTTCATCGAGGATGTGCAACGTGCCGGTGTACGAGCGGCCGACGGAGCCCGGGTGCGCGAGCCACTCCTCGCTGTTGATCATCGTGGAGCCGGTGCCTTCGGTCGCCGCGTAGTACTCGAAGATGATCGGGCCCCACCACTCGATCATCTGGTGCTTCACGCTGACCGGGCACGGCGCGGCCGCGTGGACCGCCACCTGAAGTGATGACATGTCGTACTTCGTCCGTATCGCTTCGGGCAGCTTGAGCATCCGCACGAACATCGTCGGCACGAACTGCGCGTGCGTGACGCGGTACCGCTCGATGGCCTGGAGCAGGGACTCGGGGTCGAAGCGCTCGAGGATCACGCTCGTGCCGCCGAATCGCGACACCGCGATGCAGAACTGGAGCGGCGCGGCGTGGTACAGCGGCGCTGGGGACAGGTACATGGTGTCGGCGCCGAGCCCGTAGAGCGCGCCGAAGCCGCCGAGCGCCAGTTCGGGCAGCCCGACCGGCTTGCGCACGAGTGGGTACTTCACCCCCTTGGGTCGCCCCGTCGTGCCCGATGAGTAGAACATCCCATGGCCTTCGAGCTCCTCGTCGAGGGGTTCACCTGGGAACTCGGCGACGGCCGTCTCGTAGCGCTCGTAGCCGGCGACGTCGCCGCCCACCACGAGGCGTGTGCGCACCTGCTCGGGCATCGTGTCGAGCAGCTCGGTCACCACAGGCCCGAGCGCGGCAGCCACGATCACGGCCTGCGCGCCCGAGTTCTCGAGGATGTACGTGACCTCGTCGGCATTGAAGTGGAAGTTGATCGGCGTGAAGTACAGACCCGAGCGCTGCCCGGCCCACGCCACCTGGAGGTAGTGCGCGTTGTTGTCCATGAAGATCGCGATGTGGTCGCCGAACTCGAGGCCGCGGTCGCGCAGCAGGCGGGCGAGTCGGTTCGAGCCCGCTTCGAGCTCGCGGTAGGTCACGATGTCGCCGCTGCTCGCCATGATGTAGGCGGGCTTGTCGGGGGTCGCCTCAGCGTGCGGTCGGGGCCACATCGCCCGGCAGGCTAGTGACTTCTCTCCCGCTCTCGGCCTGTGGCCGGGCCGCTCTGGCCCCGCTCGGGCGTCGCACGATACGTGCGGCGCTCATCCTCGCTCGGGGGAGTCGCCGTCTTGGAGCTTGGCGTCCTTGGCGCGAACCATCTCGTCGAGCTCGGCCTGGAAGCGCTCCATCTGGGTGCGCAGCGCCGGATCGGCGGTGGCGAGGATGCGGACCGCCAGCAACGCGGCGTTGCGAGCGTTGTCGACGGCCACCGTCGCCACCGGTACACCTGCCGGCATCTGGACGATGGAGAGCAGCGAGTCGAGCCCATCGAGGTTCGACAGGGCGACGGGAACCCCGATCACGGGGAGTGCGGTCATCGACGCGGTCATCCCGGGGAGATGCGCGGCTCCTCCCGCTCCGGCGATGATCACGCGCAAGCCGCGGTCCGCCGCGGTTCGCGCGTATTCGACCATCACGTCGGGCGTGCGGTGTGCCGACACGATGCGCACCTCGTGCGCCACGCCGAACTCGTCGAGCGTGTCGAGTGCGGCCTGCATCACCCGGAGGTCGGAGTCGCTCCCCATGATGACGCCGACCAACGGAGCAACTTCGCGCGCCACGACTTGACGATACCCACTTGTCGGTAGCCTCACGTCCATGATCAAGACTCGACTTACGGAAGTGCTCGAGATCGAGCATCCCGTGATGCTCGCGGGCATGGGTGGCGTCTCGTACCACCGACTCGCCGCGGCGGTGTCGGAAGCGGGCGGATTCGGCTGCCTGGGTGCGGGCGCGATGAGCAGCGATGAGATGGTCGATGAGATCCGCAAGACCAAGGAGCTCACGAGCAAGCCGTTCGGCGTCGATCTCCTCACCGCGTTGCCCGAGCAGATGCTGCGCAACGTGGAGCTGTTGATCGCGGAGGGCACCCCCGTGTTCGTGGCCGCGCTCGGCGTGCCGCGCGAGGTCATAGAGCTCTGCCATGGCAACAACGTCCTCGTCGTGAACATGTGCGGAAAGGTGCGCCACGCGATCGACGCGGTGGAAGCGGGCTGCGACCTCGTGGTCGCGCAAGGCACCGAGGCCGGCGGTCATACCGGACTCATCGCCACGATGCCGCTCGTGCCGCAGATCGTCGACGCGGTCGGCGAACG